>JBAZJM010000296.1:0-5655 GCA_041651315.1 Lentisphaeria bacterium | reverse complement strand
TTCAGCTTGCCATCGTCGGCCAGGCAGGCGCCGCCGGTGAACACCACATTGGGCACTTGGCCGACGCATTCATAGAGTTCTTCCGCGGCCAGGATGAATTCCCGCGGCGCGGCGATGACCTTGGACGGATCTTCGAGGTCGAGCAGGCAGGCCCCCAGTTGATAGTTCTCGGTTGACGCCGTCATGCAGGTGCCATGATAGATCTCCAGCCAGCCTTGACGGGTCTTGATGGGAACGCAGCCGGCGCCGTTCTTGCGGTTGCCCCATTCGCTGTACGGCAGCACGACCGGACGGGGGTTGCCCCAGTACACCAAGTCTGGCGATTCGCTCACCCACATGGTGCCGGCCCCGTCGATGTTCTGCGGACGCTCCAGGCGGACATACCGGCCGCCGATTTTTTCCGGGAACAGGACCGCGTTGCGGTTTGACGGCACCGACAGCGAGATCTGGCGGAAATGGACAAAGTCATCGGTCTGCGCGATGCCGATGCAACTGCCCCACGGGTCGAGCCACACCGCGTGGCAGACATAATAGGTACCGTCCAGCGGCGTGATCCGCATGTCGAAACGGTGCGCCCGTGAACCGCGCTTCTCCGTCTCGCTCAGGGGATAGTCGATCGGCTCGGGATTGACGGTGAATTTGACCCCGTCCGCACTGGTCGCGATATGGAAAACCGTCTTGCGTTCACGGGTTTCGATCCGCAATAGCAGCAGGTAGTCCCCCTGGTAACGGACCGCGCCGGCATTGAACACCGTATACGCCTCAAACGGCAGTTGCTTCGGGGTGATGATCGGGTTGCCGGGGTGGCGGTTCATCAACGCGCACACGGGAATGCTCCTGTTGTTATGAGAATGGGGGAATCACCGCTCCAACACGATGGTGCCGAAGAATCGCGGCGGCGCCTGCACGCGGTCGAAAATGCCGATTGCCGAGACATCGCTTTGCGCCGGGTCGTCGCGGTCGTTGACCGTGGCCGCGAAGCAGACCGCCATGCCGGCGGACACCTTGGCGAGATGCAGGAAGCGCCACGGCACCGCGATCTGGTAGTGCAATTTGACCTTGCCGCCGGGAATAACGGTTTTGGTGAACTGGCGCGGGCAGTCCCCCGGGGAAATGTCTCCGGGAGGGCAGATCGCCGGATCAAACGTGTAGGTGCGGTTCGCTTCCATACCATTGGCGGTCAACGCGAAATTAATTTCGCTGTAGGCCAATTCCAGTTGTTTCCCATAGTCATTCGCGGCTTCCTTGGCCGTCTGGCGTTTGGCAAAGGCAAACTGGAGCGAATCGCCGTTCCAAATCCTTTCACCGGAGAAGGGCTGGCAGTAGACATCGTCGATGACTTCCACGTCAAGCAGCAGATACGCCTCATTCCACCCGAAGGCGATGGAGGCGTTCAGGTCGTTGGCGCCGGCATGAAATTGCCTGCTCCGCACCGGGTTAAGGGAATCCATCGGATGGCGCACAGGAGCGTTCCAGCCGGAAAATTCGCCCTTGACCCCAATCCCCGGCAGATAGGTCGCGGCGAGAAAATTCGCCTCGTTTTGCGTTGAGAAACGATAGCCGGACTGGAGCGTAACCGCCGCGGCAACCTTGACCGGCAGAAAGGGCGAGAGGCTGAGGCCCCGGAAATCCGCCCGGAGGATTTTTTCCTCATGGCCGTTGAGCGTAAACGGCACCCGCTGGCGTGCTTCTGGATAACCGGGAATCCGCGTTTCCAGCGTGCCGGAATGCACCGTTCCGGTCAAATTGGCTACGGTAAATTCCATGCCCGGCTCGCCGCTGACAAACGAGGGGCACGCCGCACGAACTTCCACCGGCGGTTTGACGTCGAGCAGAACCCCCGCGGCGGTGAGCACCCGGCCATTCTCGCGCAGGCGGAGCGACAAAGGATATTTGCCGTCCGCGAGCGTCTCGCCAAGCGCAACCGGAATGGCGAAGGATTCCGCCTGGCCCGGCTTGAGCGAGAGATTCACGGTTTGCGCGGCAAGTTTCATCCTGGCGGGCGGCACCAGTTCGAGCACGCCGGCCAACGGGCTGGCGAACGCCTGGACCTTGCCTTTGACGACAACGGTGTCGCCGGCAATTCCGGTCAGGCTGCCGGTGTCGGGGACAATGGCTTTTTTCGCTTGGCGTCCATAGAGCTTGGGATTGACGTCAAGCAGGTAAATCGGATCTTCTGTCACCGTCAATTTGACCGTCCCGTTTTCGGTTTTGACGGTGCGGCAGTTGCCCATCAGGTCGGCGACCCTGAGTTCGTCCCGCCCGACGGGCAGTTCGACCGCCGCCGGTTTTCCACTGAAATCCCAGAGCGCGATCACACAATGGTCATCGCGGTCGGCATAGCTGTAGCCAAGCACGCTGTCGCCGAGATATTCGATCACGCCGGTCGGACGGTGCCCTTCCAGGAAAAAGCTCGCCGCCGAGAGTGCTGGCACCGTCGGGCGCGGCGAAACGGTTTTAGCGCCGAACGGCTCCTGAGGCAGGCACAGGTTGTAGGTGATGCCGTAGTCGCCCAGGCAGTGTTGAAAATGATCGCTGCCATAAAAGGGTTCATTGGATGCGAATCCCTCGCCCAGCAGGATGAGCGCGGCGCGCACTTGGCCGCGCATCTGGAGCAATTCCTGCTCGCGGGTGGCGGTGGCCGAATATCCGGATTCGGTGCCGCGGATGCGGATGTCGCGCCCGTTCGCATACTGCTTGAGGTGACGCTTGAGCGTGCGGACGTTTTCAACGAGGCCATTCAGCTCGACCGGATATCCGATATAGGGGTGGATGCTCAGCTCGTCGATGTAATTGAGGAAGCCCATTTCAAACAGCTTGCGGTGTTGTTCAACCGAAGGTGCGGTGATGTTGCTGGCCGTATAGCCCAACACCCGAGCCCGGAGATCTGCCTCATGGATGGCCTGGTAGGCCGCCTTGTACATCTTTAGGATATCCTCGTTGGAACGCCCCAAATCCGGTTCCCAAAGCACCTGATACAGGGCGTTGGCATTGTGATAGAGATGCGTTTTGCCGAAGGCCGCGATCTTCTTCCAACCTTCGCGGTACAGCCGTTCCCCCTCCGGGTCGGTGAACAGGACATCGCTCTGAAGCCGCTTCTCGGTGCCGAATGTGCTGTGCTTCTGCAACTGTTCGGGAGCCCAGAAACACATCGGATGGCCGCCCGTACCGGGGATGATCCAGGAGCACTGGTAGAATACCCAATCGGGATTTCCGGTTGCTTTTCGCCGCTCAAGAAGCGCCTGATAACCGCCGTCATCGTAGGAAAACGGATACCCGCACCAACGCGCCCCGATCCAGGGCATCAGATCGGCGGCGCCCTGCGTGTTGCCATGGATGCCAAAGAACGATTCATCCTGGCTGTAGAGCTTGCGCTCCGCCGGATCGTAGAGCACCGCGTAAGTAAGGCAGCCCGCCGGCCGGCTGCCGATCTTGGGCAACGCCACGCCATTGGAAAGCTTGGCCCGGAGCCGGTAAAAGCCGTACTTTTCGTTGGGTGCCTGGACGGAGCCTTGCCAATTCCCCGACGCATCAGCGGCAACGGGAACCGACAGCTTTTTGATGGAATCGTCATTTTGATCGACGACGTCTAGTTCCAAGGTTGACTTTTCCCCCGGAGCCAAACCGCTCGCCTGAAAGGTTACCATAACCGGCTCGCCCTTCTTAAACATATTGGAATCAGGGTGCGCGGTGACTCCGGTCAGGGTGGGGGCCGCGCCAAGGGGGAGGAGCGTACCGGCCAAGACAAGGGCGCAAGACAGGATCTTTTTCATGAGGAACCTCATTTCACTAAAAATTTAAGGATGGCCGCCCGTGCGTGATCCGCTCCGACCAGGTATTTGCCCTCTGCGGCCAGCGCCTGCAGCGCATAGGGCGCGCTGGTCAGAAGTCTTCCTGACTTGTCGAGCAGCTGCAACTGCTCGCCGGCAACGGCGATCCAATCGCCAATCACCGCAATATCCGTGGCGGCGATTGGCTGTTTCCATACGGTTTTTCCGTCCGCGATAAAGGCGACAAAATCCTTGCCCGCGACCACCAGTTCGTTGCGGTTGAACGCATCGACTTTCAGGATCGGTGCCGATATCGGAACCGGAATACTGAGCTTGCCGGCATCGGCGATGACGAGCCTGTCGCCGGCCCAGGCAAAATCGGTCGGGTTTGTGAGCGGCTGACGGAGGTTCACCATGTATTGCGGATCATGATACGGATTGCGCCAGGGTTCGAAGCGCCAAATCGTCTTGTGCTTGGGGTCAAGCAACAGGAAGCCGGCGCCATTTTTTCCCGGAAGGGCGGCGACAATTCCCGAATTCCACGCCTGGCCGACGAGCCAGTGCTCGTTGCCGGTGCTCCTGAACGGGGCGTCGGCATCGTCGTCCAGCAGCAGCGCGTACATATGACCGTCCGGCATCGCCGCCACGATGGTGCCGTTCGTCGCCAAAGCCAGGGCGGCCGGCGTGCCCGCGCCGCCCAGCCGGTAATCGCATCCACTCCACGCATTTTCCGCGTAGTGCTTGAGCCCCTGGCTGGTGGCGAGATAATAACCTCCGCAGCCGTCGGACGCCACGCTGTAGGCATACCGGTCGAAACCGTCGCCAAATTTCAGCAGCTTGCCGGCCCGCGGCATGTCTTCCAGACGAACGGCATACGGGAAGGCTCCCCACAAGGCGCCGTCCGCCAGTGACAGGGAGGTCATCCGCTCCGCGAACGGCCAAATGCCGCCATTTTCCTGTTTTCCGTCCGCGGAAAAACGCAGTAGGCGGCAATCCGGGTAGGTGGCCCCGACGACTAGTTTTCCGCTTCCCGGCAGACAGCCAACCACCTCGAAACCAACATGATCCTTGGTTCCGACGCCGGTGAGGTCAAGAAGTGGTCCAATCGGCTCGCCAGCGGCCGTCCAGCCATAGACCTTCTTTTCACGGGCGTCGAGGGCGAAAAATTTTGCCTTGGCGGCATATCCCTCCGTGGTTCCCGCCGGGGCGACGGCATAAGCGGTGTATCCACGCCGATAAGTCAATACACGGGTATGGGCATAGGAGCCATCCGCAATGGGGGTCAGTTTGAAAAGATCCGCATCACGTCGGACGAAAACGTCGCGGGAGTCGCCCAAAACGGCCCCGGAAAATCCGGGGCAGATTTTCCGGGCAACCCGATCCCCCCGTTTCAGGGAGTAAAGCGTGTTCCCGTTGGTGAAGATGACATTGCCGCCGGCGTCATTGGCCGCGCTGGTGCAGGCCACGGCGGCCAGCGGCGGCGTCCCGGCCGGCTGGCTTTGCGCCATCACGCCCAGCAGCCGCAGCTCCGCTCCGCAAAGAGTGCTGCAACCGCAGACGAACGCCAAGAATGATTCGACGTTTTTAATGTTTTCACTTCCCACTGCTTGCGATTACTTCAGGGCCGCGTCATAGGGCCACGCAAAGGCATTTCCCAGCGATGTTCTCGCATCCCAGCCATAACTGCCGGCACCGAGATACCGGCCGCTTGCGACATGTCCGTCGATGAAGCCCGCATTCAAGGCGTTTCCATGGCGGAAATCGGCGCGGCCGAACGTGATGGCATCCGTGCCACCACAATCAAAGGTAATGGCGTCCCATGGGGAGGAACTGCTCACATTGGTTCCGCCGCCATCGATCAGGACGGCGTTCGCGCTGGGTCTGC
>JBAZJM010000295.1:0-5687 GCA_041651315.1 Lentisphaeria bacterium | reverse complement strand
AATGGGTGCCGCCTGAGGAGGCGGTCCGGCGCCGGCAGTTGCGCCGCCGCGAGTTCATTGCCAACCTGTTCTCCTGGCAGCATTCACGCAAGCGGCTCCGGCAGCTGGCCATCTTTGTGGCGCTGGCCGTCGCCTGCGTCATCGCCTGGGTGCTGGTCCGGCAGAGCCTGCGCCACGGCCCGGTCAGCTATGGCTCCCTCCAAGTGGAAAGCGAAGGGGTCGCCGGAGCACACGTTTACCTGGACGGAGTGCAAACCACGGTGGTCACCCCGGGGCGCCTGACCGAGGTGACGAGCGGTCCCCATGTCGTGACGGTGGCCAAGGACGGTTATGTCACCAAACCGCCGGTGCGGCAGGTGTCGGTGGCCGGCAACGATACGGCCACGGTCAAGTTCGAACTCGCCAATGTCCCCTATTTGGGCAAGGTGCTCTTGGATGTCGGCCTGCCCGGCGCGCTGACCCTGTACGTGGACGGCCAGCCCTACCCGGTCGAGGACCAGCACGAGCTGCAGCTCCCGGTCGGCGGCCATGTCTTCACCCCGGTGCGCCCCGGCTACCTCGCCGTCCCGGCCTGGCGGCGGGTGATGGTGCAGCGGGACGAGACCATCCGCCTGGAGTTCAAATTCCAACACCGGCCGGATCTGGGCTCGCTCAAGGTGTTCTGCGAACCGGGCCGCGGCATGGTTTACGTCAACGGCGCCTGCTCCGGCCTGGCGGCCAACGGCGCGAGCATTCCCGTCCCCGCCGGTTCCGTCGAGGTGATGGTGGTGGACAATGGCTGGCGGATGGACCCGCTCCGGCAGATCATCCAAGTGCTGCCGGGCGGCCGGCATGAACTGCAATGCCGCGCCTATCCCGCCACCACCAACATGCGCCCGGTGGCCCTCCAGGCCCGGACGGTCGGCGCCAACATCCTCCTGGACGGCCGCTGGCTGCCGCATGTCACCCCCCTGCCCGACTTGGTGCTGTCTCCCGGCGACCATTTCCTCAACCTCCACTACCAGGGGCGCTGGATGGCCGAAGCGGACCGCCGCATCAATCTCGACGATGCCACCAGCCGCCAACTGTCCCTTGATTTCTGAAACCCGTCCCCGCCGCCGTGGAAACTCGTCCCCGCCGCCATGCCCGATCTTTGGCTTGCCACCCTTGAACAGCTGATCGCCCGCGCCTCCTGCGACCTGCCGGCGGACGTCGAGGCGGCTCTGCGGGCCGGCCGGGCGGCTGAGGCGGCCGGCGGCAACGCCGCCGCCGCTTTCGACACCCTGCTGGAAAACGTGGACTTGGCGCGCCGCTGCCGCCAGCCGCTCTGCCAGGACACCGGCGCCATCCTGTTGTGGGTCACGGCGCCGCCCGGCGTCTCCCAGGACGCCTTCCGCCGGGCCGCCGAAGCCGCCGTCGCCAGCGCCACGCGCGCCGGCCTGCTGCGCCAGAACAGCGTCGACGCCATCACCGGCCACAACAGCGGCAACAATCTCGGCCCCGGCAACCCCACCATCCACTGGCACGAGGAAGCGGGCCGCCAGACGGTGGAGGTCTCGCTGCTGCTCAAGGGTGGCGGCAGCGAGAACGTCGGCGCCCAGTATGCGCTGCCGGACTCCAGCCTGCCGGCCGGACGCGACCTGGAAGGGGTGCGCCGCTGCCTGCTGCATGCCGTGCACCGCGCCCAGGGCAACGGCTGCGCCCCCGGCATTCTCGGGGTCTGCATCGGCGGCGACCGGGCCAGCGGCTATGCGGAAAGCAAGCGCCAGCTGCTGCGCCCCCTGGGCGTGCGGAGTCCGCACCCGGAACTGGCGGCGCTGGAGGAGCGGGTGCTGGCGGAGGCCAACACCCTGGGCATCGGCCCCATGGGCTACGGCGGCCGCACCACCCTGCTCGGAGTGGCCATCGGCGCCCTCAACCGGGTGCCGGCCAGCTATTTTGTCAGCATCTCCTACCTCTGCTGGGCCTGCCGCCACCACCGCGTGGAAGCCACGCCGGACGGTCGTCAGCTCGCGCTGTAACGGCGGCCAAAGAACCACGACAGGGGCCAGCCGGCGGCCAACACCACGCCCAGCAGCAGGGTTTGCGGGCTGAGGAACTGGCAGGCCGCCTGCAAGGGGATCAAGGCGCGCAGCCAGGTCCCGATGGCGCTCCGGGTCCGCGCCGGCTGGACCACCCCGCCCAGCCGCCGGGAGGCCAGCACCGCCTCCAGCACGCCGGCACCGGTCAGCAGCGGCACACAGACGGTCCGCAGCACCCCCGGCACCCCGGGCAGCGTCCAGGCCAGGAAATTGATCACCAGGGCGAAGAGCAGCGCCGCAACGGGCGGCCCCCAAACCTTTTCCCCGAGCGGCGCCGGCTTGTCCTCGTAACGCGCCACGTGGGTCACCAGGCCGATGTACAGCCCGAGCAGCAGGGCTAGGCCGCCGGGGACGCCCAACCATTCCCGGGGGGCCACGCCCAGCAGGAAGGCCAGGGCCCGGCAGGCCCCCATGTTCAGGCAAGCCAGCGGCGTCACATCCTTGAGCAGCATGTTGTAAAGCACGATCAGCGGCAGCAGCAGGAGCGCCACCGCAAACGCCTGCAGCGACACCAGCCAGGCCAACCCCAGCGCCGCCGGCACCAGCAGCAGCAGCACGGCAACCGCCGCCGGCGGACGCACCACGCCCCGCGGCAACGGCCGTTCCGGGCGCAGGAACTGGTCGTCCGGCAGATCCCACAGGTCATTCAGCAGCAGCCCAAAGATGTAAAGACAGAGGGCGGCGCCGCCAACCGCCACCAGCTTCCAGGCCGGGGCCGGGCCGGCCCCGGCCACCAATGACGCCACGGCCAGCCCCGCCATGGCGTCGCCGGGCACCGTAAACAGGTTGGGCATGCGCACCAGCGCCAGCCAACCCGTCCAGCTGCTTTTGAACGCCGCAAAGGTCATTTCTTGGGAATGGTCAGCTTTTGCCCGGGGCGGACACTCGAGCCTTTGATGTTGTTGGCCCTGGCCAGGCTGCTGCTGCTCACCCCGAAGGCTTTGGCAATCGCCGCCAGCGTGTCCCGCTTCTGCACCACATACTCGCCCTGTGGCGCCCCGTCGACCGCCGCCTTCACCACCCGCCGCTGCTGCTCCTGGAGCCGGTTGGCGGTGGAGGAAATTTCCTTGGACACCGAACGCACCACGTCGTCAACCGCGGTCTTGCGCGCCGCGCTCTCGCTGGCAATCGTCCGCTGCAGCTCCTCCAGCTTGCGCCGGTAGTTGCCGTCCAGGTTGCCGAACCGCTGTTCCACCAGGTCCAGCCGGTCCGACAGGTCCTTGACCTGCATCGTCAGCTGGGCGTTCTCCTGCCGGCTCACCTCCAGCTGCTGGATCAGCCGCTGCCGCTCGTCCTTCAAGATCTGCACATCCGAGTTGATCGAGGCCATCTGCTGGATCCGCACATCCTGTTCTTCGGGCGTCTCAAAGGCCACACACCCCGTGGCCACCATGGCCGCCGCGGCAACCGCCGCCGGCACCACGAATCGGACGATGACACCAATCTGCTTCATTGCCTGCTCCATGAAAAAACCGCTGCGTGAAGGAACCCCGCCTGCCGCCCGGCACCGCCGGTTGCGGACACTCGATCCATTAATATAAACCATGGACAGGAACTCGGGCGAGTGCCGGCGCCATCATGGCAGGGGACAGCGGCCGGTTATCGCCGCGGGGGAATGACGGTGATGATTTCCATGGGGGCGGCGCCGGTGTTGGTGGCGCGGTGCAGCTGGCCGGCCTTGATGTACCAGGCGTCGCCGGGGCGCAAATCCCAGCGGCCGACCTCCTGGATCTCCAGGCGCATGGTGTCGCCGGCGGCCATCCAGCCGGCGAGGTCGTAGGGGTGCGTCTCCCACTCGCTGTCTTTTTCCGAGGGATTGATCACCTCGTGCAGCATTTCGACCTTGATATCCTCCCGGGCCGGCAACAGGAACTGGTAGGTCCGGTGGGCGTCCTGGACCTTTTGCATGTGGTCGGCGGTGAACACCTGGCCGGCGGCGCTGTCGGCGCCCCCGGCGAAGAAGGAGGCAAAGTCCACCCCCAGCGCCTCCAGCAACTTGTCCACCGTGGCCAGCGTGGGACTGGTCTTGCCCTGCTCGATCGCCGACAGGGTGGAGGCGGCCACGCCGGAGCGGCGGCTCAGTTCGCGCAGGTTGAGGTCCAGGCGGTGACGCAGCAGTTTTAGTTGGCGGCCAAATTCTTCCGGACTCATCTGCCCGTGACTCCTTGTCGGTGCGGTACTATACCGCCGTGGAAATACGGCCGTTCCGTTGGGGCCACCCTTTTGGAAAAGGGTGCTCCCCCCGCGCTTCGCGCTCCGCAGCCCCGGCTCGCGCCGGGTCGCTCGGGGACTCGCTCTGCATCCCCCTTCCTAAAACTTTTGTACCCTAAACCGGAGGGCGCTTCCGTCACAAGCCCCACCCACAAGGGTGGTGTTTTGCCAGAGGGGCTTGTGACGGAAGCGCCCTCCGCGTTTTAAGGCACAAAAAGGTTTGACGGAGGGTTTGGGAACCGCCTTTCCTCAAAAGGGGGTTCCCAACACCGCCCCGTACTTCTCCAGCAGGCGGCGGGCCGCTGGCTCCTCGGCCGGGGTGCAGCCGCCGATCATGATGATGCCCTTGGCGCTGCCCAGCTGCCGGGCCAGGACGTCCAGCGCCCCCAGGCCCAGTTTCGACTGGCCGGTGAAAAACTGGATCAGCTTGCCGGCCTCGCGGATCTTGCGGTACACCTGCGGCCAGTGCTCGATGCCGGGCTGGCCGGCGCCGGGCACCCACTGGATGCCCTTGAGCTCCGGAATGCTCAGCAAGGCGTCCAGGTGCGGCAGTTCGCCCGGACCGTCGAGGTGATAGAAGGCGTTCCCCAGCTTTTTGCAGGCCGCCGCCAGTTCGGGCTTGACGAACTCGTTGAACATCTCGGGGCCGATCATGTAGCTGAAGTCGCACTGCAACATGTAATAGGGCGTTTCCGAATAGATCGGCGTCCAGGCGCTGAAGCCGGGATGGCCCGCCGGCTGGAGCCGGGCAAAGTGCTGGTAGTAGTGCCACCACAGCTCGTGCAATTCCCAGGTCCGCGCCTTGACCGCCTCCGGATCGTCGTAAAGGTCCAGCAGCAATTGCTCACTGGGGCGGAAGGAGGCCAGCAGGTCCAGGCTGCCGCCGAGGTCGGGCAGCCCCACCAGCACCTGGCCGCCCCAGCGCTCGCCGGCGGCGCGGACCAGGTCGCTGATGCGCCGCAGCCACGGGTTGGCCGGGTCGACGGCGAACCGCAGTTCGGCGGCGGATTTCTCCTCCCGCGGGTGGAACCACACGGTGTTCTCGCCGTTCTCCAGGGTCGCGCCGAGGAACGCCGCGATCACGCCGGGGCCGAAGTTGGGAAACACGGTGGGAAAGGCATCGCCCAGCCAGCGCTGGCCGGACAACTGCCAGTCCCAGGCGTCCACGATCGCCTCGGCGCTTACGGCATCATCGTACATGGACTGGAAGGCGCGCACAGGCTGCGCCGCCGGCGGCCGGCCGGGCGCCGCCCCGTCCACGGTCAGATGGATGAGCGGCCGGTCCAGCGCGCCCGCCCACCACTGGCGGTAAGTGTCCCGAATCCGGGTCCAGTCCGCGGCGGTGAAATGAATCGGCATGATGACCTCATGATTGCTAACTGTCGTTCTGCGTGGGGCATGATAGTTTTGTCGGAT
>JBAZJM010000294.1:0-5708 GCA_041651315.1 Lentisphaeria bacterium | reverse complement strand
CCGCCACCCCTTGCAGCCAATGCATCATGTCCGACAGATCTTGCATGCGCCGTACCCAGGCCAGCAAATGCACATGATTGGAGGTGATCACGTAGTCCAGTATTTTGACCAGGGGAAACCGCAGGGTCGCCTCAAACAACCGCCGCCGGTACTGCCGGCGGTCAGCGGCGAACCGGAGCAGGAACCGCCGTTCCTGGCAGCGGTGGGTCACATGCACGCAACATTGCTCGATCTGGGGCCGTGGCAAACGCATCCGTTCTCAGATTCCCAAGGTACGGCATACCATGAACGTCAAACCATCCAGCAATCTCAACTCTAATTGTGAAATGCTTAAACGCAAATTATGCTATACTTTTTCGCATCTAAGGAGGTTTTAATGGTTAAATTTTATTGTTATTATTTGTATAGCAGTTAGTTGTTTACGTACGTCCCCAGTGCGATAATTGACCTCATCCGCGGCGCCCACGGCGGCAAAACGGTGAGCCGGCGGGGGTCGGTCTTCCAACTCCTGCGCCTGCTGAAACGCGAGGCGATGATCGGCTTTATCCTGGACCAGAACATGACGGCCGACGAGGGGGTGTTCGTGGATTTCTTCGGCCGGCCGGCCTGCACCATGTCCGGGCTGGCGGTGCTGGCCCAGCGCACCGGCACGCCGGTGGTGCCGGTGGCGTTCCACCGGGACGCCACCCTGCGGCATCACGTTTTCACGCTGTTTCCCGAACTGCCGTGGGAGGCACCGCCGGGACTGGCCCCGGACGCGGTCATCCGCCACAATACCCAGCGCTATACCCGGGTCATCGAGGAGATGATCCGTGCCCATCCCGAACAATGGATCTGGATGCACAAGCGCTGGAAGACCCAGCCGGCCCCCACCACCCCCTGAGACCAAGTTCAGGCCAGCCGTGCCGTTTTCAAAAGTCTCCGATTTGCCGGAACCGCAGGCGAAAGCAGGCCATGGAGTGCGGTGAGGATCACCGCCGTGATTTTGGGCGCTGGAAGCGCCCCCTGGGGAAGGCAGCGGAAGCCGGCTCCGCCGCCAACCAAGGCGGCATTCCATGCCACACTCCATGGCGCGCCGCGCACCGCGTTCCAGGATGGCAACCGCGCCGTCACAGCACCGGGCTGAACAGGTTGCACAGATTTTCCAGCGACCGCCGCCAGTGCGGGCGGCGGCGCCATTGGCCCAGGGTGATTTCGTGGCTTTGCGCCAGCTCATCCTCCAGGCGCTGTTGCAGGCCCAGCACGGTGGCCGGATCGTAAATGGCCAGATTGGTCTCGTAATTGAGCCGCAAGCTGCGAATGTCCAGGTTGGCCGAACCGACCAGTGCCAGGCCGTCGTCGATCAGCATGGCCTTGGCATGGATGAACGGCGGCCGGCGCTCATAAATGCGGACCCCGGCGGACAGCAGGTCGTCGTAATAGGCCTGTCCCGCCAATTTCGAGTAGGGATGGTTGTTCTCCTGCGGCATCAGCAGACAGACATCCACCCCGCGGCGGGCGGCGGCCCGGAACGCCTGCAGCAGGTCGGCGGTGGGCGCAAAGTACGGGGTCATCGCCAGCACCCGGTGGCGCGCCGAAATGATGCTGAGAAAGAAAACGTCGCGGATCGCCTCCATCTCCGAAGCCGGACCGCTGTTGACCACCCGTACCCGGGCATGGCCGGAGGAGGGGGACGCCGGAAAATGCTCGGGCACCAGCAGGGTCTCGGCCGCGGCGCCGGTGAAGTAATACCAATCGCGGAGAAAGGAAAACTGCAGCTCGTGAACCGCCGGCCCCGTCAGCCGGAAATGATAATCGCGAATGGCCGGATGGCCGGGCTGGGAGCAGTTGGCTTCGCCGATGTTGACCCCGCCGGTGAAGGCAACCACCCCGTCCACCACCAGCAGCTTGCGGTGATTGCGCAGGTTGAACTGGAACTGGCGCTTGAGCAGGTTGGCCTGGGTCCAGCCGGCCAGCTCCATATTGGGAATGTTGCGGTAACGCCGGAACAGGCCGCCCAGCACGGCGTAGGTGGAGCCGAAGCGGTCGTAGAGCAGGCGCACCCGGACCCCGGCGCGGGCCTTGGCCGCCAGGGCGTCGAGAAATTCCCGGCCGACCGCGTCGTTGGCCAGGATGAAGGTCTGCAGGTGAATGTGATGCCGGGCGGCGCGGATCGCCGCCAGCATGGCCGGATAGGCCTCGTCACCGTCCACCAGCATCTCCACCGTGTTGCCGCCCAGCAGCGGATAGTCTTCGAGGATGCCGTCCATGGCGCGGTTGAGGACGCACAGGTCGGGATCCTCGGGCTCGGCCGTCAGCGCTTCATGGGCGGAACGCCAGAACGCCAGCGGCATGTTGCCGTCTTCCAGGGCCCGGCGTTCCGCCTTGAAGCGGACGTCGGCGGCCCGTTTTTGCGAGCCTTTGCGCGGAATCCGGTAAATGCCGAACGCGAGATAGGCCAGGGCGCCGAACAGCGGCAGGAACCAGGTCAGCAACAACCAAAACAGTGCCGATGTCGGCTCGCGGCGGTGCCGCAGCAGGTGCATGGCCACCAGCAGAAACACCAGGATATGGCCGGACCAGGCGGCTGTGACCCACAGCCAGGCCGGTTCCCCGCCGAGCAATCCCCACCACTCGTTCATGCGGCGCCCTTCCCCGCGGCATTCCCCGCCCAGGCGGCCGGCCGGCCCCCGTCAGGTATGATAGTCCGCGTTGATCTTGACGTATTCGTAGGACAGGTCGCAGGTCCAGATCGTGAACCGGCCGGACGCCACCCCCAAGTCCAGGGTAACGGTGAATTCGCGGCGCTTGATCGCCTCGACCTGTTTCGGCTCCGGCGTGCCGGCGTCCATGCCGCCGCGCACGATGGGGGTGTCATTGTAGTCCAGCGTCACCCGGTCCGGATTGAGCTCCACCCCGGAATACCCGGCGGCGCAGAGAATGCGCCCCCAGTTGGGGTCCGCGCCGAACCAGGCCGTCTTGACCAGCAGCGAACCGGCGATCGCCTCGGCGCAACACCGGGCCTGCGCGTCATCGCGGGCGCCCCGGACCACCAGCTCGACAAAACGGGTGACCCCCTCGCCGTCCAGCACCATCTCGCGGGCCAGCCGGCCCGCCACGTGGTTGAAGGCCGCCTGGAAGGCCGCCGCGTCCGGATGCCCGGCCGTCAGCGGCCGGTTGCCGGCGGCGCCGTTGGCCAGCGCCAGAAAGGTGTCGTTGGTGCTGGTGTCGCCGTCCACGGTGATCCGGTTGAACGAGGCGTCGAGCGAGGCGTTGAGCAGCTGTTGCAGAAACTCCGGGGCCACCGCCGCGTCAGTGGTCAGGTAGGCCAGCATGGTGGCCTGCGGCGGCCGGGTGGGCCGCAGCTTGGGGGCAATCATGCCCGCGCCCTTGGTCATGCCGCCGATATGCACCGGACGCCCATCCACCGTCACCGCCACCGCCAGCGACTTGCGCCGGGTGTCGGTGGTCATGATCGCCTCGGCGGCCTGCAACCCGCCGTTGCGGGCCAGCGCCGCCACCGCCAGCCCAATGCCGCGGGTGATCTTGGCCATCGGCATCGGCACCCCGATGCGGCCGGTCGATGACACCAGCACCTCGGCCGGCGGCACCTTGAGCAGGGCGGCGGCATGCCGGGCCATTTCCCGGGCGTCGGCCAGGCCGCGCTCCCCCGTGCAGGCATTGGCGTTGCCGCTGTTGATGACCACGGCACGCACCGGCCGGCCGGCCGCCACCACTTCACGGTCCAGTTGCACCGGCGCCGCCGCAAAGGCGTTGGCGGTAAAGGCGGCGGCCACCGTCGCCGGCCGGTCGCTGGCCAGCATCGCCAGGTCCGGCGCCCCGCTGCGCTTCAGCCCCGCCACAATGCCGCAGGCGCTCCAGCCCGCGGGGGTGGTCACACTGCCGTCTGCCACTTCACAAAACGCTTCCATAAGACTTGTCCAGCCTTCACGAGTTCATGGACCGATTGATAGCGGGCAACATAGCCGCCGCACCGAAGGGCGGCAATGCAACTTCGGCATCGGAATCGACAGGTCCAACCGTAGACCCGGAAAAGACGGTTGATCGATAACCGATAGCGAGGGAGAAATCGGGACCCGCCAAGGAGGTCAGCGGGCGGCCGGGGCGGCACCGGCCGCGGCCGGCGTCACCCACAGGCGGTTGTCCCGCACTTCACAGGCGGCCAGACGCGGCAGGAGCTCCTGCAAGTCCTTGCAGCCCGCCAGCAGCGGCGTGAAGCGCTGGAGCGCAACCCCGCGCATCGACTCGGGCAGCGTAACCCGGCCGATCCGCGCCGCCACGACTTGGAAGGTCAGACCCCGCGCGTCCGCCACCGGTTTGCCGACCACAATGGTGTACATCGGCAGTTGGCCGGCCAAAGTGGATTTAAGGGTGAGCCGTAGGTAACCGCTGGACAGCAGGTCGACCGCCACCCGTTCCGGACGGAGCGAGCCGCTGCCGGCCGCGCCCGGCTGGCCCAGCCCGAAACCGGCGTTGGCCAGGGTGGTCAGCTGGCCGGCGTCAAAGGCAAAGGGGCCGCGCCCCTTGCGGATCGCATCCACCTGCCGCCGCGCCACATCCTGGGCCTTTTCATCGGCCGCGGCCGGCTGGAAGCCGTGGGACGGCTGCAGGAAAAGGGCCACCAGTATCCCGCACGCCCCCGCCAGCAGCACGACCATCAGCAACCGCCAGGCCAGGCCGGCGGCATTGGCGAACACCGGACGCTTGGTCTGGTTGACCGTTTTCGGCCGGACGTTGTCCAGATTGAGCCGGGTGCCGCAGTTACGGCAGAAGATGGCACCGAGCATGTTGTCGGCACCACATTGCTGGCAGGGAACCATGGAGACGCACTTTCAGGGTTCAAACGTGCTGGTCAAAAAATGGCCGGCGGCTCAGGCCGCGGCCGATTCATGCTTGCCGGCCGGCTTGCCTTCCGTTTTCGGCTTGGCTTCGGCCGGGGCAGCCGGAGCGGCGGGCTTGGCCGCCGGCGGCGCCGCGCCCGCGTTCTTGCCCTTGTAGTCCGTGCAGTAAAAGCCGCTGCCCTTGAAGATCAGCCCGGCTCCGGCCCCAATCAGCCGCTTCAGGGGGCCGCCGCATTCCTCGCACTTGCTCAGCGGCGCATCTTTCATGGACTGCACGACTTCAAAGACACGTGCACACTTCTTGCATTTATAGTCGTAGGTTGGCATGGTTTGTCTTCCGTAGCGCGGTTCACGCAAACAAACGCCCGGTACGGCGGCCGGGTGGAGGAGAAATAAAGCTAATACTATAACTCATTTCACGCCTTTCCGCAATGCCGGGAGCACCTTGGGTGCATGACATTCGGGTCGGTTGGGTTGGCAACCCCCTTTTCCAAACGGGTGGCCCCAACCGACAAAACGGTCATACACCCCTGTAATTTCCCCCGGCTTTTCATCCGGCGCAATCAGAGGTATAGTATGGGTTTGCTTTTCATGCACCCCCAGCGCCAGGAGACGCGCCGATGAAGCACATCCGCAACAACAACGATACCCGCAAAATCAAGACCGGCAAAGCCAAGCGTCAGCGCCAGAAGCAGCAGCGCAAGCGGCTGGTCGCCGCCGGCGTTCCGGAAACGACCGTGGCCAAGATGAACCACAACGTGGTGCGCGACCTGCTCAAGCGCCCCTGCGCCGTTCCGGCCCACCTCAAGAAGCCCGTTGCCTGAGCGGCCCTGTTCATCCGGCACTACATTTGGGAAACACCTGACA
>JBAZJM010000293.1:0-5775 GCA_041651315.1 Lentisphaeria bacterium | reverse complement strand
GCGAGGTCGAAGCTGGCCCGCTGGTTGGCGTCGGCGGCGTACAGGTGGATGCCGGGACGGGCGGAACGGGAGATGCAGAAGCCATGGCCCAGGTCGATGGCGGCCGACAGCACGGTGCCGGCATTGTAGTCGGTGTGATTGCCCAGCACCTCAATACGGCCGGGAGCCCAGGCCATGCTTTCCGGCTTTTGGCCGAAGTTTTCAAAATGAGCGGCAACGGTTTTCTGGATGACAGCGTCTTTGTGCATGGAAAGTCCCTGGATGATCCCGGTTTTTTGCGCCACCACTTTATGCTAACTGGCGGTATTTGCAATGGTCGGGTGACGCCAGGGGCCGCGGAGGGGGGCAGGCTGAAAAACCGCCGCCCGCCATCCCCGGTTCAACGTCCCGGGTCCGGCCGGGGCGTCACGAACGTTACCTCGGCCACCTGCGGGCCGATCGCCAGCCGTGCCTCCTCCGGCCCCGTGCATGGCTGTCCGTTCACCGTCAGGTTGTCAATAGTGACGCCGGTCACGCCATGTTCGGCGTCCAGTCCCTGGAAAGATGACGGGAGGAACCATTTGCTGGTTACGGAAATGTCCTTGAAGACCACGTTTCGCACCACGCCGGCCTGCCGGTCCAATGAATAATTATTGGGCTGGATGACCATAAACAGGAGGTACGGCCGGTAGTCGTCCCGCGGGTCGGCCACGTACGTCTCGTCCCGGGTCTGCTGCAACACCGGCCGCAGATTGACGTCATCCGCCTCGACCCGGATATTCTCAAAACGAAGGTCCCGCACAACCGCCCGGTCCCCGTGCTGGAGGTCGATGGCGACATGGACCGTGCGGAGAATGTCGCAGTCGCGAAAAACGACCTCGGCGATTTCCGGGGCACTGGTCTCCGCACCGATTTCCAAGGCCCGTCCCCAGTCGTTCCAAAGCACACACCGTTCGACCAAAATCCCGCGGACGGGCCGCTCGTGGTAGGAAGCCGCCGTCCGGTCCCATTCGGCGCATCTCAACCCCTTCAGCACGATGCAGTCATCATAGGCGCGGACAAAGCAATCCCGGACCTGAATGTCCTGGCTGTTGCAAAGGTCAATGCCATCGGCGTTATACCGCCACAGCCCCACCAGCTTGAGGTTGCGGATCTCGGCGTTGCGGCAGCCGAACAGGCTGCAGCACCAGACATCGGGATCCCGCAGGACCAGGCCGTCGATCGTGATGCCGGTGCAGTCTTCCAAGCGGATCGCGCCGCCACCCTGGCCGCGTTCAGCCTCGCTGACATCGACAATGCCACGGCCAAGAATCCGGAGGTTGGCGGCCCCCTTGGCGTGAATGCTGCCATACACCACGGCCCCTCCCGCCACATAGACCGTCTGGTTGCTCTCCAGGACAATCCGGCCGGGATGATGCACGCCGGGGCCGAAATAGCGGAGGTTCGGACCGTCCCCCGATGGCGCAACCGGTTCGGGTGGATTGATGAACAGGTGCAGGGCGTGGTGCCAGCCGTTGACCTCCACCGTGAACTGGCCGGGACCGGAAAGCTCAAAGTCGATCTGCCGGCCGGTGACCACTGGCGTGATGTTTCGGGAGGACGGCCGGACCACCACGGACCGGATCTCCCGGCGCGGGGTGACGCGCACGGAGAGCGGACCGGCGGCATCGCAATAGGCGAAGGCCGCCCGTTCGGTCTGGTCCTGCGGGCGCTGGTATCCCGGCCAGACTTGGTTCAGCGGCACGGCGGACACACGGCAGCCGTAAACCGGCACCGGCCGGCCGTTAACGGCGACCCCGTAGTCTTCAGACAACGGCTCGCCGGCCGGCGCGGGATGGATGGTGATGGTCATGTCATTCACAGCGAAGCAACAAACTGGTCGATCGCCTGTTGATAGCTCACCTGGTGCCCCAGCAGGTTCGGGTGCACGGTTTCCCCCGCGTTGAACAGCGCCGCGTCACCGCCGCGGGCCGCCACCGCCTCGAACCAGCAGCGCTCGGCGTCAATGACCGCGCAGCCCGTTTCGCGCGCCACCTCGCGCATCAGCTGGTTGAGGTGCAGGTGGCGCACAGAAACGGGGATGCGCCGGCCGGTGCCCAGCGGATCCTGCAACACCACGGAGCGCGAGGCCGGCGGGCTCATCTGCTCCGGCCCAACCGGGGCCGGAACGGCGGTGGGATACGCCTGACGATAGGTGGCGGGCATGGCCCAGGCCACCGTCGAGATGGGGTGTGGCGAGGTCAGGATCACCGGGTCGGCGCCCGCGGCCTGCACCAAGCGGATGGCGGCGACCAGTTGGGATCGGAAAAACGGCGGCGGTTGCGAGGCGTTGTACATGGCGGGAAAGCCGTCGTTCATGCCGTAGGCAAACACCACCAGCGTCGGCTTTTTCCCTTCCTTCAAGTAGGCGTTCCAGTTCCCGGTGGGCACGTCATTGAGAAACTGCGACAGGATGGAGCCGTTCAGGGAACGATTGTCGCAAACGACCTCAAGCTTTTTCGCGGCCGGAAACGCCGCTTTCAGTCGCGCCCCCAAATACTTGACCGGCGCCTGCACCGCCGGGTCGGGCAAAGTCGCCCCAACCCCCACCGAAGAACCGAACCCCACGATGGTGATGGTGACCGGCTGGCTGTTTCGCAGCTTGAGCAGGCTGGCCAGGTGCGACAGCGGTGCCGGAGGCTGGCCTGGAGCCGCGGCCGAAACGGCAGTGCCGCCCAGACTCATCGCCACAACCAACAACGCGCGCCCAACATCTCGTTTTAATCTCATGTGATGGAACCCGTCCAGGTTGGTCTAGTTTTGGAGCACTAATACCAATTTCATTTCAACCGTCATGTTTTCTCACGGAGGCACAGAGATCACCAAGAAACCATAATTAATTAGACAACAATTAAATAGGGTTTCTTTCTCCGTGCCTTTGTGTCTCCGTGAGAGAACGATTTTGAAGTGAAAATCGTATAACAGTGCGCATTCATATCCGCCTGGGGCAACGCCCCAGGACTGGAGTTTGGCAAAGCTCAACGGCTGCGGTTTTCCCGTCCCAGCGGGACGGGGCGGGAATAGGAAGGGGCTTCAGCCCCTGTTTTGCCCGCCCCCCCGTTTCGCGTGCCGTCAGGTACGCGGCGAATCGCTGCGTACCTACGGCACGCCATCGTTTCATTTTTCGGAACAGGGGCTGAAGCCCCTGCCTATTTTCATTCAGTCCCTCCGGGACGAAATCGCCCCTAAACCCCGTACATTTGCCAAACTCCAAGCCCGGGGCAACGCCCCAGGAAAAAACGACGGTAAGCAACGAGCCCTGAAGGGGTGCCCCATGAAACGGGCCTTCAGCACAGCCCGGTTTAAGGGGTGGTGAGCATCCAGGCGTCGAGCTGCAGGGCGCGCATGGTCCGGCCGGTCAGGCTGGCGCCGATGTTTTTCTCCGCCTCGCCGCCCATCAGCTTGGTGTCCAGGCGGGTGATCTTGGAGAGCTTGTCCACGGCCACGATCTCCACCGTGTGCCGGCCGGCGGCCAGGTCGCCAACCGCGGCGGCGGCCCAGCCGACCTTCACCCGGTCAATGCCCAGCCCCGCATTCCACGGGGTCAGATCCAGCTCGTCGCCCAGCGCGGCTTCGGCGGGGATCAGCGCCACCTCGCGGCCGTCAATGAGAACCTGCAACTCCATGGCCGGCGCGGACATGCGGCGGAGATGAAACACCGCTCCCTTGATTTGCGGAATCTCGACGGCATACCGGGCGAGAAACTTTTGGCCGGCCGGCGGGGCGTTATGGGTGTTGATGCCGATGGCGCTGCCGCCGCTATAGCGCGAGTAGCCCTCCAGCATCGGCTGGGTGAAGGTGGTGGCGGCAAACGCCTCGGCCTCCTGCCACAGCACGACCCGGGCCGGGGCAACAGCCGCCGGCAGCCAGCGGTGGCACACGGGCGGGTTCGCCTTCAACAGCTGGTCAACCGTGACGCCGGAGAGCAACGCCACTTCCGGCTGCCCGACATCGGGATAGAGATAGCCGCCGCGCAGGTAGGCGGGCAGGCCGGTTTCCGTCTTGGTGTACGGGGGCCGAACCAGGGTCAGCGATTTGCCCGCGCCGGCCGCGCCCAAGGCCAGCGGTTTCCCCTGCAGGTTCACGGCGGTGGCGGCAGCCGGCAGCGCCACCTCGGCCCGGTCGCGTTCGACGCAGGTCCAGACCAGCAGGCGGCCGTCCGGCAGCGTCTGGCCGTTCAGGTCGCGAGTCTGGAACACGCGGTAGCCCAGGACATTCTGACGGAACTCGTCCAGGGTCATGGCCCGGGGCGCGGGCGGCACGACGCCGATGCCATCGGCGGTGAAGCCGTCCAGCGGAAACTTGCCGCCAGGCCCCAGGCGGTAGACGTTGCGGAGTCCGCGCTCCGCCGCGGCGAGCGCCGCCTGCTCACCCGGAGTCTGCAGCGGCAGCGCGGCCAGCAGGCCGTACCAGGGCGCACCCGGCCGCAACGCCGGCAGCATCCAGCGCCCGTCCGGGCACTGGCGGATCTGGGTCTTGACCCCCGTGTAATGGCCGTTCATTTCAAAGGGCGCCGTGGCCTGCCCCACCATCTCTTCATGGCGCAAATGGGCCGGATACCAGCCGTAGACCTCGGGCCGGTAGCGGGCCAGGCGCTCCGCCGCCTGCTGATAGAGCGCGGCATGGCGCCCCAGCCATTCGAGCTGGCGCGGGTCGCGGAACAGGTCGGTGGTGTTGAAGGAGGGATTGCCGGCAAAGTCCAGGCCGAAATGGAAGAAGCCCTTGGACCCGAGCTTCATCAACTGGTCGATGTCGTCCAGCATCTGCAAGCGGTCCAGGTAGCCCGCATACGGTTTCTGTCCCTCAAAGGCGGCGGCCGAGGACTCGGTGACCAGCACCCACTGGGAGCGGGCCGATTGCAGGGCCTGGGCGTACGGCACCAAAGAGTTGTGATAAATCAGGCTGTCGCCGTAGCAGTAGGCTTCCATGCCGTTGCCGTCCAGGCCGCCGTGCGGATTGGGATTGACGAACCAGTCGCTGAACCAGCAGTTGTGCTTGAGCACCACCGGCACGTCGGCAACGCTCTTGAGCGTGTCGGCCGCGCGATTGATAAAGCCGGCACAAACCGCGCCGCGGTAAGCGGCCAGCTCTTTGAGCGCGGCCGGATTTTCCGTCCCGGTCGTGCAGCGGGCGCCGGACTCCGGGTCGATCCAAGTCACCTCGCGGGTGCCGGCATGCAGGGGCAGCAGGCGGGCGGCGGCGGCAAAGGAGTCGAGCTTGCCGCCAGTCACCCCCCAGGCCGCCGCGAGCGCCGACACGGTCTGATAGTTCCGCATCAGCACGACGGCGAACCCCGCCCGATAGTCGTCACTGGTGCACAGGGAGGTTGCCGGGGCATGCATCTCATTGCCGAACGGGTCGATCCACAGCCGCATGCCGGGCCCCAGCGTCAGGCTGCCATAGACCTCCCGGAGCTTGCGGAGATACTCCTCTATCGATTCGCCATAGCCGGCCGGATCGCCGGATGACAGCGGCAGTTCCGGCAGGAACACCAGGGAACGGGCCCGACCCGCCGGGGCGACCGCGACGGTGGCGCGCAAGGTCACCATGTCCCCCTTGCCTTCGACCTTCCGGACGGGCTGGGCCGCGAAGCGGGCGATGCCGGCGGCCACCGCCTCGTCGCCGTCCAGCAGCACCCAGGCGCAACGGTGGGCGGCCCGCAGGTCGGCGGCGGGAAGGTCCAGCGAAATCTCGGCCTTGGCCTGGCCGGCGGGAACGGCGACCCGGTTGGCCGGATCGCGGATGAAGCCCAGGGAG
>JBAZJM010000292.1:0-5775 GCA_041651315.1 Lentisphaeria bacterium | reverse complement strand
CCCAACGGCACCGTCATGAGCTGGCTGATGAACAATTACTGGTTCACCAATTTCCCGGCCAGCCAAAACGGTCCCGTCACCTGCCGCTTCAGCCTGGACGTCCGCCCCGGCGGTTTCGACGCCGCCGCGGCCGGCCGCTTTGCCCGCGCCATCCGCCAGCCCCTGCGCACCCTGGCCCGCCTGCCATAACGGGGAAACGGATGTTGGGGCCACCCTTTTGAAAGCGGATTTTTTTAATTACAGTACGGTAGGTTCCCCGCACAATCCCGCTTAGCCCCAGCTTCCAACCATAGCCGTTCCCCTTGCCGGTTTCTTGCCCCTTTCCTGCCGATTCCCTGCCCTTGTGGGGGTATGGGGTGGAATTGCCTGCCCGTGGTTGCCTTGCCGTTGCCGGGCGGCTACGTTAAATGCCTCTGCCGGGGGACGTTTCAACCGTTAGGGGAAATGAAAATGAACTCACGAAAATTTCTGCGGTATACGGTTTTTTTCTTGGGGTTAGTTATCCCTTGCGCCGTCTCATTTGGACAGGAAACATTGACTTTGCCGGATGGGGCTAAGTACGTTGGTGAAGTCAAGGATAGTAAACCAAATGGCCAAGGAACAATGACTTTTCCTGACGGGCAGAAGTACGTCGGAGGATGGAAGGATGGCAACTACAATGGCCAAGGAACATATACTTTTCCGGGTGGGGTAATGTACGTCGGGGAATTCAAAAATGGAAAGCAAAGCGGACACGGAACATTGACTTTGCCAAACGGGACGAAGTACGTTGGTGAATGGAAAGATAGCAACCGAAATGGCCAAGGAACAGCGACCATTCCAGACGGGACGAAGTACGTTGGTGAATGGAAGGACGGTGTGCCAAATGGCCAAGGAACAGAGACTTCGCCGGACGGGCAGAAGTACGTCGGGGAATGGAAGGATGGCAAATACAACGGCCAAGGGACATTGACTTACCCCGATGGGAAAAAAGAAATCGGCGAATTCAAGGATGGGAAATTTGTGGGTAAATAATACCCTGCCGTGGGTGCGTTGCCGTTGCCGATGGCGTTTTGGTTTAAAAGTGCGTCCAACCCCCTACTTCAGCGGCTGCGCCATTGCCAGTACAGTAGTTAGGTTTGTAATAAAATGCGAATCAAAAAAAATGTCATTATATTTATTTTAATTATTTTCGGCATATTATTACTCCTTATCCTAGATTTGATAGACGGAAAAAACGAAACAGAGAAATTGGTATTGAAGCAAGCTGAATCATATGGAATTAATAATCCAGTAATTATTAATCACCGGCATAAATACGGTCAAGTGAATAGTCTTATGCAGTATGCAATAGATATATATTATTGGAATAGTAAAAACTATGGCATAGTTTTGGAATCAAATAAAAAAATATACTATTGTGATTATGACTACAAAACAAAATGGTGGTTAATCTATGATGATAATGATAAAATTATAAATATAGACTAATTGGTTAACGATGGTCACCCATATAAATACGTTGTTAAATTAAAAAATCTAAATAAAGTCAAATCTAAGTGATAAAATAAAACCCCTTGCCTTAACCGATTGTGTTATGGCTTGGGGTTTCTTTTTGTCCATTCCCTTATTTCCACAAATCCCCCATGATTGCCCCAGTATCCCCGCAATCCTCATTTAATGCCATTTTGGCGGGGGTTTGGATTGGGGCTGGTTCAAGGCTGGGCAATACGGCTTGCGCGGTGTCTGTTGTGTCCGTGGTATCATCTTCCGTTGCCAATCTTGCCCCATACAATCCACGGCTATTTGAAAAAGGGTGCTCCCCCCGCGCTTCGCGCTCCGCAGCCCCGGCTCCGCCGGGTCGCTCACATGTTCGCTCTGCATCCCCCTTCCTAAAACTTTTATCAGTTTTTGCGGACTCCGCAAAAAGGAACCACCCGCCCGCCAAGGTCGCCACGAACGCCAATGCGCCCTCTCTTGGGAACGCCGAGCCCCAGCTCGGCGTGTCGCCGTTCCGTGATGCCCGACATTGTGGGTGCATGATGCCGGCCCAAGCACCATGGAATGGACGCGAGCAATTTGAGGGACTGGAGTGACCGGATGGGGAAACCGCGGCCACACTCTGGCCCCCTCCTGTCCTGGAGTTCACGCCTTAGGTTTCTACACCGGCCATGATCAGGCTTAGGGCGATGAGGTTGTTCAACGCATGAATGGCCACCGGCGCCAGGAGCGAGCCGGATTTGCGGTATGCCCAACACATCAGCAGTCCCATCACAAAGATCGGCAGCATAAATTTCAGTTCCATGTGGAGCACGGAGAAAAGCAACGACGAGCCCATGGCAGCGCCCCAGTCCGGGATTCTTGTGGCAAGGCCGCGATAGACAATCCCGCGGAAAATGAACTCTTCGCAAAACGGCGCCAGCACCCCGCCGCAAAGCAGCGCGCCGACGAACGCGGCGGCGGACGCCCCCGGCTTCGGCAAAAACGTGGCGAGGAGCTGGTTGTCCAACGACACGCCGAAAGCACCAAGAACAAGTTGGTACAACATGTCGAAAACAAAGATGACACACAGTGCTGACAACAAGTATTTCCAAGATTTGTTGAGGGCCAAGGGCGTCATCGGCACCACCTGCCGTGTTCGTTGCCCCCTGGCCCGGAAAACGACACCCCAAAACAGGATGCTCGCCAAACCGCCGAGCACCGCCAACAACAGCATCAGGCGGGCATCCAACACCACCAAGACGCCGAACAGAGAAGACATCACGGCAAAAACGAAAAACCCGGCAAGCGCATCGACAACTCCCGGTGACACCGCCTCGCCCGCCGCATACTTCCGCCGTTTCCTCCAAGCGACAAAAAGGTAGATTGCGGCGAACACGCTCATCCCCGCCGCCGCAACAACGTAAAACGCCCCCAGCACAAGGACGCTCCCGGTCTTCCCCAGCGCCTTGAAAGCCCCGACCGAATCCCCCTGAAGCGCGAGGCATTCAGCCATCAGAAGCGAAGAGAGCAGTTTGAGTTTCTCGTCATGCGTGGACGCGTTCAGTTCTCGCGCGTACTTCAGGCACCGCTCCCGGTCGATTGGGGTGCCGTTGCCCACAAAGCACCGAAAGGCAATCTCCATCCGCGCGTAATCATCCCCCATGTCGGCCGCCTGCAGAAACCATTGGAAGGCCTTCTCCTGGTTGGCCACCGTCCCAAGGCCACGCGAGTACATCTTGCCCAACCTGTGCACGGCCTCGACTTTGCCTGCCGCCGCCGCCTTCTCATACCACTTCAATGCCTCGGTGTAATTAGGTCGCACCCCCTCGTCCCCGTGGAAATAGAGGTGCCCCAAACAAGTCAATCCGTCGGCGTCCGTCTCGGCGGCCTGACGGTAGCACTCAAGCGCCTTGCGACCATCCCGCGGCACTCCTTCGCCGTATAGATACGCATCGCCCTGCGTAAGCAGCGCTTTCGCGTCACCGGGCGCCGTTGGCGCCTGAACATTCCCCGTTACCGCCGCCGCCATGAACGGCGCCACCCCCACCAACACCGTGCCCAAAACCCATGCCCACATTTTCCGCCCCCCCATGGTTGAGATGTAATTATTGCTTGCGCCACAAACAGCACCGTATCTCATATGATCTGGCACCGCAAGTGGCGCCAACAGTGATGTGTAATGAAACAAATGGAGAACATCATCACGCATCAATTTTAACATTCAACAAATGAACATGTTGCCTTCGCACCTCCCCCGCCACTTCCCCGGCCATCCGCCATTCCGCTTCCCACCGGAGTCCCGCTCATGCCGCCGCCAAGGCACGCCATCCACAACAACAATAGCTTTCAAATGTTAGCAATGTGTCGTATAGTGTTAGGCGAAACCTTTGCCTTTGGGAAGGGTGACGTCTGTGAATCCTCGAAAGACCTTGCAGAAAATCGGTAACGGTTCGAGAAATGTGCCGTTTCATGATATGGTTCGCTTAGTGGCAAGAATTTGGGTTCAGCTTGGTGCGGATCAATGGAAGTCACCATATTTTCTCGCATCCACAAATTCCGAAACTGGTGAACCTGCAAGACGTTAACGGCGAAGCCAAGCCTTACCAAATCCGACAGCTGCTTGGGTTGGTGGAAACGTACGGTTTGGTCCTGGGAGGCAAGGCATGAAAGCCGACTATCACATCAATATTTTCTTCAGTGCGGAAGATGGCGGCTACATTGCCGACATCCCCGATCTCCAATGCTGCTCCGCGGTTGCAGAGACGCCGCGGCAGGCACTGGCGGAAGTTGAAAAGGCCAAGATTGCCTGGCTTGCCGCAGCCAAGGCTGAGGGAAAACCGATTCCTCCACCGCGTTACCGCCCCTTGATTTATCAGTCCGAATTCGTCCCTGCCAGCAGGGAGCTAGCCATTCATGACGGCGGAGATGGGTATGCTCCCAAAAAGCCCAAAAAGAAGCAGAAGAAAACTTGAGCCTCATTTTTTACCCGTAACCCCGCGCCCATACCTCCGCAATCCAGCACATCTTTGGAAAAATAACGGTCGATTTTGAGAATTGGGAATGCACAGGCGCCAGGATCAGCCAATGACGATAAAAGAAAAGCCACTCCTAACGATGTTGCTTGGCGCCCTATGCGGGTTTGCACTTTCGTTTTCGCTGTATCCGATAGAAGCTCTGTGTCCAAGTAGCCTTGACGTCTTGTTTGCCCCGGTAGGTTGGGTGTTTGACATGTGGTATTCCTTGGGTTTACCACCGCGTGGCGAGGCGGCGATGGCAGGTCCATTTTTTACTTGGTTTGTCCTTTGGGTAACCTTGGGCGCCGTGATCGGTTTTTGCTTTGGGTTGCGGGCGCGGAAGGCTCGCAGAATGCCCATAAAAAAACTTGGGGACTAGTACATTAGCGTTGCGAGAAAAATGAAACTGCAAATTAATCATAAGATTATTTTCCTCGCGGCAGCGTTGGCCATAGCTCCATCCATATTGCCAAGTAAAACAGGCATGGCCTGCACAATGTTTATTTTTCCATTGGAACGCCGCTCTACACGGAATTGACTATATACGGGCCGAGCTCGGGATTCACAGGTGTGTCGGATCCTTCTCTGGCCGTGATTACAATCAATTTCACATTTTGGTTCGTGCTGGCCTATTTGTCGTTCCATGTTTGGCGATGGGGAAGAGCCAACAAAACAACATTAGCGCGAGCCACGTCATCGGAAACGATAAGTGCTTTTTGGGGGTTGACTTATGTGTGTTTTGTTTTTGGATTGGCCCAGTTCTTCCTTGATCTTTATTGGATTCATGCAACAGCTAAAGACCTATATCGGTCCGCATACATCGCAGCAAAGATATTTCCTGTATTTGGGCTCACGCTGTTTGCCCTCGTATTTATCGTCCAGATTGTCTTGTCCCGCCCCTACTCGCCTTGGCATCGACTCACCTACTGCGCCACTCCCCTCGTTTTGATTTTCATCGTTTCTCTATCATGCCGAAGCTACGCTTGGAGAGGAAAAGGTGATATGGGATGGATCCCTATCGCGGCCCCAATTGACTACGTCGCAGCCACATCAAATCACCTGTCAGAACTCGTTGGCATGGCCGGAGACATCCTAAAACAGCAAGAAAATAACATTTCCAAGGGAGCAGAAAAACATTAGACGAGGGACATAACTGTAGAAAAATTGGGACGGGTACATGATGCCGACCCAAGCACCACTGAATGGACACGAGTGACTTGAGGGACGGGAGTGACCGGAGCGGGAGACCGCGCCCACATTCCGGCCCCTCCGGTCCTTGGAATCCATCGTGTCTACCGCC
>JBAZJM010000291.1:0-5779 GCA_041651315.1 Lentisphaeria bacterium | reverse complement strand
CGCGATATAACGCGCTGGTCGTTTGAGTTCACGCTTTAGCGTGATGGCAGACCCGCTCACTCGACCACCGCTTCCCAGGCTTGGTCAACCGGCACGGTGCCGAGGTCGACCAGCAGGCGGCGGGAAGCGGCGTCATAGGTGAAACGGCCGGCCGGCAGGGGGTGTCCCTGCCACCGGACGCGCGCCGGGGCGGCCGGGACGGCAATCCGCAACCGCACCTGGCGGTCGACGCCAAACGCCCGGCCCTGCAACGCGGCACCGGAGAGGAACAGGGCGCCGTCCCGTTCGGCCAGGGTGAACACCGTTTGCCCGAAAGCGTTGCCGCGATATTCCTGGGTGCGGCTGTCATCCTCGTAGAGCACCGCCGAACCGGCCGCGCCGGGATAGACATCCAGGAGCAGCTTTTGGACATGGGCCCGCACGGGCGCCGGATCCTTTTCGACATCCTGGCGGGGCACGATGGCCCCCGCCTTGACGTACACCGGCAGCTGCCGCAGTTCGGCGTAGACGGTCATTTCCCGGCCGCCGTCAAGGCGTTGGCCGCTTGCAAAGTCGAACCAGGCTCCCGGCGGCAGGTAGACTTGGCGGTGATTGCCGGCGGTGAGGATGGGGGCGACCAGGAAGGCGTCCCCGAGGAAATACTCGTCGAAGCGGTAGCCGGCCTCGTCGCCGGGGCGGTCCAGGTAGAGGCCGCGCACCAGCGGCAGTCCGGTCTCGTAGGCCGTGCGGGCGGCGCCGTACAGGTACGGCACCAGGGAATTGCGCAGCTGCAACCAATGCCGGGCGGCGGCCAGGTTGGCCGGACCGTAATCCCACGGCTGGCGGCTGCCGGCGCCGGGGCTGCTGTGGAAGCGCAGGATCGGGCTGAACACGCCGAACTGCAGCCAGCGCAGGTAGAGCACAGGGTCGATCAGGGGGGACTCGGGATGGAGGAACCCGCCGATGTCATGGGAGACATAGGCCATGCCCACCTGGCCGGCGCGGATGTTGAACTCGCACTGTGACCGGAGCACCTCCCATTGGGCATGGGTGTCGCCGGTGAAATAAACGCCATAGCGGTGGGAGCCGAGTCCGCCGTAGCGCCCCAGCAGCATGCCGCGGCGGCCGTCCACTTCGGAAGTCTCATAATAAGCCTTGCTGGTCAGCAGCTGGGTGTCGACGCCGTTCATTTTGGCGGCGGCGCCGTCCAGCCACCAGAAATCGGCGCCCTGGCGGATGATGGGTTCGCAGCAGAGTTGCTGCAGGGCCCGGACCTGTGCCGGGTCGGCCATGTCGAGGGTGACCCGGCGGTCGGCGGGGCTTCTCAGCTTCCACTCCACCCGGTCGGCGGCGGGAATGGGCCCGACCCGTTCCTGGCTGCCGCTGTCCCTCACGAAGGCGTCGAAATGGGAGTCGGTCTCCAGCAGGACTTCCGGATGCACGTTGAGCGTCACCTGGATCTGCTTGCCATGCAACCAGGCCAGGAACCCTTCGGGATCGGGGAAGAGCGCCGGGTTCCAGTCCCAGTGCCACCAGTCGGGCACATGCCATTCCAGGTCCAGGACCAGCACCGACAGGGGCGCGCCCTCCTGTTCAAAGCGGGCGACCAGTTCGCGCGATTCCGACTCGCTGAAGGCGGGAAAGCGGCTGAAAATGATGCCGAACAGGTTGCGGGCGGGCAGCGGGATGGCGCCGCTCAGCCGGGTGAAGTCCCGCAGGGCCGCCGCATAATCCAGGCCGTAGCCGAAAAAATACAGGTCGCGGGTGCCGGGCGTGTTCCGGGGCGTGGGGAAGTGGTCGGCGTCCAGCACGGCGCCGGTGGCGTCGTTGAGCAGGAAATAGCCGTTGCGCGAGAGCAGGCCGGGCGGATAGTGGGCCTGGTCGTCGACATAATTGCGCACCCGGTTGTAAACCCGTTCCGGGGTGACGCGGGCGGAGGTGGCAATCCCCTGGCGGCCGAGGGCGTCGGCCCAGTCGCCCCGGCCATCCCGCGCATAGACCTCCAGCGCGTCGCGGACCTCATCGTAGATCCGCAGATAACCGTCGGGCGAGTCGCCGCCGGCCGGATGGACGCCGGCGAGCAGGCCGTCACGGTGATAGCCGTCCAGCGAGCGAATGGTTCCGCCGAGATTGCGGTAGTCGCGGTCGCCAAACTGCCAGTTCTGGGTCAACCCGCCCAGCTTCCACTCGATCATCAGGTTGCCGGGGAAGAAATCGCCGTCGTTCTCGCGGCTGGTGATGACCAGGCTGCCGGTGGTGAGGACGGTGGCCTCCCCGTCCTGCCGTACCGCGTCAAAGGGGATCGGCTGGCGCGGGACCGCCGCCACCACGCTGGGGCGGTCCTCGAACCTCCCGGTCGGCGAGAATTCCAGCCGGACCAGGGTCGGCGACAGGCAGGTGAAGCGACGCTTGCCAACCACAATTTCATTCATGGTGTGCCTCTTCCGGAAAATACCGATGAACGTTCAAGGCGCCCGCGGCTCGGGTTTCCCCCGCTGTTTTTCATCGGTATCGGGGTCGCTATCGCTATCGGTATCGAAAGATTCATGCTTGCCATTCCGAACAACCATGGCCCGTGGAATGACATCCTTCGTTGGGCTGAAGGTCATAAAGCCTCACCCTAACGCGGGACAACTCAGGCGGGGCGCTCAGGCGCTTTTGCGCAGCGGCTCGCCGCCGGTGCCGGCGCGGAGCTGCAAGCCGGGCTGCCGGCGGCCGTTGACCACCTCGGCATCCACCACGCAACGGGCCACATCGGTGCGCGACGGCACCTCGAACATGATGTCGAGCATCAGCTGTTCCAGGATGGCGCGCAGGCCGCGGGCGCCGGTGCCCTTCTTCTTGGCCCGGTCGGCCAAAGCGTCCAGGGCGTCCGGGGTGAACTCCAGCTCCACCCCCTCCATGCCGAACAGCTCCTGATATTGCTTGGTCAGGGCGTTCTTGGGCTGGGTGAGGATGTGCACCAGTTCGTCACGGCTGAGCTCATTGAGGGCCGCCACCACCGGCAGGCGCCCGATGAACTCGGGAATCATGCCGTAGCGGATCAGGTCTTCCGGCTCGACCCGGCGCAGCATGTCGGGCGCATCGGGGCTCAGCCCCCCGGCAACGTCGGCCGGTTCCGCCTCGGCGCCGATGCCGGCGCCAAAGCCGAGCACACGCTTGCCGACCCGGCGGTAGACGATCTTGTCCAAGCCGACAAAGGCGCCGGAACAAATGAACAGGATGTTGGTGGTGTCGACCTTGAGGTATTCCTGGTGCGGATGCTTGCGGCCGCCCTGGGGCGGCACGTTGCAAATGGTGCCCTCCAGGATCTTGAGCAGCGCCTGCTGCACCCCTTCGCCGGAGACGTCACGGGTGATGGAGACATTTTCGGTGCGCCGGGCGATCTTGTCGATCTCGTCGATGTAGACGATGCCGACCTGGGCGCGGGCCAGGTCGAAATTGGCGGCCTGGACCAGGCGCAGCACGACATTCTCCACATCCTCGCCGACATAGCCGGCCTCGGTCAGCGGCGTGGCGTCGGTGATGGCAAACGGCACGTCCAGCATCTTGGCCAAGGTGCGGGCGATCAGCGTCTTGCCGGAGCCGGTCGGCCCGATCATCAGGATGTTGCTCTTCTCGATCTCCAGGCGCTTCTTGGCGTCGGGGTTCTCGCGCTGGTATTGGACCCGTTTGTAATGGTTGTGCACGGCCACCGAAATGGCGCGCTTGACCGGGTCCTGGCCCACCACATAGCCGTCCAGGAACTGCTTGATGGCGGCCGGCTTGGGCACCTTGAGTTCGGGGATTTCGGCGACCGGGGCGGAGGCGGTCGCGGCCTTCTTCCCCTTGGCCTCGGGCGACGGACGGCCCGCCTCTTCGGCGGACGCCCCCCCGGCCAGCATGCGGTCGCAGGCCTGCACGCAATCGGCGCAGATGAACACCCCGGCCGGGCTGGAAATCATTTGCGGCGCTTCCGCACGGCTGCGGCCGCAAAACGAACAAAACGCATCGTCGCGACGACGTGGTGGCATGGCGGTGGTACTCCAGATGAAGCAGGGGCCCGGCCTGCCCGCGGGCCGGCCGGCCGGCGCTTCAGGCCTTGGCGGCAACCGGTTGCTTGGGCAGCAGGATCTCGTCCACCAGGCCGTAATCCTTGGCCTCCTGGGCGGACATGAAATAGTCACGGTCGGTGTCGCGGGCGACCCGTTCCACCGGCTGCCCGGTGTGGCGTGCCAGCATCTCATTGAGGATCTGGCGGATGCGCAGGATTTCCTGGGCCTGGATGTGAATGTCGGCGGCGGTGCCGTCGGCGCCGCCGCTGGGCTGGTGGATCATGACCCGGGCGTTGGGCAGGACAAAACGCTTGCCGGGAGCGCCGGCGGCCAGCAGCACGGCGGCCATGCTGGCGGCCTGCCCCACGCAATAGGTGCGGACCTTGCAGCTGACCATCTGCATGGTGTCGTAGATGGCCATGCCGGCGGACACCGAGCCGCCGGGGGAATTGATGTACAGGTCGATGTCCTTTTTCGGATCCTCGGATTGGAGGAACAGGAACTGGGCGATGATCAGGTTCGCCAGATGATCGTCCACCGGCGAGCCCAGCAGCACGATCCGGTCCTTGAGCAGGCGCGAGTAGATGTCGTAGCCACGCTCGCCGTGAGCCGTCTGCTCAACCACATAGGGCACGAAATGTTGGGCTTTGATCATGGCTGCATCCTTGACGGAAGGGCGCGGCACGCCGCTCAGGCGGCGGCCGGCGCGTCAGCAACCGTGGCCAGGGCGACAATGCGCTCGATGGTCTTGCGGTCGCGGAGTTCGCAATAGAGGTCGTCCAGGCGGCCGTTCTCGACCAGCCGGCGCTGCACGTTCTTCTCGGTCATCTGGTTGGCGGTGGCCACCGACTTGATGGCCCCGTCCAGCTCGGCGGCGCCGACGTCAATCTTCTCCGCCTTGGCAATGGCCTCCAGCAGGTAATGGCGCTTGAGGGAGACCTTGGCGATGCCGCGGGCCTGCTCCAGGTTCTTGTCCTTGTCCTGGGCCACTTCTTCTTCCTTCTTGCCGCGACGGGTCTCGTTCTCATAGATCCGCATGTAGGCGTCCACCGTCTCGCGGTAGAGCAGGGCCGGCGGCAGCGGGAAGTCGGGACCGGCCATGATTTTTTCCAGGGCCTGGTCGCGCAGGGCCTGATCGCGCCGGCGGTCGTCCTCGGCGGTCATCATGCCACGAACGCGGGTCTTCAGGTCCTCGGCGCTCTCGGCACCCATCTGCTTGGCCAGCTCGTCGGTCAATTCCGGCACCTTGGTTTCCTGGACTTCACCGACCTTGACCTTGACCACGGCGGTCTTGCCGGCCAGGGTCTTCTCGAAATAGTCGGCGGGGAAAGCGGCCTCAAATTCTTTTTCGTCACCGGCGGCCGCCCCGGCCAGGGCGGCATTGACCCCCGGAATCATTTCCGGCACCTGCAGGGGCACCCAGCGGCCGGCGCCGTTGAGCAGGAACTTGGCGTCATCGGAGAACTCGCTGCCGTCGGCCATCCGGCTGCTGAGATCCGCCTTGAGCATGTCGCCCTGCTGGGCCGGCCGCGTCACCGTTTCGTAGGTGGTGCGACGCTGCAACAGGCTTTCCACCGTCTTGGCGACGCTGTCATCCGTGACCGTGCTGGCCGGACGCTGGAGCGCCAGCCCCTGGTAGGACGGGGCGGTGAACTCGGGCGCAATGTCAAACGCCACCTTGAAGTTGAACGGGGCGTCTTCCTTGAACGTCAGCTTGTCCTGATCCTCGACCGCCGGCCGGGTTTCGGGGGTGAGCTTCCTGCTTG
>JBAZJM010000290.1:0-5816 GCA_041651315.1 Lentisphaeria bacterium | reverse complement strand
CCGTCCTTGAGGTAGGTGAGGTCGCCGGGGTGGACGTTGAGGCAGGGGAAGTCGCCGGTGATGTTGCACAGCGGCACGAAGCCGGCGAGCACCCCGAAGTCAGGGGCCAGCGGCTGGAGGGCGGCCCGCAGGCGGCCGGTCCAGGCGGTGCGGAGTTCGCGGCCTTTGGGGGTGGCCAGGGAGACGCGGGTCTCGCCGTGGGCGCGGTAGAAGGCGCGGATGTCTTCAGCCACCACCGGCACGTTGAAGCGGGCGCCCAGCTCGCGGGCGCGGCTGGTCTCGGGAGCGTCGGTGACCAGGGCGGCGGCCGTCCACGGGGTATCGGCGGGGGCGGCGGCCAGGCCGGCCAGCAGCCGTTCGGCATTGCTGCCCCCGCCGCTGAGAAAGATGGCGGCGCGCGGTTTGGCGCCGGCGGCGCCGGTCAAAATGGGCCGGACATTCATGGTGTGGCTCTGCTCCCGGTTGCGGAGTCCGCAACCTAGCATCCGGCCGGGGCGGCGGCAAGCCTGTCGGGTGGTGGTGGGATGACATTTATGTGGGTTGGGGCCACCCTTTTGGGAAAAGGGTGCTCCCCCCGCGCTCCGCGCTTCGCAGTCCCGGCTCCGCCGGGTCGTTCACATGTTCACTCTGCAACCCCCTTCCCAAAACTTTTGTTCCATTTTGCGGATTCCGCAGGCCGCTCTAGTGCAACAATCCACGACCGGGACAGGAGGGGCGGCCTGCGAAATCCGCAAAAGCACAAACAGGTTTGACGGAGAGTTTGGGAACCGCCTTTCCTCAAAAGGGGGTTCCCAACATGGTTCGGCAAATCTTGCGGGTTTAGGGGGGGCCGTAAAAGGCGGTTAGGTGCGGATTGGGGGCGGCGCAGGCGTCCAACAGGTCGGCGAGTTTGGCCTCGGCCAGGCCGATGCAGGTGTCGGCGGCGCCGTAATAGACCTTGACGGTGCCGTCATCCTCCAGCAGCGCGTTGCAGGCAAAGGTCACGTTTGGCACCCGGCCGTTGAACTCATAGGTCTGTTCCGGCCACAGCACCGGCTGCGGACTCCGCGCGAGGATCTTGGACGGATCCTCCAGGTCGAGCAACATCACGCCCAGGCGGTAGATGAAACCGTTGCAGGTGCGGTCAACGCCGTGGTAAAGACAAAGCCAGCCGCGGTCGGTGCGGATCGGCACGGCGCCGCCGCCGATCTTGTGCGAGTCCCAGCAGCCGGGGCGCGGCGTCATCAGGTTTTTGGTGCCCTCCCAATGGCGGAGGTCGCGGGAATAGCTGATGCACATGTCGCCGGGATCGGTCTCGCCGGTCATCGGGCGGTCGAAGCGGACATACCAGCCGTTGATTGGTTCCGGGAAGAGCACCGAGTTGCGGTTGTCCTGGCCGGTCTCCTCCTGGGGAATCCGCTCGTAGGTGGTGAAATCGCGGGTGGCGACCACGCCGGTGCGGACGCCGCGGCCGGGGGCCTGGCTGGCATACATGATGACGTAGCGGTCGCCGATCCGGGTGATGCGCGGATCATAAATACAGTTCTCGCAGACGTCCGCCGACCAGCGCGGCCAGTTTTGGACCGGGCCGGGATCGGGGATGAAGTGGATGCCGTCGCGGCTGCGCGCCAGCCACAGCACGATCGGGGTCGGCAGGGTGGCGGCGTCCATCAGCAGCAGGTACTCGCCCTGGTGCTTGATGGCGCCCGGATTGAGCACATACATGATCCCGGCGCCGAGATCCGCCGGCCGGAGCACCGGGTTGCCGGGGTGTTTGGTGAAGACTCGTTGCATCAAGGCCGCTCCACAATGAAGAAAGTTATATCGTTTTCAGTATATGTAGTTTAATCGTCACATGTTTTTGATTTTGAACAGGAGGCCGCAGAGGTCACAGAGAAGTTTTTCTCTGTTCTCTCCGGATTTCTCCTGTTCAAATTCATAAATAATTCAGGTTAGCGTTTCGGCCAGGCGCAGTTGCCAGTAGGCGTGCAGCCAGGCGGCGGTGTTGAGGCCGCTGATCTTGTCGCCGAGGAAACGGTAGGTCTTGGGCAGGTCGGCAGGAGTTTCGGGGACGATGTACATCAGGCAGTCTTCGCCACCCATGGCCGGCAGCAGACGCCGGGCGGCGGCCAGGTATTTCTTCTCGCGGGTCAGGTCGTACAGGTCGAGGGCCGCGCCGGCCTGCATGGGGGAGGGGCGGAAAAGGTTGCCGCGCCAGCGCAGGAAATCGTAGTAGTTCTCGTCGGCGGGCGGCTTGGGCAGCCAATGCGGCTTGGCGAAGCGCTGGTTCAGGGGCAGCTTGTAGAAGAACGGGTACAGCCAGGCCAGCCCCCGGGCGTCAATCGCCTTGGCCGCGTCGTCAAACACCCGGCGCGCGTACTTGAGCCAGGCGGGGTGTTCCTTGGGCTTGAGCCGGCACAGCCGCTTCATGGCCAGGATGGTGAGGCTGGTCACGTTGTCGGAGAGGCCGTCCTCACCGCACTCCAGCAGAGCGTCCGCGCGGCTCCGGAAGATTTTGAACCAGCCGTCATGGGGTGTTTTGCGGTAGGTCTCGCCGAGGGCCGAGCAGTAGAGGCCGAAGGCGATGGCGTGATGGCCGCAGGCGCCCCAGCGGACGAGATTGGAGAAGTAGCTGAAGGTGTAGTGGTTGATGTCCCAGCAGTCGGCGCAACCTGCCAGGAAACGGTCAATCCACGCCTTCTCGGCCGGCGTGGCCAGGGCCGTCGCGTAGTCTTCCAGGGCGTACATCACCCGCAGGTACTGGTCGATGCTGACCTCGGCGCACAGGGGGACTTTGGCCAGGCCGCCGTGCGGTTTGGGCAGGAACCCGAACATCGGCTTGACGACGCCGCGGGTGTTGTGGCGGGCGGCCTCCGCGACCGCCTTCAGGGCGCGGAAGCAGCGGCGCGCCGCGGCCCGGGCGGCGGCCTCGCCGGTGACCTGCCACTGGCAGAGGCTGGCCATCAGGTACTCGGCCGTCGCCATGTTGCTGTCCTCGTAGTTGAACAGCTCGGCGTTGGAGAAGTGCTTGTGGATGTGCTCGTCTCGGAAGCACTGCTCCCGGCGCAGTTCATGGTCCCGGAACGGCTTGAGCGTCCGCCGGTTGATACCGCAATAGACCAGGCCGTCGGCATCGACCAGGTGCCGGGCGGTGAAGGCCCCGATCCGGCCGGCCATTTGGTCCAACGTGTCGTTCGGTTGTTTCATATCTTTGTTCGTTTTGTCCCCGTCTTCCACGGCAACTCCCCTGCACGGGCGACCCGCCCGTGCCTGCAGAAATCACCGGCTTTTTATTGGAGCTGGAAATGCCCGAATGAATAGGGCGGCAGGGTGAATTCCGCCTGGGCCGGGCGGCCGTTGGCGGCGGGGGTCACGGTCACGGGCACGGCGATGGGCGCGTGTTCCATGACGGTCAGGTCGGGACTGCGCCAGCCGGCGGCGGTCAGTTGCGTTTGGGCGGGCGTGAAGCCGTTGAGGGCCAGGCGGACCCGGCGTTCCACCGGATAGGGATTGCCGCTGGTGACCAGCAGGCCGTCGGTCCATTGGGAAACCGTGGTGCCGTCACCAGAATCGAAAATGATCTCGCGCAGGCCATGGCGGCCGGTCTCTTTCATGACCAGGGCGTCCAGGGGCAGTTCATAGCGTTTGCCCTTGGGATTGTCCGGCCGGTAAAAAATCCGGCAAAACCAGGTGCCGGCCTTCTCGGGGCTGTCATTGCGCACCAGATCGTGGTGCACCAACATGGCGTACTGCCGGATACGGGCGGGGTAAATGGCCGCCTCGGCCAGGCTCCGGCCCATGCCGTGTTCCTGCGGCGCATTGGGCAATGGCCCGGCGGCGGCGACGCCGCCTTCGGTGATGGCCAGCTTGGTCTGGGGATAGCCGGTTTTGTCCAGCCGGTTTCGCACGCTCTGGTGCAGAAACCGGATGTTCCGCCAGGCCTGCAGCATGCCGTCATAGGTGGCCTGGCCGTCGGTGAAAGGAAAGCCGACGCCGCCGAACAGGTAGACGTGCTGGGCGGTATAGGCCAGATCCAGATGCTGTCTGTTCGCCTCGGCGAACAGCGCAAAGGGCCAGCGCCAGTCGGACCAGGTGATGCCGTCGCCGCAGATGACGAACTGCGCCTGTGGATCCACCTGCCGGACGCCGTCCTGGAACGCCTTGCACAGGCGCACAAAGGTGGTCGGGGCGTATTTGGTGTAGTCCTCGTTGCCGAATTCCCAAACCACCTTGACCCCTGCCGCCTTGGCCCACCCCGCAATGATTTTGGCCTCGGCCACGGCGGCGGCCAGTTTTTCCGGCCGGTAATTGTCCTGTTTCTCGGCCGACTTGACATAACCGTCGGCACCGGCAAGGAACTGCGGGCCGTCAACCGGGCCGATGGAATAAGCCTTTTTATCCGCGGGATCGTAGTAGTACCCCAGGTTCAGTTGATACAGGGCGTCGGCGCCGACCGCCTTGCAGAGTTTGAAATATTGCCGGGCATCCACCCAACGACCACACTTGGGGTCGCAGGCGTAATAGTAGGAGCCGAAAACCGGCAAAGATTCCGGATGAATGCTATAGAAATAGGCCGAACCGCCGCCGGGGAAGCGGAGCAACTTGAGGTTGAGTTCGCGAAGGGTGGCGGCCAGTTCGCCGAACAGCTCGGGATCGGCCATGGCGTCGGAAAAGCCGCGGAAGGGGTAGTCGATGTTCTCGGCATTGCCGTAGGGATTGGTCGCCTTGAATGCCGCGTCACGCGGTTTGGCGGCGGCGGTGGTGTATTCCCTGACGCTGGGGTCGGGATTGAGCGCGGCCGGATGGCGCCAAGCGGCCACCTCCAAGACCTTGAACCCGTCCTTGCGCGCCTCACCACCCACCCGCATCTCGGTCATATGACGGAGTTCCCGGACCGTGACCGGCGCCCCGGCGGCCTGACCGTCAACCGACACTTGAAAGATGCCGGGCGCGACTTGGGTGACGGTCAGTTTCACCGGCTTGCCCCAGTCCACTGCTGGGCTTCCCTGGAGTTCCGTTTTGACCGGCGTTCCGGTGCCGTCACTGACGCTGATCTGCCAGCTGTGGAGGAGATCCTTGCCATCGACCGCCGTAATCTGCACCGAGGCGCCGGACATCAGGTCCGACACTTGCAGGTACAATTGCCCGCCTTCCTCCGGCCGGAGCCGTTGCACCGTCGCCTCGACCGTCGTGGGTTCCTGACTGAGGAACCGCCGGCCGATGTAGCCGCTGACCGCGGGGTTGCCCCCGTGCAACCGCACACAACCGGCGGAACGGTCTAGGTCAATTTCCATCGTCCCCTGGTCGGTGACGTAACAGGAGGAGAAGCCCGGCACCTGAAACTTGACCGGATTGCGCAACTGGAAATCGGGGGTGTACTGCGGGTCCTTGAGGTTGTTGAAATCGACCGTCACTGGTCCCGGCGGGGTCGCGGGTTCCGCCTGCACAGAGGGCGCGGTCAACGGTTTTTCCTGAGACCGGTTGAAGTCGGCCTGAAACATCCGGTCGCCCGGCGGCGCCGCCAAAACCGTCAGGCCAGCCGCCATCCACGTCACCAATCCGATGCGATCCATGTGTGTGTTGCTCCTAGCCGGTTACGATTTTTTGTGGCAAAAGGCTTGCAGCCCGCCCGATCAGAAACGTTATACTGCGTTAGGTTTGCGTTTTATCTTTCCTGTAGGAACGTGGTTGCACCACGTTGTGCGACTCTGCCGTAAAGGTGCGTCGCACACGGGCGACACGCCCGTGCCTACAGTTGCCTCATCGAAGCTGGAAATAGCCGAACGAATACGGCGGCAGGGTGAATTCCGCCTGGGCGGGGTTGCCGGCCGTCGCCA
>JBAZJM010000289.1:0-5826 GCA_041651315.1 Lentisphaeria bacterium | reverse complement strand
CCGTTGCCAACCAGGATAGCGACGACTCCACCTCGTCCCCCTCGATGAGCTTGGCCGCCAACTTCGCCTCCTCCGATTTGACGACCCACACCGTCTTTGCATCCTACGGCATCAGCCAAAGCAACCTGAACGTCAACACCAACTCGTCCGAGCAGGCCATGGCCGGCTACGGCATCGCCGTCCGCGTCATGCCCAAGCTCACCCTGAGCGGGGATATTTCCTGGATCAACTACAACGACGACGGCAGTTTCGGCGAAAATGCCAACCTGTACCGTTACGGCGTCGGCGCGGATTACACCCTCAGCCCCAAGGCCACGTTGTCCCTGCGTTATGAGTACACCGACAAGGACTCCAACGTTGACTACAACAGCTACGACCGCAACTTCGTCAAACTGACCCTGACCTACCGCTTCTGAGCAGCAGCCCCGGGTTTTGCCAAACCGGGCCGGCCGGCCGTGCACCGATTCCGATCGGGCACGGCCGTTTGTTTTGGCTGGGCGCCGGCCGGAACAGCGGCTATACTATCGCCCCATGGACACTGTCTGTACCGGGATGGTCTTCGACATCCAGAAGTTTGCCATCCACGACGGCCCCGGCATTCGCACCACGGTCTTCCTCAAGGGTTGCCCGCTGTCTTGCCGCTGGTGCCACAATCCCGAATCCGTCTCCACCGCGCCGGAACTCTCCTACAACGCCGCACGCTGCATCCACTGCGGCGCCTGCGTGAAAGTCTGTCCACGGGGCGCCCATACGATCGATGCCGCGGGGCGGCACCAGTTCAACCGGGAAAACTGCACCGCCTGCGGCCGCTGCGCGGAAGCCTGTTGCGCCAAGGCGCTGGAACTCATCGGCCGCCGGATGACCGTCGCCGAGGTGCTCACCGAGGTCGAAAAGGACCGGCCGTTCTATGAAACCTCCGGCGGCGGCATGACCGTGTCCGGCGGCGAACCGATGGCCCAGTTCGAATTCACCCTCGCCCTGCTGACCGCCGCCAAACAACACGGCCTGCACACCTGCATGGAAACCTCCGGGTTCGCCCCCTTTGCGCGCTACACCCAAGTCCTGCCGGTCACCGACCTCTTCCTCTATGACTACAAGGAGACCGACCCGGCCCGGCACCTTGAGTACACGGGCGCCCCCCGCGACGTCATTCTGGAGAACCTGGCCAAGCTCGATGCCGCCGGCGCGAAGATCGTTCTGCGCTGCCCCATCATTCCCGGCTTCAATGCCCGCGAAGACCACCTCATCGGCATCGCGGAAACGGCCAACCGCCTCAAGCATGTCCAGGAAATCAACCTGATGCCCTACCACCCGCTGGGCACCTCCAAAAACGAACGCTTGGGCCGCCCCGCCGCCACCGAAACCCCGGCCTTCCCCGAACAAAAAGACACCGACGCCTGGCTCGCCACCGTCGCCGCCCATACCACCATCCCCGTCAAACGCGGCTAGCGTACATAATGTGGGGCTCTGCCCCGGGCCCCGCTCAAGGGACGCCGTCCCTTGAGAATCCCGACACCCGATTTTGCGAAAGCCGGTGCTGGGCGCCGCCATCAGAGACAAAATCCAGCATCGCGACCACCAGCGGTGCCCAGTACCGGCCTTCGCAAAATGGAAGGTTTCGGGGATTCCAAAGGGACAGGTCCCTTTGGCAGGGGCGTGGGGGCGGCGCCCCCACATCACGCATCCGTCACTGACCCGTTGTCACCAGGCCGTTGGTCATATGGAGGATGTGGTCGGCGCGTTGGGCCAGGGTGTGGTCGTGGGTGACCATGACGATGGTTTTGCCCTCGTCCCGGTGCAATTGTTCCAGCAGGCCGATGATGCCGGCCGCCGCCGCGGCATCCAGGTTGCCGGTCGGCTCGTCCGCCAGCAGGATGCGCGGGCCGTTGATCAGCGCCCGGGCCAGGGCCACCCGCTGCTGCTCACCGCCGGACAGCTCCAGCGGCCGGTGGCGCAACCGCATTTCCAAGCCGAACCGCACCAACAGCTCACGCGCCCGGTCGGCCAGGCCGGAGGCGTTTTTGATCCCCCCCTGCATGCCGGGGAGCATGACGTTTTCCAGTGCGTCCAGTTCTGGAAACAGATGATAACTTTGAAAGACAAAACCGATGTCCTGCCGGCGCAGCGTCGCCTTGGCCACGGCCTTCATGCCGGCATAGGGACGGCCGAGGCAGGCGATCACGCCCTGGTCCGGCTCGTCCAGGGCTCCCAGCAAATGCAGCAGCGTGGACTTGCCGCAGCCGGAAGCGCCCACCAGTGCCACCCATTCGCCGGCACGCACCGTCAGGTCGACTCCGCGCAGCACCTCCACGGTCGTGTGCCGGTCCAGCCGGTAGTGCTTGCGGACACCGCGAACCTCGAAGGCCGGCGCCGCCGCAGGTTCCGTGGCTGGCATGGCATCAGACAGGGACATGGGCATGACAACCCTTCACTCGTAAAAGTTGGAGCGTGGACGGCAAGCGATGAGGGGAGTGTTCGTGTTCACCGGCCCATACCCTAGCCCGCTTCCGCCGGGAACCAAGCGCGCAACACCGCCAGGGTGGGCCGGGCCGCTGTTTTTTGCAACGCACTGGTGGCCGCCTACATTTATTTGGAGTTGTCGATAACCATCGATAACCGTCGACCACGCCTCAATGTCCATCGACCATTCCGATGGATATCGACGGCCCTCGACGGTGGTCGATGGATATCGACTCGTCAAGCAACGAAAGGCGCCCCCCATGAATTTCGACAAATCCGGTGGTTACCGGTGGCTGGACTCCTTCGTCATGGCCAACATTGTCCAGCTCGCCACGCTGCGGTTTTGTGAAAAGTTTCTGAATCTCCGCAACGACCCCTGCGGCCGCCAATACGACCAGATGACCCAAGCCGCCCGTTCGGGAAAAGAAAATATCGTTGAAGGCTCCGAACGCACGGCCACTTCCAAAGAAACGGAAATGAGGCTCACGGATGTCGCAAAGGCGAGCCTGTGCGAACTGCGCGGCGACTATGAAACATGGCTCCTGCGGCATGGGCAGTTGCCGTGGCGGAAAGACTCCCCGGAAGCCAAGGCGGTCTTTGACCTGCGGTTTGACAGGCCGGAATACTCAAGCGATGTGGCGCACGATTCCTGCGCGCACATCCTGGCCCAGCACAAGAAGTTTTCCCGGTGGCTGGACTCCGACGACGATGCAACGGTTGCCAACGCCCTGCTGATTCTCATTAGCCGGACGATCAACATGCTTGCCCACCAGATCCAGGCGCAGGGTAACCGCTTCGAGAAAGCCGGTGGTTTTCGCGAACAACTGACCGTCGCCCGAACCGCCGAACGCGCCAGACAGGAAGACGCCCCACCCTGTCCAGACTGCGGCCGGCCCATGCATAAACGCAAAGCCAAGACCGGCCAAAACGCCGGGCAGGAGTTCTGGGGTTGCACCGGCTATCCCGAATGCAAGGGCGTGCGGAAGGTGTAACGCAAGCGGCGATAGCCATCGATAACCGTCGACAACCTTCGATAACCCTCGACCATTCCGACGGATATCGACGGCCCTCGATGGTGGTCGATGGTTATCGGTTCCCTTTCCGCCTCACCAAAGTCACGCCGGGGCATCCGCCCGGCCGCCTCCGGACTGGCGGCGGAAGGCGGCAGGACCGATTCCGCGCAGACGCTTGAAAACGCGGCTGAAATGGTAGCGGTCGCGGAACCCGGCGCGCAGGGCGATCTCCTCGATGGCTAGCCAGCCGCCGTGCAGTTCCAGGCACGCATGTTCGATCCGCTTGCGGGTGTGGTAGGCCTGCGGCGTCAGCCCGGTGCGCATCCGGAACAGACGGATGAAGGCATTGGTGCTCATGCCGGCAACCCGCGCCATGGCCTCATTGGCCACCGGCCAGGCGGACCGGTCCTGCAAGTGCCTGAGGACACGTAGGATGTGCGGGTCGTCCGGCGGCGCCGCCAGCACCGATTCCGGCACCTGGGTCAGGGCGCCATGGACCAGCGTCAGCGCCAGCAGGGAGCGTTCCCGGAGGGTCGCCGGTTCGTCCCGGAGCACCGCCAAACGCCGGGCCAGGCCCAGCCCCAGTGGCCGGGCGGGAAACACATACACGGCCGGCGGCGCCGCATCGTAAGGCGGATCGGCCAGGAAATGGCAGTAGAGATGGTGCGGCAGCCCCGTCACCCGCCCGCGGAACGGGGTGTCCGGCGGGATCAGCATGAACTGGTCCGGGCGCAGCGGTGTCTCCCGGCCCGCCAGCACCACCGTGGCGCCCAGCTGCGCGTTCCAGTACCAGCGCCAATAGGGCGCCGCCAGATTCGGGGACGCCCATTCCCGGGCGTTGAGCCGGATCCGCCGGACCAGCAACAGCCGAAGATTAGGATTGAAAAAACTATTTTTCATCAAGGGGCATCCAAGTCAAAACATGCTGGAACATACCCCTAAAACCGTCATTACTCAATCACAGGTTGGTTGAAATAGATACAAACTTGTGTGTTTGGGATATTTTTAAACCGGCACCGGCCGCCATATTGACCTAGTACGAATGAAAGGCGGCCTGAGCACCGCACTCCCCGTCCCGTACATGAGTTCAACCCCGGCCGCAATGAAGTAAAAATCCAAAGAAGCAAATCAGGAGATCAGACCATGCAACGCACACAGCAACTCAACTGGTTGGACAAACTGACGGCGCTCGGCGTATTGGCGCTTGGCATCGCCCCGGCCGGCGCCGGGTATGTGGATGTCGTCACCGCGGACAATCCGGTGGCCTACTGGCGGCTGGGAGAGGCCAGTGGCACCTCCACGGCAGCGGACGCCAGTGGCAACAGCCATACCGCGAACTACGGCGGCTCCCCCACGCTGGGCGTGACGGGCGCGATCACCAGTGCTCCGGCCAGTAACCAAGCCGTGACTCTGAACGGCAGTAGCCAGTACGCCCAAGTGGACAATGCCGGCGCCGGCACCGCGTTCGTGCCCGGCAGCGGCAACTGGACCATGGAATGCTGGGTGAAGACCACCAGCGCCCAGCAAGGGGTGTTCATGGCTTGGTACGTTGGAGGAGTGGGGAACCATGGCGGAGGCGGACTTTATGACCTTTATATGCAAACCGACGGCACGGTAAAAGGCCTCCTTCGCGGCGACAGCGACAATGTCGTGTCCGTCACCACCTCAACGACCATCAACAACGGCAGTTGGCACCAGGTCGTTGGCGTTTTGAACCGCACCACCAATACGTTCGCCCTTTATGTGGACGGACAATTCAACGTCTCATCCGATGCCAGCACGTTGGGCGACATCACCGGCAACCAGAGCGATGGTCCTCTTCAAGCTGTCCCGTTCACTATCGGCCGGGCCTACACGACGTTGGACGATGTCGGCGGTTATTCATACTTCTCCGGGACACTCGACGAAGTGGCGCTTTACGCCTCGGCGCTGAGCGCGTCGGATGTGCTGGAGCATTACAATGCCGCCACAACCGTCGTTCCCGAACCGGCCACCCTCGGCCTGCTGGCGCTGGGCGGGCTGTTTGTCCTGCGCCGCCGCCGGTGAGGCGGTCCCGGAACCCGTTTCAGGGTCGTTGCTGGCCCCGGATACGCTGGCCGGCCTGGGCCGGCGGAAGCGGAGCTGAACAGGCGGGGGGGCGTCAGACAAATCCGACAGGTCGGACATGTCTGATGTGTCAGATATAATATCCCCCCCCGAGGGCAAGCCGACTAGACGAGGCACTCTTCCATGAAACGCTTTTTCACCCTCATTGAACTGCTGGTGGTGATCGCCATCATTGCCATCCTGGCCAGCATGTTGCTGCCGGCGCTGGGCCGGGCCAAGGACAAGGCGAAAATCGCCGCCTGTGCCG
>JBAZJM010000288.1:0-5828 GCA_041651315.1 Lentisphaeria bacterium | reverse complement strand
CGGCAGAAACGGTCGGCCCGAGATTCGCCGGGCTGGCGGGTCGGTCCGAGCACCAGCAGGGGCAGGGCGGCGGCGCGGCAGTGGACGATGACGTCGCGCACGTTCTTCAGCTCGTCACGGATGGCCCAGGCATCGAGCCGGAAGAGGGCGCCGGCGCCGTAGATCAGGTCGCGCACCCGGATGCCGGCCAGGCGGGTGGCGCCGGGCATCAGGGCCGTGCGGTCACCGTGGGGCGGGGGTTCCGGGGCGGTGGCCGCGATGCGCCGGTCAGCGACCAACAGGCAGCCGGCGAAGTTGCGCTCTTCCACCGCCGCCCAGCCCAATTTCCAGGGGCGCAGCAGGAACGGATGCAGGTAGTAGCGGAGTCCGCGTTCGGAGGGCACCGTGACGAGGAGACCGGTCCGCCAAGCCACCGTGTTGCGGACATGCAGCAGGACGGCATCCAGCGGCCCCTCCTCCTGCAACACCTTCAGCCGCTCCACGGCGGGCCGGGTGAAATGGCGCGCAATCCGAACGCGCAGGCGTGTTTCGGGATTGCCGGCCGCCAGCCGGTCCGCCAGCTGCCGGTGGTAGAGCGCCGAATGCGGCACCCCGGGCTGGTGGCTCAGGCAACCGCCGATGATGCCCAGGCGGAAGTCAGCCATGGCGTTCTTCCTCCAGGAAGCGGCGGGCGGCCAAGTATTCGTGGGGCGGAATGAACCGGTGTTTTTGCGGGTCTGAGGAAAAGGACAGTCCCGAGTGCCGGTGCTGGAGGAAGAGGGCGACAGTGGTTTCCGCCAGCCGCCGTTTCTCTGCCTGGGGCAGGGGCGTTGGCGCGGGCAACGTCGGCGGCGGGGCGGTTTCCGGCGGCCGGGCCGCCAGTTGCCGGAGCAGCGGGGTTTGTGAGAGGCCGGCGGAGAACAGGCCGAATTCCCGCCGGCAGCACTGCTGCAGGCGCTGGAAGAGGGTGGCGAGCCGGGGGGCGTCATGGAGGGTGGGGGGCGGGGGATGGATGTAGCGCAGGCCGGCCGCTTCGACGGTGGCGGCAAAGCCGGCGACAAACTCCCAGAACGGGGCATCCTTGTCGGACCACAACGGCCAGTGGCCGGCTTCCAGGCTGTAGTCGTAGTGGCCGTAGACGACCGCGGAGCCGCCGGCTTCACGGGTGGCGGCGGCAATTTCCGGCAGCCGTTCCCGGCCGGCCCGTGATTCGACCAGCGGCACCAAGTCGCACGGGGGCAGGCCGTGCCCGGCCAAGGCCTGGCGGCAGTGGCCCGGCGTGTCGGCGCGGTCCACCTTGGGCAGCAGAATCATGGCCAGGCCACGGGTGGCGGCGAGTTCGCGGGCCACCGGCAGGTCGCGGGCGAACTCCGCACTGCCGAACGGGTTCAAGCGGAGTGCCGGCGGGGGAACGGGCGGCCGGCCGTCCTGGCCGCTGGCGCTCCAGTCGAGGAGCCGTTCCCGTGCCTGCTGCTTCAGCGTCGGGGTTTGCCGCGGATCTGCCAGGTCCCACTGGCCGTCTTCCAGGTCCAGCACGGCCAGGACACCGGTTCCGGCCAGCGACCGGATCAGGCGGTCCATGACGGAGGCGGGCCGGGATGGAATGAACTGCAGGATCATTGGCGGGTATGATAATATGGTATATTTTGCCTGCAAACGGCGCGGCGCCCGCCTTTTGGGTGTTGGCGCATGTTGTGGTTTTGTCCTGAAAAGCATCATGGTGAAGCAGCACCAAGGTTCCATGTCATTTTTTGGGGGGGTGTGCGGTGCGCCGGAAATGGTTGCCTGAGTGATTGCTTGGTTGCGTCATAACGGATCACGGGTGGCGGACTTGGCGGGCTGTTGGGTTGGCGGCGGCACGGCGGCGCGGCTGGCCGGCGGTGCCGCCTGGTCGCTGGCGGGGGCGCTGGCGTCCCGGGGCGGCCAGCTGCTGGCGATCATCCTGCTGGCCCGTTTCCTGGGGCGGTCGGCGTACGGCGAATTTTGCATGATCCAGACCACCATCGGCATGGCAGGGGCGATGGCCGGTTACGGGCTGGGCATGACGGCCACCCAGGCCATTGCCAGTCATCGCGGCAGCGACCCGGCGCGAGCCGGGCGCATCCGCGCCATGACCTGCCTGGCGGCGTGGGGGCTGGGCGGTCTGTTTGCCTTGGCGTTGTGGCTGGGGGCGTCCTGGCTGGCCGCCAGCGCGCTGGCGGCGCCGGGGCTGGCCTGGCCGCTGCGCATCGGCGCGCTGGCGGTGCTGTTCAATGCCGTCACCGGCTCCCAGTCGGGGGCGTTGGCCGGTCTGGAAGCGTTCAAGGCCGGGGCGCTGGTGAATTTTGCCTGCGGCGGGCTGCTGTTTCCTGCGCTGTTGGGCGGGGCCTGGCTGGGCGGGGTGACGGGGGCGGTTTCCGGCCTGGCGGTGGTGGCCGTGGCGAACTGGCTGCTGGGGAGCTTCATGGTGGCCCGCTGTTTCCGCCAGGCCGGCATTGCCTTTTCCTGGCGCGGCTGCTGGTGCGAACACCGGCTGCTGTGGAGCTTCAGCGTGCCGGCCTTTCTCGCCGGGATCATGACCGCGCCGGTCAACTGGCTGAGCGGAGCCTGGCTGGCGCGGCAGCCGGGCGGCTATGCCGAACTGGGCCTGTACAACGCCGTGCTGCGCCTTCGGCAGGCGCCGGAGATGCTGGTCGGCATCGTGCTGGCGCCGATGCTGCCCATGCTCAGCCACAGCCGGATGCACGGGGGGCGGCAGCGTTATGTCCGGCTGTTCCTCACCGGCCTGGCGGTGTCGGCCGCCATTCTGCTGCCGGTGTGCGGCATCCTGCTGCTGCTGCCGGAGCTGGCCTACCTGCCGTATGGCGACCAGTTCCATGGCGGCGCGGCGATGGTGCGCTGGCTGATGGTGCAGGGGATGGCGCTGACGGTCATGGGGGCGCCGCTGGGGTGGATGCTGGCCACCTCGAACCGGATCTGGCTCGGCGTGGGCTACAACGCGGTGTGGGGAGCGTGCTGTTTGGGGCTGGCCTGGTGGCTGGTGCCCGGCCATCTGGCCACCGGCCTGGCGGCCTCCGGCACGCTGGCCCACCTGCTGACCGGGCCGCCCTTCCTGGCGCTGTTGCTGTGGCTCGACCGGGGGGCGTTCCACAAGGCCGGGGCGCCGGAGCGGGAGGAGCGGGGGGAATGAACGGACCGGCGGTTCATTGGGGAATGCTGGCCGCCGTGCTGGCCGTCACCGCCGGGTTGGCGGCGGCGGAACGCGGGCTGCCGGCGGATGAGCCGGTCCGGCTGTTTTACCGCCTGTTCCTCGCCATGTACCTGCTGTTCAGCGGCATCGGCTGCGCTTATCTGGCCCATGGCGCGGCCTACTTCGGGTATTACACCCTGTACGGCGCCGTGTTCAGCCTCCTGTTTGTCGGCACCGCGCGGTTCCTGGCGGGGCACCGGGCCTTCTTCCGGCCGCCCGGCGGGCTGCTGCTGCTGTCGCGGGCTGGGGTGTGGCGGGGGGCGATGGCGGCCTATCTGCTGGTGCAGTTGGTGGCCTTGTGCTATCCGGAGAACCGCCTGCTGAACCTGCTTCATCCCCCCCGCCTGGACATCAACAACGTCTGGCATCGCGGGCTGGTTCCAGAGGTGACGGTCGGGGAGAAGCTGCTGCAATATCCCCTGCTGCTGTTGTTGCCGGTTTATTATTACGGCGTCGGCTCGCTGCGGCGCGGCGGCTGGTGGCTCAAGGCGTTGCTGATCGCCCTGCCGCCGTATCTGACCTTCTGCCGGGTCGGTTATCTGGGCCGTTCGGAGATCCTGTTGTCGCTGGCCGTGCTGGCCATTCCGTTTTGGCTGCAGCATCCGGCGTGGCGCCGCTGGCTGCTGGCGGCCGGCCTGGTGGCGCTGCCGTTTCTGCTGGTGGCGGCGCAGCTTTTCCAGGTCGCGCGTTTGGTCGATACCCCCACTTCGTTGCAGGAGGAGGAGGAGGCCTTTTTCCTGGCCGCGCATTGCGGTTATGCCGCCCCGGCCCCGCCGCCACCGTCGCCGGCGGGGGTCTGGGGGATGATCTATGATCAGACCCGGTTTCCCGAGTACTTTGAGGTGGTTCGCCGGCACGGGCCGCGCGGCCGGCCCGCCGAGGTCGGCCGCTGGCTGGCGGGGCTGCCGCTGCCCAGCGTGCTCGTTCACAAGTCGCCGCTGTCCCTGAATTGCGAACTGGCCACGGCGGCGACCGGGATACGGCCGGGCGACCGGTGGTTTTTCATTTGCCTGACCGGCCTGGTCACGGAAGCCTGGTTCCTGCTGGGGCCGTGGTGGATGCCGCTGCATGCCGGGCTGCTGGCGGTGTTCACGGCGCTGCTGGTGTTCGTCTATGGCGGCCGCCGCCGGTTGGAGCCGGTGTGGGCGTTTGTCGCCTTCGTCGGCGCCTACTATCTTAACCGCGCCGGCATTGCCGGGAGTCTGCCGATCCTGATCAATGACCTGCTGCTGATGAATCTGGCCGTGGCGGTGACGGTGTGTTGGGCCGCTGCAAGGAGGCGCCACGGATGAGAATCCTGATGTTTTTCCCGGGCCGGGTGGAGCACCTGCCGCCGTTGATGAGTTCGGCGGCGGTGCTGGCTGATCTGGGGGCGGCGGTGACCGTGCTGGCGGCCGGGGCGGCACCGGCATCGGCGGCCTACCTGGAACGGCATGGCGTCACGGTGCGGCTGGCCAGCCCGGCCCCGGCCCAGCCGGCGACGCGGTGGGGGCGCGGCTGGCTCCGCGCCCGGCTGGGCGTGGAGCTGCTGCGCGCCAAGGCGGCCTGCTTGCCGGACTGCCTGTGGTTTCACGGCCCCTACGCCATGGAATATGCCTGGCTGCCGGGAGTGTGCCGCGGCGTGCGGCTGGTGGCCCATGCCCACGAGCATTTTACCGAGCCCCATCTGCGGCTGGCCCAGCGGCGGGTGCTGCGCCGGGCACACGCCGTCATCTGCCCGGAGGTCAACCGCCTGTGGCTGCTCCGGCTGGCCGACGGCGGGCCGGGGCGCTGGTTCTGCATCCCCAACCGGCCGGCGGCCGACATGCTGCCGGCGGCGGCCGGGGAACCGGAAACCCGGGCGGCGTTTGTCGCGGCCGGCGGCGGGCCGGAGTGCCGCAAATTCCTGATCTACCAGGGGACGTTCATGGCGGACCGCTGCCTGGAAACAGCGGTGCAGGCCTTTCGCGGAGTGCCCGATCCGGAGGCCGGTTTCATCCTGATCGGCGACAGCCTGGCGGGGTCCCGGCATGACCGGCTGAAGGCTCTGGCGGCCGCGGACGCGCGGGTGGTCCTGCTGCCGTCCCGGCCGTTCCCGCGGCATCTTCCGGTGACCGCCGGCTGCCATGCGGGTGTGCTGCTGTACGCGCCGACCTCGTTGAACAACGTCTATTGCGCCCCCAACAAGCTCTATGAATACGCGGCCATGGGGCTGGGCATGGTGCTGCCCGACTATCCCGGCCTGGCCGCGCTGGTCCGGGAATTCGGGATGGGGCGGCTGTGCGATCCGCTCGATCCCGCGAGCGTGACCCGCGCCATGACGGCCGCGCTGGCCGTGCCGCGGCAGGAGTGGCAGCGGTGCGCCCGCCAGTTCCTGGCGGCGTCCGTGACCCCGGAAGCCGGTTACCGCGACGTGCTGGCCGCGCTCACCGGCACGGCGGCGGGGGAGGCCATGCCTCCGCAATCATGAATGTCCTGATGGCCATCGACAGCTTCGCCAGCCGCCACGGCGGCACCGCCCGCGCGGTGGCGGGGTGGAGCGGCGCGCTGGCGGCGCAGGGGGTCGTCTGCCATCATCTTTCCCTGGCGGCGCCGGCGGGCGACACCGAGGTGCTGCCGCCGGCGGCGGCCGGCGACCGGC
>JBAZJM010000287.1:0-5855 GCA_041651315.1 Lentisphaeria bacterium | reverse complement strand
GCCGGTGCCGACATCAATGGCATAGACGCGGCAGGCGCCGCGCTGCAGCAACAGGTCCGTGAAGCCGCCGGTGGAGGCGCCGACATCGAGCACCACCCGGCCGGTGACCTCAAGCGGGAACGCCTCCAGCGCCGCCAGCAGCTTGAAGGCGCCGCGGCTGACATAGGGACAGGGGGCCGCGACCTGGAACTCGGTGGTCACCGGGAACAACTCCCCGGGCTTGGCCACCACCTGGTCGGCGCCGATCCGCACCTGGCCGGCACCGATCAGGCGCTGGGCCAGGGTGCGGCTTTCACAAAGCCCCTGCGCCACCAGCAGCAGGTCGGCGCGTTCCTTTTTGACGGCGGCGGACATCCCGAGACCATAGGCGTTCCCGACGCATTGGCAAGCGCGAAACTGGGGAACGGTTGAACTGGGCCGGCAGGGCGGGCACCACGGACTTGCACGGACACACACGGACCGGCACGGACGCGCCGCCGCACCAGCCGGTCCGTGTTCGTCCTTGCCGGTCCGTGCAGGTCCGTGCCTGCCCGGCCTACCGCCGGCCGGCGCGGAACAGCGCCACGATGTTGGCCGCCGGCACGTCGGGTTGCAGCGTGTGGGCGGCCGAGAGGATGTAGCCGCCGTTGGCACCCAGGGTTTGGACGAGCCGGCGCACGGCCGCCGCCACCTCCTCCGGCGTGCCCGTGCGCAGCAGTTGCTGGGTGTCCACGCCGCCATAGAAGGTCAGGCGGTCTCCGAACTCGCGCTTGAGCGCTTCCGGCTCCATGCCGGCCGCGCCGGGCTGGATGGGGTTGAGAATTTGCACGCCGATGCGGATCAGTTCGGGAATCAGCGGGCGGATGCCGCCGCAGGAATGATGGAAAAATGCGGCAGCCGTGTGCCGGCGGGTGGCCTGGATGCGGCGCTCCAGGTACGGCGCCACCAGTTCGCCGAACATGGCCGGGGACAGCATCGGCCCCTTCTGTGAACCAAAGTCGTCGCCACTGGTGGTGACGTGCAGGTACGGCCCGATGGCGCCGTAATAGATGTCGATCACGCGCTGCTGATAGGCCAGGACGATCCCGAAAAAGCGGTGGACGAATTCCGGCTCGGCGGCCATCCGGTAGAGGAAGTCGTCAAACCCGCACATCCAGCACCCCAGTTCCAGAATGCCGTAACAGGGATGGCGGCCGCAGACCACATACGGCGTCTCCTCCCGCAACCAGCGCGCCCGTTCGCGGATGGCCGCAATCTCGTGCGGGTCCAGGCGTTCCGGATCGGGCCACGGATAATTTTCCAGATCCGCCACGGTGGCACCGGCCAGCGGATTGCCCGTGATCTCGTAGTGGTGGCCGTTCCAGCCGTAACGGATGCCCCAGGCATCGATTCGTTCCGTCGGCGAGAGTTGCCGGGCCTGGGTGCCCAGGGGGGTCAGGATGCCCCCGACACCGCGGATGTCGATGTCCAGGGCCTGCAACACCGCCTCGTCCGGATCCGCCATCCCGGCGGGAATGCCCAGCAACGGCGCCAGCCGCCGGGGTGCCCCGTCAATCTCCGTCATGTCCGTGGCGCCGAGGTCCATGGGCGGCCGGTCGGCCGGCTGGTGCGCCAGGGTCATGGCAAACCGTTCGCGGTAAACTGATTCGGCATTCTTCATCTGAATAATTCCGTTTAGCGGTTCCAGTACCCAATGCAAGCCATGGGGAACACCAGGAAACCCATCATGCGAAGCACGCCACTCCCGCCGGCCTCCACATGGGCAAACACGAGATAGGCAACGGCAACGCAGACTGACAGTATCCGACTGGCCACCACGCTTCCTTTCGGGGGGCCGATCCCCCGGACCGGACTGGATCGGGGGACCGATGGGCCCCATGGGCGAGCAGGCCCAGTGGGGCGCGCCACGCCTCCTCACGCTTCACGCATCACGCATCACGCTTCACGCCTCCAGGCATCCGTCATCACATCCCCATGCGGCAGGGCATGCCGCGGGTGAGGTCGGCGACGACCGGCGGCTGCTGCTGCATGAGCGCGTCCTGTTCGAGCCGGGCCGCCGTGGTTTCCGCTCCCAGGTGGAAGCGGAAGCGGAACTCGTGCACGCCCTGGTCGGAAGGGACGGCGTTGAGGGCCGCGCCATGGCTCGGCTCGTGATGGGTCATGATGGCGCTGCGCAGCAGGGTGAAGCGCAGGCGCGCGGGGGTGCCGTCGAGGGCGAAGACATCGGGGCAGACCACGCCGCACGGCGCGGCGCCGGCCACCAGGGTCCATTCGCGCAGCGGGCGTTCCTTGCCGTCATTGTCGCGGAGCAGGCTGCCGCCGCTGATGCCGTCCTCGCGGCCGGCCGGCGCGCCGGCCAGCGGCCAGACCAGTTTGAGCAGCTTCAGGCGCTCGACCCAGTGCACGGTCAGCCGCAGCTCCACCACCGGTTCACCGGCGTGGATCCGCCATTCGGCGCGCAGCCGGCTGTCGCCGATCCGACCGCTCTGCGCCAGGCTGGCGCGCAACGGCCCCTGGACCATGATGCAGGGATCGTCCCACACGGCGGAGGCGACCGGCCCCTCGGGGAAGCGGTCGATGCCGTGCGACCAGTTGTCGCTGCGGTCCTCGATCAGCGCCAGCCGCGGCAGCGGCCAGTCGGCGCCGGCCACGGACATCGCGCCGGCGGGGCCGAGGCGGAGGGAGGCCCCCGCCGGCTGGCCGACGGCATCGGTGCCGGCCGCCAGCGGCGTCCCGGCAACGGGTGCGGGGCCGTCGGTGGCGATCTTGAACACCGCCAGGCCGCCCGCCGCCGCCTGGGCGCGGAACAGCAGCCGCGGAATGTTGCCGTTCACCGACTCGGCCGGCAGCACCTGGAAGGGCACGGGCCGGTTGCCGGCATCCAGCAGGTTCCATTGCGGTTCCCACTGCCGCCACTGGGTCCAGGGCTCGAACTCAATCCAGCCGTCAAACGGCCGGTCGGCGGCGTTGCCGATGACCACGCGCTGCCGCGGCTCGCCGGGCAGCGCCCGCAGCCGGTCGCGGAAGGTGAGTTGCAGCAGCTCCTCGGCCGTCTGCTGCGCCGCCCCCAGCCGGGCCTGGATCTTCGGATAGGCGGAGGGAACGCAGGTGCCGCCGAAAATGTCGTGGAAATGCACAAAGGCCACCTGCCGCCAGGCCTCCTCAAGCTGTTGCCCGGCAGCGGAATCCGCACCGGCCTCGGCGCCGCTCATGATCTCCGCCTGGCGCAGCAGGTGCTCGGTCTGGCGGACGCCGGCCTTGACGCTGCGCACGACGCTGTAGCAGCCGATGGCGTGGTGCTGGAGCTCGCCGGTGACCAGCGGGAACTGGGCCGCCTGCGCCTGCACCGCGGCGAAATAACGGGCCGGCGAGGAGAACACCAGGCGGCAGCCGGGAAAGGCGTCACGGTGCTCCCGGATCCACTCGATGAGCGCCGCCGTCGGGCCGCCGCCGTGGTCGCCCACGCCGTAGAAGCACATGGTCTCGGTGACGCCCTCCGGCAGTTCCGTGCAGGCCTGGCGGATGTTGGTTTCGGCCAGCGCGTTGCCAAAGGTGTAGGCCCCGGCGATGCGGAAGGTGACGACCTCGGGGCCGTCCGCATAGCCGCGCCAGCGGAACAGCCGTGCCGGCAGGGCGCGCTCCGACTCCTGCGGCCGCATCATGACATAGTAGCGCTGGCCGGCGGCGCGCATCCGGCCCGGCAGGGTGGCGGCGTGGCCGAAGCTGTCGACGTTGTAGCCGTACTCCGGGAACTGCCCCAGTTCCTGGAGGAAATAGCGTTTGCCGAGGGCGATCTGCCGTTCGAAGCCATCGCTGCCCGGCAGATTGCAGTCCGGTTGCAGCCACCAGCCGCCGGCCACTTCCCAGCGGCCGCCGGCGATGTGCTTCTTGATGCGGGCGAACAGTTCCGGGTCCAGCCGCTGGACCTGCTGGTAGGCCCACGCTTCGCCGCGGGTGAAGATGAAGTCCGGATAGCGGTCCAGCAGGTCGCAGGCGGTGCGGCAGGTGGCCAGCGCCTCGTCCAGGCCGGCCTGCCAGTTCCACAGCCAGACGGGGTCGAGGTGGGCGTTGCCGATCATATGGACGGTGATGGTTTGGGGCGTTGACATGTGGGGATGCCTTATCTTGGGGGTTCAGTAGGGGCAGGCGTCTCGGCCTGCCCGTGATTTACGGGGTCATTGGGGACATTCGGGCGACAGCAGGAATCGCCCTTTTCGAAGGAGCAGCGCAGCACGATGCGGCGCGTTTCCGCGCTCGGCCGGGCCATCTCGTCACACAACAGGACCGCGGCACGCCGGCCAATCTCGGCCAGCGGCTGGATGACGCGGGTGACGGCAACGGGCGCCATCGCATTGTCAAAGGTGGCAAAGGAAAGGTCGTGCGGCACACGGAGGCCGGCCGCCTGGGCGGCCGCGAGGATGGCGGCGCCCAACGGATCGCCGGTGATGCTCCACGCCGCCGTGGGGCGGGCCGCCAGCAGCCAGCGGCGGAGCCGCTGTACCAGCTCCACCGGGGGCATCTCATGGGGCACGCTCAACACCAGGCCGGGATCGGGGGCGATCCCCGCCTCGGCCAAGGCCCGGAGATAGCCGCGATGCCGGTCTTCCGGCGTGCTGCCATACCGGTGCCGGACCAGGCCGATGCGGCGATGCCCAAGCTCCAGCAGATGCCGGGTCAGGACATACCCCCCCTGGACATTGTCGGAAACCACACTATTGACCTCGACATCCTCCGGGTAACGATCCACGGCCACCGCCGGCAGCCCGGTGCGCAGGATGGTTTCGGCCAGCCGCCGGTTGTCGGCGCGGTAGTCCGGCGTGGACAGCGGCGACCAGATGAGGCCGGACACCCCTTGGGCGGCCAGCTCCTCCACCGCCCGCAGGCACGCGGCCAGATCGCCCACCGGGGCATAGCGCACCACAGCGCCCCAGCCGCGCCGGCTCAGTTCCACCTCGGCGGCGCGCAGGCACTCCTCGGCAAACACCGCCAGGATGCCGGCCTGTCGCCGGCCGGGACGGCTGTCGCCGACCGTCCCCCAGCCCTCGCGGGAGGCCACAAAGGTGCCGACGCGCTCCACGCGGCGCAGAAAGCCTTCCGCCACCAGGTCGCGCAACACCCGTTCCATGGTCACCGGCGTGCAGCCGGCGTCGCGGGCCAGTTCGCGGCCGCCGGGCAGGCGGCCGCCGGGCGGCCACTCGCCGGTGTTCAGGCGGGCCAGGAAGCGGCGGCGGATCTCCTCGTGTTTGACCAGGGGTACGGGCATTGTATTATTGCAGAATTTAAGTCTGTATTAGTACAATATAGCCGGGCGGGTGCCGGGGGCAAGCATGGACGGGCCGCGGGGCGCATGTCAGTTCCGTCGGGCCATTATGCTGGCACGTCTGTGCGAATGAAAGCTGACGCCGTTTGGTATTTGCGCCGGAAGGCGCCGTGGAGTGCGGCGGGTCCTCACGCCGCCCTCCTACCGGGCCGCTGCGACGGCCGCCGGGTGGAAAATGAAGAAAAATACTAGGGCGGCGTCGAAGCCGCCGGCACTCCGATGGAGACTTCCGCCTTAGGATAATCCAGCCTTCGCCACCGTTGCGTCCTTCCGCAGCAGAAAAAGCCGGCGGCAGCCTCCGGGTGTCAGCCGCCGCGGGAACCGCGGACGAACAGCGGCTCGTCGAACGGCACGGGGCGGGCATAGCGCACCACGCAGCGCCCGTTGCGGAGTTCGCCGGTCAGGGCGGCATCGGCGTGCCAGCGGCCGTCGCCGGCCAGCCGTTCCAGGCCGGTTACGGCGGTATCGCCGGGCAGGTCGAATTCCACTTCCGGCCAGGGATCGAGGGTGAGATTGAAGAGGCCGAGCAGGATCGTGCGGTCTTCGCAGTCCTTGC
>JBAZJM010000286.1:0-5855 GCA_041651315.1 Lentisphaeria bacterium | reverse complement strand
ATCGACACGACACGGCGGGCGGATTTCGCCCCCTATTTCGACCGCTTCGGCCAGTGGCGGCACCACGACTGGCCCGGCAAAATCAAGACCGAGGCGGACCTGAAACAGCGGCGGGCCGATGAGGAAAAACAACTGGCCGCCTGGGCGCCAACCGCCGATTATGACCGCTACGGCGGCTACCGCCGCGCCGGCTGGCAGGAACGCCCGACCGGCTTCTTCCGGGTCGTCCAACGCCAGGACTTTTTCTGGCTGGTGACGCCGGAGGGCAACCCCTGCTTCTATACCGGCGTCTGCGGAGTCGGCCTGGACGCCGACTGGTGGCCGCCCACGGCCGTCAGCGGCCGGGAAAGTTTCTTCGCCTGGATTCCCCCCGCCACCGGCGAGTTCGCCGCCGCCCGAACCCCGGGCGCCTGGGGCGCCAAGGAGATCGACTTCTGGGCGCCGGTCACCGCCAACCTGATCCGCAAGTTTGGCCCCACCTGGCGCGAAGACACCAACCGCAACGTCTTCCGCCGCCTGCAGGCCTGGGGCTTTTCCGGCGGCGGCAAATGGGCGCGCCAGAACCCGGCGCCGATCACCTTCCCCTGGATGCCCGTGCTCGGCCGCGGCGACACCCCGAACCTGGTCAACCGCCCGGACGTCTTTGACCCCGGAGTTCGCGACCTCTTCGCCCGCGAACTCCGCAAGCAGGCCGCTGGGCTCCGCGACAATCCCTGGATTCTCGGCCTCTCCTACGGCAACGAGGACGCCGAAATGATCTTCACCGATGAAATACAAAAGGTTATGCAACTGGCCGGCACCCCGCCGGCCAAGTGCGCCCTGATCGACCATCTGCTCGCCACGACCTATCACGGCGACCGTGCCGCCCTCGCCAAGGCCTGGCAGTTGCCGCCGGCTGCCGCCGCCACCCCCGCCAGCCTCCACGCCGCCCGCAACGCCGTCATTCCCGGACCGGACCTCGAGGCCATGCGCCGGCATTACCTCGACCGTTACCACGCCTTCGTCTACCAGACGCTCAAAGCGGCCGATCCCAACCATCTCTACTTCGGTTCCTGGCTCCCCGGCTGGCGCGCCATCTGGACCCATCCCCAGGACTGGGACGTCTTCGCCCGCCACTGCGACGTGCTCGGTTACGACCATTACGACCGCGCCTTCGCCCGCCCCGAACTGCGCGCCATGCTGGCCCGCACCGCCAAGCCCGTGCTGTGCGGCGAGTTCGGCTGGGCGCCCTCCTACGGCGGCACCCGCGGTTTTGCCTGGGAAATGAAACACGGCGACATCCGCACCGACGCCGACGCCGGCCGGGCCTACCGCGAGTGGGTCGCCGATGCCGCCGCCACCCCCAACTGCATCGGCGGTTTCTATTTCATGCAGCACGACGAACCGCCCTCCGGCGAAGCCCCCGGCCGCGGCCCCCAGCTCCGCTTCGGCGAAGGGCTGGCCTGGGGCTTGGTCGACATCACCGACACCCCCAAGTGGGACATGATCCGCCAAGTGCGCGACGCCAACCTCAACGCCACCCCCGCCCGCCTCCGCGCCATGGCCGGAAAAGCCGCCCCGTGATCCCCGGCACGTCCCCATCACGGGCGACACGCCCGTGCCTACAGAAAAAACCGCATCAAGTCGTCACCTCCATGCCATTCCCCTTTCCCTTCCGCCAGATCCACCTCGACTTCCACACCAGCCCGGACATTCCCGACGTCGGCGCCGATTTTGACGCCGAGGCGTTTGCCGGCCGGCTGGCGGCGGCGCGCGTCAACAGCGTCACCCTGTTCGCAAAGTGCCACCACGGCCACCTGTATTACAACACGCCGCACCCGGCGCGCCATCCGGCCTTGCCGGCGGCCTGCGACCTGCTGCGGGAACAGATCACGGCCCTGCACCGGCGCCACATCCGCGCCCCCATCTACTTGAGCGTGATGTGCGACGAGTTCGCCGCCGCCACCCATCCCGAGTGGCGGGTGGTGCTGCCCGACAACCACTTGGCCGGCTCGCCGCTGGAGGCGTGCTGGCATCTGCTGGACATGTCCAGCCCCTACCAAGATTACCTCGCCGACCAACTGGCCGAGGTGCTGAAACGGTTCCGGCCGGTGGACGGCATCTTCCTCGACATGTGCTGGGACCAGCCGAGCATTTCCACCTGGGCGCTGGCCGGCATGGCCAAGGCCAAGCTCAATCCGGAACGGGAGGAGGACCGCAACCGCTATGCCCGCCAGGTGGCGCTGGCCTACATGGCACGCTACAAAGGCATGGTGGACGCCGCCGCGAAAAAGCGCGAGGTGCCGGTCGCCTTCAACGTCCGGCCCCTGGGGAATTTGGGCGAGGAAAAACAGTTTCTGCGCCATATCGAGATCGAAGCCCTGCCCACCGGCGGCTGGGGCTACCTCTACTTCCCGCTCAACGTGCGCTACGCCCGCACCTTCGGCCTGCCGACCCTGGGCATGACCGGCCGCTTCCACAAAAGCTGGGCCGATTTCGGCGGCCTCAAGCCCGAGGCGGCCCTGAAATACGAATGTTGCCAGATGCTGGCCCACGGCGCCCGCTGCAGCATCGGCGACCAGCTCCATCCCCGCGGCACCCTGGATCCGGAGGCGTACAACCTGATCGGCGCCGTCTACCGCCATGTCGAGGCGTGTGAACCCTGGTGCGAAGACGCCGTCCCCATGACCGACATCGCCGTCATCCGGGCGCCTGAAAACGAGTACATGCCCCGGCCGGGCAATGCCAACGAGGGCGTCCTCCGCGCCCTCACTCAGCTCAGACAGCAGTTCGATTTCGTGGCGCCCGACGCCGATCTGCGCCCCTACCGCCTGGTGGTCGTGCCCGAATCGGCCGCGGTGACGCCGGCGCTGGCCGCCCGCCTGAAAACATACGAGCGCGGCGGCGCCCTCCTCCTCTGCGGCACCGCCGGATTTCAGGGCGGCCGTCCGGTATGCGGCGCCTCGCAAGGCGTCGCCATGGCTGAGGCCTCCCCCTTCTCCGTCACTTACGTGCGGCTCGACGGCCCCCTGGCCGCCGGTTTTCCCGCCGACACTGACCACGTGATGTACGAGCGCGGCCTGCGGCTGACCCCCGCCGCCGGCGCCACGGCCTGGGGCAAGGTGGTTGAGCCGTACTTCGAACGCGACTGGCGCCACTTCTGTTCCCACCGCCAAACCCCGCCTGCCCGCACCACCCCGTACACCGTGGTGGCCGGCCGCGGCCGGATGCTGACCACGGCGTTCCCGCTGTTCACCGCCTATGCCGTCCATGGCAACCCGCTCTGCCGCCACCTGATCGGCAAGTGCCTGGACCATTTGCTGCCCGAGCCCCTGCTCCGCGTCCAAGCCCCCAGCTTCGTCGAGGCCACCGTCACCCGCCAGCCCGGCCGCCACCTCGTCCACCTGCTCGGCTACGCGCCGGTCCGCCGCACCCAGACGCTGGACATCGTGGAGGAGGCCAGCCTGGCCAAGAACGTGGGCGTTTCGCTGCGCCTCGACCGGGCCCCCGCCACCGTCACCGTGCAGCCAGCCGGCACGCCCCTGCCCTGCCGTTACGAGCACGGCCGCGCCGAAGTCACCCTCCCCGAACTCGACGGCCACGCCCTCCTGGTCTTCTCCTGAAAAAAACAGCGGTTCCGTTTGGTTGGGGCCACCCTTTTGGAAAAGGGTGATCCCCAAACCCCTTCCTAAAACTTTTGTTACTAAAACCGGAGGGCGCTTCCGCCACAAGCCCAAGCGCGCGAAACCCCGCATTTTGCCAGAATGGCTTGTGGCGGAAGCGCCCTCCGCGTTAAGAAACAAACAGGTTTGACGGAGGGTTTGGGAACCGCCTTTCCTTAAAAGGGGGTTCCCAACCTTTGGCCGTGGGCGGCCCCGAGGGTGCCGTTTTCGGGTGGCGCCAGTTGCAGCACGCTGACGATGCGCAGGGGGCGGTCGCCGTCGTTGCGGCCAGCGTGCAACTGCCCGGCCTTGACATAGAAGGCGTCGCCCGCGCCCACCTTGAACACCCCGCGGTTGACCACTTCCAGGGTCAATTCGCCCGCCACCACCAGGCCGCAAATGTCGCCGCGGAAGGTTTCCTTTTCCGTGATCTGGGTGTGCGGCCGGTACTCTTCGTCCGTCAGCTCCACCCCAATATTCGGATGGCGCGGGAAGGCGAACCACCACTTGCGGTCATCGTCGCTCACCGACGCCATCTCCTGGCGCCGGAACACCACCTGCTCGGACGGGTCGGAGGCCTGCCGGTCCCGGAAAAACTCGTAAATATTGACGTCCATGGCGGCGAGCAGGTGCTGCAACGTCATCACCGTCGGGCAGGCGCCGCCGCTCTCCAGCTTGGAAACGTAGCTCACCGCCAACCCCGCCCGCTCGGCCAGTTCGTTCATGGACCATTTGCGTTCCAGGCGCAACCACTTCAGTTTCAGACCAATATCCTTGGTTGAAAGCTGGGGTTGCGCCGTTGTTCGCCTGCGCGCCGTCATGCTGCCGCCTCCGTCACCTGGATCTTCCGAAAATGCCGCATGCCGGCTGAATCTAACCACCCCGTCGCCAAAGGCAATGTTGCTTGGCGAACGGACGCTGACGTTATACAGTAATAGCAGAATGTATAACAACAGGAGTGCTCACGCATGCCAACCATGACCGTATCCACCAAAGGCTGGGTGGTCATTCCCGCCGAATATCGTAAGAAGTATGACGTCCACGCCGGAACGGAAGTGGAAGTCGTCGACTTCGGCGGCGGCATGAGTTTGGTTCCCCGGTTGGCACATCCCATCCGGGAAGCCCAGGGGATGCTGCGGGGTAAGCGGAAACTGACCACTGCCCTGCTGGCCGGACGCGCCGAGGAGCGCAACCGTGACCCTATCCGGTAACTACGTGCTGGATTCGTTTGCGCTGCTGGCTTTTTTGGCGGACGAGCCGGGGGCCGGCCAAGTTCGTGACCTGCTCGAGTTCGGCGAGCACCATGCCGACCGCCTATGGATGTCCGTCATCAATATGGGCGAATGCCTATACACAGTGGAACGGGAACGGGGGCTGGCGGCGGCGCACCGTGCGATTGCCGTTTTTGCCCAGTTGCCGGTCGGCGAGGTGGCCGCGACCCGGGAACGAACCTTCGCCGCGGCACACCTCAAAGCCCATTACCGGCTATCGTTCGCTGATGCCTTTGCGGTAGCCCTGGCCCAGGAAAAATCCGCCACCGTGGTGACGGGCGATCCTGAGTTCCGGCAAGTTGCGGCGCTCGTCCCGGTGCTTTGGCTGCCACGGTGAGCGAACGTCCGGCCCCATATCGGCCGTTGGCCGGCTTGCTCTTTCTCTTTAATGAATATATTTTCTTTATATAAAACACACCCAACCCGCCGGCGCACGGCGTAGGGGCAGGCCCCCGTGCCTGCCCTTCCCCGCGCCGGCCCCCACGCCGTGATAAAGTATCCCCATCATGCCCGTGCTCACCGATTTACTTATTGACGGCCTGCCGGTGGTGCGCCTGGCGAACGCCGCGCTGGAGGTGGTCGCCGCCCCCGGCGTCGGCGGCCGCATCGTCAGCCTGCACAACCGGGACGGCGGCCCCAACCGGCTGTGGCGCAACCCCAAACTGCGCCTGGAACGGCGGCCGCCCGGCACGCCCTACGACCCCAATTTCTACGGCGGCATCGACGAACAACTGCCTTCGGACCTTCCCGAGACCGTCGCCGGCCGCCCCTATCCCGACCATGGCGAGCTGTGGACACTGGCGCTGGACGCCGAAATCGCCACGGACACCCTCGTCCTGCGCGGCCGCCTGCCCGTCAGCGGACTCCGCTACGAACGGCGCCTCAGCCTGCGCAGCGACGCCCCACTGGTGGACCTGGACTACCGGCTAACCAATGACACGCC
>JBAZJM010000285.1:0-5880 GCA_041651315.1 Lentisphaeria bacterium | reverse complement strand
CACTCCAGAGAGGCTGCCGCCTCGGGTTTTTACGGAAGGCGCCTGCCACAGGCGCCGCTACAGAGGATGGGGTGTTCTGCTGTAGCCGCGGCTGTGCCAGTCACGCAGGGATTTCACGAGTCACGCATCACGGGTCACGCATCACGGGTCACGCGTCACGGGTCACGCGTCACGCCTTACGAGTCCCGGGTTACGAGTCCCGCCCCACAGGCTATGTTGCGCCCATGTCATTTCATCTGATTCCTGAACTCAAGGTACGGGTGGTGGGCGGTGACCTGCGGGCGGCGGCCGCCGCCTGGCTCGGCATCAAGCCGGCCGATCTCCGGCAATTGCGCCTGTTGCGCCGCTCCCTGGACGCCCGCGACCACCGGCAGCCGCTGTTCCTCTGCCGGGTGGCGGTGGACCTGCCTGATGACTGGCGGCCGCGGCAGTCCCTCCGGCTCGAGCCCTGGGCGGAACCGGCGGCGCCGGAGCCGCTCCGGATCCCCCTCGCCGATGCCGCACCGGTGGTGGTGGGCGCCGGCCCCGCCGGCCTGTTTGCCGCCCTGGCCCTGGCGGAGGCGGGATTGCCGCCGCGCCTGCTCGAGCGCGGCCGGCCGGTTCCTGAACGCGCCGCCGATGTGGCCGCCTTTTGGGAGGAGGGCCGGCTCAACCCGGAATCCAACGTGTATTTCGGCGAAGGCGGCGCCGGCACCTTTTCCGACGGCAAGCTGTATACCCGGGCGCAGAGTCCGGAGCTGGCGCACATCCTGCGCGAACTGCACGCCGCCGGGGCGCCGGAGGAGATCCTGTTCGACCCCCGCGCCCATCTCGGCACCGACGGCCTGGCCCGGGTCATTCCCAACCTGCGGCGGCGCCTGGAGTCGCTCGGGGTGCGCTTTGAGTTTGGCGCCCGGCTGGAGGGGGTGACACCCCTGGCCGGCGGCGGCTGCGGACTCCGCATCAACGGCGGCGACGGCGGCCGCGCCTGGCCCCTGGTGCTGGCCACCGGCCATTCCGCCCTCGACACCTACCGCCTGCTGGCCGCCGCCGGCGCGGCCTGGGCGCCCAAGGACCTGGCCATCGGCTGCCGCATCGAGCATCCGGCGGCGCTGATCACCCGGCGCTTTCACGGCCAGGATCCCGCCGTGCTGGCCGCGCTCGGCAATGCCGGCTACAACCTGTCCGTGGCGTTGCGCGGCGGCGGCAGTGTCTACAGTTTTTGCTGCTGTCCCGGGGGCGAGATCGTGGCCGGGGCCGTGGTTCCGGAAACGCTCAGCGTCAACGGCATGTCGTTCAGCCGTCGCGACGGCCGCTTCACCAACGCCGGCCTGGTCACCCCGGTCAAGGCGGCGGAGATCGCCGCCACGCCGGAGGGCATGCTGCGCTGGCGCGAGGAGCTGGAGAACGACTGCTACCGCCTGGGCGGCGGCGGCTATGCGCTGCCCGCCCAGCGCGCCGCGGACTTCCTGGCGGGCGAACCCAGCCGCACCCTGCCGGCAAGCTCCTGCCGGCGGCCGCTGACCCCGGGCGAATTGGGCCGCCTGCTGCCCGCCGCGGTCGCCGGCCGGCTGCGCGAGGGGCTGCGGCTGCTTGACCGCCAGCTGCCCGGTTGGATCCGCGACGGCCTGCTGGTCGGCGTCGAAACCACCACCAGTTCCCCCGTGCGCCTGTTGCGGACTCCGCACGGCGACAGCGAGACGCTGCCCGGCGTCCTGCCGGTCGGCGAGGGCAGCGGCTATGCCGGCGGCATTCTCACCAGCGCCCTGGACGGCTGGCGCACGGTGCGCGCCTGGCTCGCCGCCCGCGCCCCGCTGTAGCCTCTGTAGCCGCGGCTGTGCCAGCCGCGCGCTGGAGTTTGGCGAAACTCAACGGGTACGGTTTTCCCGTCCCCGCGGGACGGGGCGGGAATAGGCAGGGGCTTCAGCCCCTGTGTTTTGCCCCCCCCCATTTCGCGTGCCGTCAGGTACGCGGCGAATCGCGGCGTACCTATGGCACGCCATCGTTTCATTTTTCGGAACAGGGGCTGAAGCCCCTGCCTATTTTCATTCAGTCCCTACGGGACGAAGCCGCCCCCCAAACCCGTACTTGTGCCAAACTCCAGGGGCAGGCAATCCTGCCTGCCGAACAGCGCTGCCGCGGCGTTTGATGAAGGCCACAGCTTCATGCCGGGGACTCGATGGACTTGAGCTACCGGAGAGACCGGAGGCGTCCGCCACTCTCCGGTCCCTCCCGTCCCGCGAGTCCCTCGCGTCTCGCCCCAGCAAGGTAGCCGTGCGCTCTCGGCCTCCCGCGCAAGATTTTTTTGCCCGCTCTTGACAAAAAACGGGAGCGGGTTATAATTATTTTAAACTAGTTTAACTAAACCCCTGAACCCCTCAATCGATGAAGCTGACCCTGCAAAGCATCGCGGACGCCCTGGGCGTGAGCAAGGCCACCGTCTCCCTGGTCCTGAACGGACACGCGGCCCGCAACGGCGTCAGCCCGGTCACCGCCGCCAAGGTCGCGGCGTATTGCGCCAAGAACAAATATGCCATCAACGTCAATGCCCGGCGCATCAACAGCAAACTGATCCGCAATGTCGGCATGGTGGTCTTCGAGGGGTACGAGGAAAAGCCCAACCCCATGGCGGATTATTATGAGGCCATGGTTGTCGGCGGTGCCGCCATCACCGCCAAGAAAAACGGCTTCTGCACCTCCCTCATCATCAACCATCACGAGAAAGAGTTGGACGGCATCCTGGAACGCTTTTACGCCAAGGAAGTTGATGGTTTCATCCTGTCCGGTTTTCCCGTGGCCCCCTCCTGGCGGGAGAGTTTCCACCGCGAGAACATCCCCGTGGTCGTGGTCGGCGGCGATCCCGCCCACGGACTGCCGACCGTCAACATTAATAATTATGAGATGTCCCTCGCCTTGACCCGTCATGTCATCACGCATACCGGGCGCCGGAACATCGGTTTCATCTCCGGCGGCCCCCTCTCCTATGTCGGCAACGAACGTCGGCGCGGGTTCGAAACCGCCCTGGCGGAACAGGGCCTGACGCCCGTATTTGACGAAACTTGTTACTTCTTGGAAGACAAAGCGTACGATCAGATAAAACGGCTGCTTGCGCGTCTCAAGTTCACCTGCGACGCCATCGTCTGCGCCAATGACGCCATGGCCATTGGCGCCTTGCGCGCGTTGCAAGAAAAGGGCATCGCGGTGCCGCGGGAGATCGCCATCGTCGGCGCCGACGATATTCCAACCGCGAAATACGTCTCCCCGGCCATCAGCACCTATTCCTTGCTGCCGCATGAACAGGGCAGCAAGGCGTTCCTGATGCTCCGCAAGATCGCCGAAGGCAAGGAGTGCCAACCCACCGCCTGCCTCAAATCCGAACTCAAACTTCGCCAATCGGCATGACAAACACCTTCACCACGAAGAGCACGAAGAGCACGAAGCCTGATCGAAGGAACAGCCATAACGCCATTTGGCTGGGCAGCGCCAACGGCGCGCTTCCATACCAGCCTGGGGCAACGCCCCAGGAAAAGAGAAACATAATGTTTGAGCCCTGAAGGGGCGTTCAATGAACCGGGCCTTCAGCCCTCAACTTTTTATGTGTTATGAACCTGGGGCGCTGCCCCAGGCTGATATGAAACCGGGCCTTTGGCCCTACTAAAACGTCAAGAATAGCAAGGCATTGGGTTGTGAATAACCTTTACGACAAAATTTACGGGTGCTACCTCGGCAAGACGATCGGCGGCACTTTGGGCATGCCCTATGAGGGCAGCGAAGAGTTCCTCGACCTGACCTATTACCGGCCGGTGCCGACCCAGCCCATGCCCAACGACGACGTCGACCTGCAACTGGTCTGGCTGGAGGCGTTCAAGGCCCACGGCACCGCGCTGTCCGCGGACGACCTGGCGGGTTACTGGCAACGGCACATTGACGCCCATTTTGACGAGTACGGCATCGCGCTGTGGAATATCCGGCGCGGTCTCAAGCCGCCGCTCACCGGCATCCACAATAATTTTTTCAAGCACAGCATGGGTGCGGCGATCCGCTCCGAGATCTGGGCCGCGCTTTTCCCCGGCCGGCCGCTGGCCGCCGCCCATTATGCCTGGCTCGACGCCTCGGTCGACCACTGGGACGAAGGCGTCTATGCCGAGGTTTTCCTGGCCGCCGCCCAATCCGATCTCTATACCTCGGGGAATTTGCCGAAGTCCCTCGAATTCGCGCTGGGACTTCTGCCCGAAGTTTCGCAACTTAAGGCGGCCGTAGCCGATCTGTTCCACTGCTTCGACTCCGGCATGAGCTATGAAGACGTCCGTGACCGGGCGATGAAACGCTACGGCAACGTCAATTTCACTGACTGCGTCATGAACCTCGCCTTCATCGTCATCGGCCTGCTGTATGGCAAAGGCGAGTTTGAAGCGTCCCTCCTGTATGCCGTCAACTGCGGCCAGGACGCCGACTGCACCGGCGCCACCACCGGCGCCTTCCTGGGCATCCTGCTGGGCAAGGACGGCATCCCGGAAAAGTGGGCGTCCAAGGTGGGCGCCACCTTTGCCGTCGGCGACTACATCAAGGGCATCACCGTCCACTCCGACCTCGAGAAGCTGACCCGCGATATTCTCCGCCAGCATGAATCTGCGGCCAAGCAGACACCGGAAATCCACGTTCCCTTCACCCTGCCTGAAGTGACGGATATCTCGGACAACGTGCCGTGGACCGTGGAAGGTGAGACGCTCCGCTTCGACGGGATCACCCTAGACCACGAAAAGTTTGAGCACCACGTTGGGAAAGAAATCCATTTCCGCACCACGGTGACGTTCCCGCACTCTGGCCAGATTCAGCTGATGATCGCTTCCCGGGCGCTCTTCAAGTGCTACTGGCAGAGGCAATACCTGGGGTTCAAGGGTGACCTAGCGCGGCCCGTCCCCGCCATCCACCGGGTCCGGGGCGGCCGCTGTTTCCCGTTGGAAGTCGAAAAGGGGCGGACATATGTGCTGGAAATCGTCCTTCTTCCCACCTTCCCGGTTCCCGACCTACATGTGGCCTGGGGTGACATGAGCATGCGCTACGTAACGGTGCCCATGAAAAACCGAGAATAACGAAAGCTGAAAACGAAACTAATCATTCTCTCATCACGTTCACCAAGAAGGCCACAACATGTCGATAACAAATTAACGCCGCGAACGAAACAACCGTAGGGAGTGGGAGTGACCGGTAAAAAACAGTCCACGTCCACAAGGTGGTAATACAAATTTATAATGAAGTGAAAATACGCTTTTCCCCTGCTCGTCATGTCAATCACAGAGAGGAGGTACAAACAATAGAGGTTATCCGTCTGTTTGTTTTGTGTTTTTATCGTATGTGATTTCAGAAATTGGCGCCGCCGCAGATGTCGGCGGTCACTGTCAACCGCAGGTTATTTACCAAGAGCGAGGTATGCCATGTTAGACTCAATGATGACAACGATGCGTTCTTCTTCCCATCCGATCTGCCCCATGAAATCAAGATTCCTGTCAATGGCAGGTTTTGCAGCAGCGGCGGCGGAACGCAAAATGGTAGGTTCTTTGGTTGTTGTCTGTATCGCTTTCTGGATCATGATTGTGCCAACCCATGCTGCTATGATCACGCTTACAAATGGGGATTTTGCCACGTACAACAGCAGCGATGGCACCGCCACGGGATGGACATTTGTGGACGGAGCGGGGGCCGGTAGTACGTCAAACTGGGCCGGCATCGCCACCTCGGTCACACCCATCGTCGCGCATATCAAATCCGACGGCGGCAACTACATCCAACAGGCGATTACGACTTCGGTACCCAGCGGTGTTGTGGACGCAGGCACGTTTGGGGACTACACCATCAATTTCGACTATGGCTATCAACGCGATGGTGCCACTCACGGCGATC
>JBAZJM010000284.1:0-5893 GCA_041651315.1 Lentisphaeria bacterium | reverse complement strand
TGGCCGGCTCCGGGGGCGCGGGGTCCGGTTCGGGGACGGCCGGCTCGGCCGGCGGCGGTTCCGGAGCGGGCGGGGCCGGCGGTTCGGGGGCGGCGGGCTCGGGTGGGGGCGGCAGGGCGGCCGCCGGTTCCGGCTCCGCGGGCGGGGGCGCGGCCGGTTCCGGCAGGGGCGCCGTTGTGCCGCCCGCGTCGGGCGCGGGGGCCGGGGCGACAGCCGCCGGCGGCAGGCCGGGCAGCTCGGACAGGTCAACCCTGGGCGGCTCGGGACCGAGCCCGAGATCCATGTCGATGACGGTGGGGGGCTTGGGGGGCACGACCGGCATCTGCCAGGTGAGGGTGCAAAAGCCGCCGACCACCAGCACATGCATGAGCAGGGAGGAGAACAGGCTGCGGCGGGTCAGCGACCGGGCGATCCGGGCCGCGATTGCCGCCGCCTCCCGCCGCGCACTGTCGGCGGCGAGAAGGGTGAGGCGGTACGGGCGCTCGGAGGAGGTGGCGTTCACAAAGACGGGCCTGGGGGATTACCGTGGACGGCATGCCGGCGGAGGCGGGGGACGCCGCGTCACCCGGCGTCCGTCAGGCATGTGGCAAGGCGTCGTGGCGGATGTCCCACTGGGTCAGCAGCACCTTGACACGGCGCAGCAGCATGTTGTAGAAGGCGACGGAGGGAATGGCGACCAGCAGGCCGATGGCGGTGGCCTTGAGCGCCAGGGCCAGGCCGACCATGATTTTGTTGGTGTCCATGAAGCCGTCCAGTCCCATGCTGTAGAAGGTGGCCATGATGCCCAGCACGGTGCCGAGCAGGCCGATGTAGGGGGCGTTGCTGGCGATGGTGGCGATCAGATGCAGCTTGGAGGTGAGATGAATCTCCAGCTCGCGCTTGTCCGTGTAATCGTCGAGCTGCAGCGCCCGGTAGGTGAGCCAGCGCTCAATGGCCAGGCCAATCGAGACCACGCTCATCAGCAGCAGGATGCCGATGACGCCGTAGTCGATGATCTGCTTCATGTATTCCATGGTCGGTCGTGTGCTCCGTAAAAATGCGCGGTTTGACGAATGGATGGCAACGTAGTGTTTTTTTCCCAGAATGGAAGTCCCCTTGCAGGCGGCGGCAACGGCGGCATGGTATGGGATCATGTCGTCGCTGTTTCAACTGCAGTCCGAGTTTGCGCCGGCCGGTGACCAGCCGGCGGCGATTGCGGCACTGGTCGGCGGCCTGGCGGCCGGCGTGCCGATGCAGACGCTGCTGGGGGTGACCGGTTCGGGCAAAACCTTCTCGCTGGCCAATGTCATTGCCCAGGTGCAGCGGCCGGCGCTGGTGATCTCCCACAACAAGACGCTGGCGGCGCAGCTGTACAGCGAATTCAAGAGCTTTTTTCCCGGCAATGCCGTCGAGTACTTCGTCAGCTACTACGATTATTACCAGCCGGAAGCCTACATCCCGCAGACCGACACCTACATCGAGAAGGACGCCTCGATCAACGAGGAGATCGAAAAACTGCGGCTGGCGGCGACCAGCGCCCTCATGGAACGTCGTGACGTGGTGGTGGTGGCCAGCGTCTCCTGCATCTACGGCTTGGGCTCGCCCGAGGACATCGAGGCGATGCAGGCCCGGCTCGAGGTCTCGGGGCGGCTGGACCGCCAGGAACTGCTGCGCCGCCTGGTCGGCATCCAGTACACCCGCAACGACGTGGCGCCCAGCCGCGGCGAGTTCCGGGTCCGCGGCGACGTGGTGGACATCTATCCGTCCTACCGTGACGACGTGTTGCGGGTCGAGTTTTGGGGCGACACCGTCGAGCGGCTGTCCCGGCGCGATCCGCTGACCCTCAAGGAAACCGCGACGGTCGAGCACTGCTCCGTTTTTCCCGCCAAGCATTTCGTCATTCCGCAGGCGCGCATCGACAACGCCGAGGCGGCGATCCGTGCCGAGCTGGCGGAGCAGGTGCGCTACTTTGAGCGCGCCGGCCGGTTGGTGGAGGCGCAGCGCATCTTCCAGCGCACCAACTACGACCTGGAAATGCTGCGCGAACTGGGCTATTGCCAGGGGATCGAAAACTATTCCCGCCACCTGGCCGGGCGCCCGCCCGGCTCGCGCCCCAGCACCCTGCTGGATTATTTCCCCAAGGACTTCATCACCCTGGTCGACGAATCGCACGTGACGCTGCCGCAGATCTCCGGCATGTTTCACGGTGACCGCAGCCGCAAGACCACCCTGGTCGAGCACGGATTCCGCCTGCCGTCGGCGCTGGACAACCGGCCGTTGGACTTTGCCGAGTTCGGGGCGTGCACCGGCCAGAAGATCTTCGTCTCGGCGACGCCGGGGCCGTACGAGCTGCAGCACACCACACCGGTGCGGCAGGTGGTGCGGCCGACCGGGCTGCTGGATCCGCGGGTGGAGGTGCGGCCGCTGACCGGCCAGGTCGATGATGTCATCGAGGAGGTGCGCCGGCGCGTCGAGGCGGGCGAACGGTCGCTGGTCACCACCCTCACCAAGCGCACCGCGGAGGACTTGGCCGAATACCTGCGCAAACTGGAGTTGCGCGTCCGCTATCTGCATTCCGACATCGACGCGCTGGAGCGCGTGGACCTGATCCGCGGCCTGCGCCAGGGGGATTTCGATTGCCTGGTGGGCATCAATCTGCTGCGCGAAGGGCTGGACCTGCCCGAAGTGTCGCTGGTGGCCATCCTGGATGCTGACAAGGAGGGGTTCCTGCGCTCCGAGACCGCCCTGGTCCAGACCGCCGGGCGGGCCGCCCGCCACCTCAACGGCACCGTGATCCTGTACGCGGACATTATCACCGACAGCATGCGCCGCATGATCACCCTGACCGAAGAACGCCGCGGCTGCCAGGAGCGGTACAACCGCGAACACGGCATCACGCCGACCACCATCCGCCGGGCCGTCCAGGCCAGCCTGCGGCAGTATGAGGCGGCGGCGGAGACGGTGGTCCAGGTGGTGGCGGACGCCGGTGGCGACTATGACGTGGTCGAGGCTGAACACCGGCTCGAAGCCGAGATGCTGGCCGCCGCCGAGGCGCTTGAGTTTGAGCGCGCCGCCGAGTTGCGCGACCAGATCTTCAAGCTGCGCGGCCAGGAGCCGCCCGCGCCGCCCCAACTGCCCGCCGGCCGCCGGCCGCCCAAGTCCAAACCGGCCGGCCGCTCCCGGAAGCCGTAGGGACGTGACGCGTGACGGGGCCGGTTTTTTCCGGGATGGGCCGGTATATTCCGGGGCAAAACGTCTGCCTGCCAGAGGAAAGTCCGTCATGCCAAGCCGATCTTGTCCCGCTTTTTTGGCTGCCGAGATGCCGCCGCCGCCGCCGGAACGGGCGCGGTTCCACATCCTGCCGGTGCCGTATGAAAAGACCGTGTCGTACGGGCACGGCGCGGCGCGGGGGCCGGCCGCGATCCTGCGCGCCTCGCAGTATCTCGAACTGTTCACCGGCAGCAGCCAGCCGGCCGTGGAATCCGGCATCCACACCTGTCCGCCAGTGCCCTGCGGCGGCGAGGCGCCGGCGGTGTTGCGCCGGATCAGCGGCCGGGTGGGGGAGATTTTGAAGCAGGACAAGATTCCAGTGGTGCTGGGCGGCGAGCACACGGTGAGTTACGCGCCGGTGGCCGCCCTGGTGGAGGCGCGCGGCACGGGGTTCGGGGTGGTGCATTTCGATGCCCATGCCGACCTGCGGGCCGAGTACCACGGCACGAAATGGAGCCATGCCTGCGTCATGCGCCACATCCATGAGCTGGAGCTGCCGGTGGCCCAATTCGGTGTGCGCAGCCTGTCCTGGGGCGAGCACCAGTACCGGCTGGACCACGACATCTTCCATCTGGACGCCGCCACCCTGGCCGAGGAGGGCATTCCCGCCGTGCCGCTGCCGGACGAGTTCCCGGAAGCGCTGTATCTGACCTTCGACATCGATGCGTTCGATCCGTCGCTGGTGCCCGGCACCGGCACCCCCGAACCGGGCGGGTTGTTCTGGCACGACGCCCTGCGCCTGCTGCGCGGGGTGCTGGCCGGCCGGCGGCTGCTCGGGTTCGACGTGGTCGAACTCGCCCCGTTGCGCGGGTCGACGGTCAGCGACTTCACCGCCGCCCGTCTGGTTTACGAGATCATGGGGATGGCCGCACGCTGATTTTGCGGCAGAGAATCGTCTTGCGCGGTTGCCCGTTGCGGTCGGGAACCTCGAAACTGGAATAGACGATCAAAAACTCGTGGTCGTTCAGGGCTAGAAGATCGGAATAACCGCAGGTGCTTTGGTTGGGCACCACCGCCAGCGGCGCGCTCCACGTTTTTCCCGCCGGATCCGCGCTCCAGCAGAGATAAACCCCGGGCGCGCCATAGGAAACCAGGGTGACGCCATTGTTTAGGCTCATGATCTGCGGCCAGGAACCGGCCTGGCCGTTGAAGACCCGGGGTTTCTCCCAAGATGCGCCGCCGTCGGCCGACCGCGTCACATACAGCGGGCCGCGGCTGTTGCCGTCCGAGGTCCGCATCAGGGCCAGCAGGGACCCGTCTGGCAACCGGCCGAACTGCGGTTCCGTAAACCCGTCGCGGGCGTCCCAGTCGGGGTCGGCCTTGGGATCCGGGCAATAGGGGATGGTGCTCTTGCACGTCCAGCTCAGCCCCTGGTCCGCCGACTCCAGCATCATGGACAGATAGCGGCGATCCACTGTGCGGTGGCGTGACATTTGCGGGCGGACATACAGCATGGCCAGCAACCGTCCGTCCGGCGCCACCTGAATGCGGTCTTGGTCAAGAAACGGCACCACGTACACACCCTCCGTGGCGTACTCCACCTGGTCCGGAACCGTGACTTGCGCCAGTTCCTTTACCCATTCCGTTCCCCCCGCCCGCCGGCGCAGGAACGCCCACCCTTTGGGAAGGTCGGCCGGCAGCTCGGCGCGCCAATAGTAGGTCTGCACCACGGCGTCATAGGAACCGGGGACCACCGCCCACGGTTTGGGCATGGCCAGCCCTTTCAGCGGCACGGATGGTTGCTGAATCGCCCGCAATTCGTCGCCGTTGGGCAGCCGCAGGCCGGCCGTCAGCCCCGGTGCCGAAACCTCGTGCCAGCTGGCCCCGTCATCGTCGGACACCGCCTGTCCCAGCGGCAGGCCGTAATCGGTGGCGGAATCCGCACCTTTCTGAAACTCGGCCAGCAGCCGCCCGTCGGCCAACCGCTGCAGGAGCGGGAATTGCCAGGGACCCCAGTTGTTGACCCCCACCGGCGCCTGCGACACCACGACCGGTTCATGAAGAACTAGTTCGACTGCCATTGCCTTCTCTCCTACGGTGGCGGCCAGCACCGCCGTGGCCAGACTCCGCAATCCCGGTTGCAGAAACGAATCCGTTTTCATGTTGGTCCCCTTGTGTCCAGGTCCAGGTCCGTTGGCGCCGCCAAATGTTCGCTGATCCGTTTTCGCGCCAGAAGCTTGTCCCCCGCCGCAATGGCGGCCACCAGGGCGTGATGTTCCCGGTGGGTGGCGGCCGTGATCTGTTGGGTTTCCGCCGGCGGGCGCCGGCCGGCCATTTTCTCCCCTTCGCGGGCGAGCATGAAAAACTTCCGCAACACCCCGCTGAATTCTGTCAACAGCGGACTGCGCGCGATTTGCGCCAAGGTCTGATGAAAGCCGATGTCCAACTCCCGCATTTTCCCGGCGGTCCTGGTTTTTTCCATCTTCGCGATCACGGCACGAAGCTGGTCGACATCCTCCGGGGTCGCCCGTTCCGCGGCCAGTTCGACGATCCCCAGCTCAATGGCCAGGCGGGCCTCCTTCAGGCATTGCCAGTCTCTGACGTTTGGGGAAAGCATGGGATGATACCGTTCCAAGACCCCCCCCAAACTGAAATCGGCGACAAAGATGCCCTTGCCGACCTTCATCTCGATGATCCCCACCGC
>JBAZJM010000283.1:0-5909 GCA_041651315.1 Lentisphaeria bacterium | reverse complement strand
ACTACAAGCTGATGGTCCGGGACAGCACCGGCCCCGCCAGGCAAACCGCGTCGTAAATGCGCCAGCTGTAGCTGAGCGCTGGTCGCGCAACGGCAACGTCCCGCCGGGCTATTGGTCTTGGAGTTTGGCACAAATATGTTTTTGGGGGACGGTTTCGTCCCGGAGGGACTGAATGACAATAGGCAGGGGCTTCAGCCCCTGTTTCGGAAAATGAAAAGATGGCGTGCCGTAGGTACGCCACGATTCGCCGCGTACCTGACGGCACGCGAAATGGGGTGGGGGCAAAACAGGGGCTGAAGCCCCTGCCTATTCCCGCCCCGTCCCGCTGGGACGGGAAAATCGTACCCGTTAAGCTGTGCCAAACTCCAGGCCGGAGCAGCTGCTCCGGTGGCTCATTCCAAGAAAAAAACATTGCGCATCCGGAGCTGGACGTTCCGGCCACCACAGGACACTGCCATGAAATTTGCCGCCCTGCTCACCGCCACCCTGCTCATCCCGGCCGCGCTGGCCGCCGATCCCTGCGGCTCGGTCGTGACCAACGGCGTCTTTGCCGGGCCGGCCGGCGGGCATCCAGACGGTTGGACCTACGCGGAACACAACGGTGTCCAGGCTGCCATGACCCTCGTTCCCGGCGCCGGCCTCGGCGGCACCAACGCCCTCCGCATCACCAACGCCTCCAAGCGTTTCGAACATGTCGCCGCCGAACTCGACCAGACGCTCACCCTGGCCAAGGGGGAGAAATACCGGGTCTCTTTCTGGGCCAAAGGCGAAGCGGCAAACGGTTTTCTCTTCATTTTCGGCAAGGCGTGGGACCGGCGCTTCGCCGTGGGTGACATTCCCGGAGAATGGAAACGTTTCGAATTCGACTTCACCCCCGACGCCCCGGCGTTTGCCTTTGACGGCACGGATGTGATGCGCGTCGTCACTGAAGATCTGACCCAGGAGTTGCTCATTTCCAAGCTAGAGATCCGCCCCGTGAACGCCCTGGTCCCGGTCGCGCCCGCCGAGTGCCAGGAGAACGGGCTCTACGCCACGCAGCGGCTCACCGTGCCCTTGGCCGCCCTGGACCGCATCCCCGCCGGCCTGCCGGCGCTGGCCCTGCCGGCCGATGCCATCCACTTTTCCCCCGCTGTCATGCCAGCGCCAGCCGACTTCTCCGCCCGAGCCGCCTTCGCCTATGATGACAGCGGCCTGACCTTCCTGGTGGAGGTCACCGACAATGAACTGGCCACGGTCCGGGGCGAAAGCCTGTGGCGCGGCGACTCCGTCCAACTGCTCATCGACCAGAACGCCTCCTTCTCCGAGCCGCCCGACGCCCAGACCGTGGAAATCGGCCTCTCGCCCGGCGAGGACGGTGCCAGTCCCGAATCCTGGTGTTACAACCTCTACCGCCCTCTCACCGCCAAGGAGGCCGAGCTGAAAAGCGTCAAGACCCGCGATGGTTATTTTCTGGCGGCGAAATTCCCCTGGAGCTTCCTCAAGGCGGTCGACCGCCGCCGGGGCTTTCTTTCCGCCAATCTCATCATCAATGAGAGCGACGGTGCCGGCCGGCGGGTCGCCTTCCTGCAGAGCGGCATCCACGACGCCAAGAGCGCCGTCCACAACACCCTGTTCGTCCTGGACGACGGGCGCCAGGCGCCGGCGCTCATGCTCCGCGGGCGCATCGCCATGGACAAGCTGGCGGGCAAGCTGGCGGTTCCCGGCGCCCCCGGCCTCATGACCCTCCACGCCCGCAGCGCCAACGGAGCCCACAAGCGTTTTGCGGTGTCCGCAAAAGGCGTCGGCGCCCCCGGCCCCGGCAGCTTTTCCCTGGCCGAACTTGACCTCGACCTGGCCGACTTTCCCCCCGGCCCAATCACCTTCACCGCCACGGCGAACGGACGCCCCGTTGGCCAGGCCTCCATCGTGAAGAAGGATTCCTTCAACGAGATGAAACTGGGGCTGGCGACGTTCAATGCGGAGTTCGCCAAGCTTGAAGAGGCCGCCCTGCCCTGCCTGGCCGCCGGCGTCAACCATGCGCGCCTCACCGCGCTGCTCGCCATCTGCCGCACCCGCGCCGAACTGCTCGCCAAGGACGCCACAATGACCGTCGCCAACCAGGAACGGATCTTCTACGGTGAGCGCGGCCTCCAGACCCTGGCCGAACTCAACGACCTGCTGCAACGCGGTTACGCCCTGGTGGCCGACCTCAAGGCCACCCCCCAGGCGCCGCAATACGCCTTCACCCCCGTGGCCGCCGCCGCCCCCCGCCTCCAGAACGGCTGGTTCATGGCCAAGGGCAAGGACGGCGCCTGGGTCCCCGCCATCTATTCCGGCTACGGCCACTTCGGCAAGTGCGTTGAGGAGCTGCCACTCCTTAGCTCCCTCGGGCACAACGCGATCCAGATCGAGACCGGCGGGCCGCGGGCGGTCATCAAAGGGGAAAACCCGGATGGTTCCTTCATCGTCGACACCACCGATATTGAACGGCATTGGAGCTGGGCGCTCAACCGCTGTGCCGAAAACAACACCAACATGATCCTGCTCATGTCCCCGCACTATTTCCCGGAGTGGGTGCTGGAAAAATATCCGGAACTGAAGGCGGACACCGGCTTCATCGGCTTCAAGTTTGGCGCCCCCTATGTGCGCCGGCTGATGAACGCCTACTTCCGAGAGACGGTGAAGGCGCTTCGTAAGCTGCCCCACAGCGACCAGATCCAAAGCCTCTGCCTGGCCAACGAGCCGACCTTCCGCTCCAGCTTCTCCAAGGACTTCTTCACGGTGGACTTCGCCAAGCATCTGGAAACGAAATACCGGACCGTCGCGGCGCTCAACGCCGCCTGGGGCACCGCCCTGCCCTCCTTCGCGGCCGCGGCCGGCGACTCCGTCCCCGCCTGGCGCAAGGACTGTGACGGCCGGCTCTTCGACTACCATGACTTCGCCCAGCAGTACTTCGCCGACTGGCACCGGGAGCTCGCCGCCGCCGTCAAGGCCGAGTGGCCGGACATGCCGGTTCATGTCAAGATCATGAACCATGCGGCGATCAATCCGGTGCTGTTCAAGGAATACAATGTCGATCCCGAGCGCTTCTCGGCGTTATCGGACCTCAACGGCAACGACAGCGAGTTCGTCTACAAACGGGGCCACTGGCAGGCGAACTGGAACGACAGCGCCATGTCCTTCACCCTCCAGCGCTCCTTCAGAAAGGCCGAGATCGTCAACTCCGAGAACCACATCATCGAAGACCGCAGCGACACGCCGCGCCCCTACGATTTCATCTACACCGCGATGTTCCAGCAGCACCTGTACGGCCTGGGCTCCAGCGCCCTGTGGGTTTGGGAGGACTACACCTACCCGATGTTCAAGGAGAAGCACGACTTCACCTATGACATCTACCGGCGCCCCCTCAACATCTACGCCGCCAGCGCGGCCACCCAGGACGCCATGCGCCTGGCGAAGGAGGTCAAGACCTTCTTTGACGCCGAGCCGGAAGTCGCCATTTATTATTCCCAGGCCTCGGCCATCCTCGACCCGCGCTACCTGGAGTCGACCGCCACGCTGTTCCAGACCCTTTCCTTCACCGGGCGCAAGCTTGGCTTCCTGAGCGAGAAACAGATCTGCGAGGGACGTTTCGGGACGGCCAAACTTCTGTTCCTGCCGGCGGCCAGCCGGGCCGGCCGGGCCACCATCGCCGCCCTGGCCAAGTCCAAGCTTGCGGTCATCGCCGCCGATGCCCCGGCCTTTGAAAAAGACGAGTACGGCAAGCCGCTCGACCTCGGCAAGTTGAAACTGACCGCGCTGGGCGTGCCCTTGACGGTGGAACCGCCCGTTGTCGCGGCCGTCACCGCCCTGGCGGACGCCAGACTGGGGGCGCTGCCCTTCCAATTACAGGCCCAGGACAGCCTGACCGGCATCGATTGGAAACTGATTCCCGAGGCGGGCGGCAGCTTCCTGCTCAACGCCTGCAACTACAACGAGGCGGAGAAGCCGGTGAAGCTGCTTTCCCAGTCCGCGGCCCCCTTCACCGTGCAGGATCTGGTCGCCTGCCGGCCGGCCGCGAGCGCGTTCAGCCTCCAGCCGCTCCAGCCGGTCCTGTTGCGCATCACCCCCGTGAAATAGGGAGCCGGAGTGCCGGCGGCTGCGACGCCGCCCTCCGAAGACAGCCTGAAGGCTGGACTCAAACCCGAGGCGCCTTGCGTTTGAGTTCACGCTTTAGCGTGTCTGGCCTTCATGGATATAATCCAGGCTAGCGGCCGGACGACGGCGAGCCGGAACCGCGGCGGCGGCCGGCGCGCAGCTCGGTCAGGGTGTGGGCCAGCATCGACGTGATGGTGGCCGACTCCGTGTCGGACAACCGTTCGTGCCGGCGTTCAAGGGCCAGTTTCCGGGCCTCGGCAATGCGGGCCTGGTCCACTCCGTCGGCATTGATGGCCATGTCGGTAATGACCGTGACGCTGCGGCCGGTGATCTTGATCACGCCGGTGCCAACCGCCAGGACATGGCTGGCGCCGCCGACCAGATAGGTGACCTCGCCCTCCTCCAGCCGGGTGATCAGCGGGACATGGTGCGCATAAACGCCCAACTGTCCCTCCGCCCCGGTAAAGGAGGCATACTCCACCTGGGTGTCCAGGATCCGGCCGTCAACCGACAGCACTTCGAGTTGAAACGTCTCCGCCATGATCCGTCTTTCACACCCCGTCTGCCGCTGTGGGGCGATTGCGTTTTGGCTTGACCCTGCCGGCCCTGTTCCTGGCGGGCGGCGGCCACCGTCACCCTTCGTGCACTTCCTCGATGCCGCCCCTCATGTAGAAGTTGCCTTCGGGCACATCATCGTGCTTGCCGTCGAGGATTTCCTTGAAGCCGCGGACAGTGTCGGCAACCGTGACCTGTTTGCCGGGACGCCCGGTGAAGACTTCGGCCACCGTGAACGGCTGGGAGAGGAAGCGCTGGATTTTGCGGGCGCGGTACACGGTGAGCTTGTCCTCGGCCGACAGCTCGTCCCTGCCGAGAATGGCGATGATGTCCTGAAGATCCTTGTACCGCTGGAGGATCTTTTGGACGCCGCGGGCCACGTCGTAATGCTCCTGCCCGACAATCTCGGGGGCCAGCGCCCGGGAACTGGAGGCCAGCGGATCCACGGCGGGGAAGATGCCCTGCTCGACGATGGCGCGGTCCAGCACAATGGTGGCGTCCAAATGGGCGAAGGTGGTGGCGGGCGCGGGATCCGTCAAGTCGTCGGCCGGCACATAGACGGCCTGGAACGAGGTGATGGAACCGTGCTTGGTGGAGGTGATGCGCTCCTGCAGCTCGCCCATTTCCGCGGCCAGCGTCGGCTGATACCCCACGGCGCTGGGGATGCGGCCAAGCAGCGCGGAGACCTCGGAGCCGGCCTGGGAGAAACGGAAGATGTTGTCGATGAAGAGCAGCACGTCCTGCCCCTTCTCATCGCGGAAATACTCGGTGATGGCCAGGGCGGACAGGGCGACGCGCAAGCGGGCGCCGGGCGGTTCGTTCATCTGGCCGTAAACCAGGGCGACCTTGGACTTGGCCAGCTCCTTGGTGTTGATGACGCCGGCCTGGGCCATCTCATGATAAAGGTCGTTGCCCTCGCGGGTGCGCTCGCCGACGCCGGCAAACACGGAATAACCGCCGTGCTGCTTGGCGATGTTGTTGATCAGTTCCATGATGACCACGGTCTTGCCAACGCCGGCACCGCCGAAGGCGCCGACCTTGCCGCCCTTGAGGAAGGGGCAGATCAGGTCGATGACCTTGATGCCGGTGGTCAGCACTTGGGGCGAGGTGCTTTGGTCGACCAGGGGCGGCGCGGCGCGGTGAATGGGGTAGCGCTTCTCGGCGGCGACCGGGCCGCACTCGTCCACCGGCTCGCCGGTGACGTCCAGAATGCGCCCCATGACTCCGTCGCCGACCGG
>JBAZJM010000282.1:0-5911 GCA_041651315.1 Lentisphaeria bacterium | reverse complement strand
CTCGCGACGACGCCATTGCCTTCAGCTTACAGATTCCGGTTCACCTCGGCTCTTGGGGGACTTCCACCCCAGTGACATGTCATGCCTGACGTACAAAAAGCCCGCCACCCCAGACGGGCGGCGGGCTTCGAAACCAACGGGCTTCGCCGTTACACGCCCAGGCGGGCGCGGCGCTGGAGTTCGCCCAGCGTCTGGTTGCTCTTCGGCGTGTAGCCCTTGAGCGGCAGGATGCGCTCATGGATGAGATCCACCAGCCAGCCCGGCTGCGGGAAGAACATGGTCTCCAGCTCGGCCGCGGGGCTGATCCAGTTGCGGGCGCCAACCACGACCGGGGGGGCGTCGAGCTGGTCGAAGCACAGCTGGGTCAGGTTCGCCGCCACGTTGTGCAGGACGTTGCCGCGCTCGACCGCCTCGCTGGCCAGCAGCACCTTGCCGGTCTTCTTGACGCTGGCCACCAGCTTGTCGTAGTTCAGCGGGTTGACCGTGCGCAGGTCGATGATCTCGGCGTCCACGCCGTACTTGGCCAGTTCCTTGGCGGCGTCCATCGCCTTGTACAGGGTCGGGCCGAAGGTGATGATGGTCAGGTCCTTGCCTTCCTTCTTGACGTCCGGCTCGGACAGGTCGATCTCGTAATAGCCCTCGGGCACGCCGCCCTGGTGGAAGATCTCGCCCATGTCATAGGCGGTCTGGCTTTCCAGGAAGACCACCGGGTCGGTGCCCGCCAGGGCGCTGTTCATCATGCCCTTGGCGTCGTACGGGGTCACCGGATACACCACCTTGAGGCCCGGAATGTGGTTGAGCAGCGCGGACCACTCCTGCGAGTGCTGGGCGCCGTACTTGGCGCCGACCGAGATGCGCAGCACCACCGGCATCTTGAGAATGCCGCCGGACATCGACTGCCACTTGGACAGCTGGTTGAAGGTCTCGTCACCGGCACGGCCCAGGAAGTCGCAGTACATCAGCTCGGCAATGGCCCGGCCGCCGGCCAGGGCGTAACCGACCGCGGCGCCGACAATGGCGGCCTCGGAGATCGGCGAGTTGAACAGCCGGTGGTACGGCAGCGCCTCGGTCATGCCGCGGTAGACGGCGAAGGCGCCGCCCCAGTCACGGTTCTCTTCACCGAACGCCACCAGGGTGGGGTCGATGTAGAAACGGTGCATGACCGCCTCGAAGAGGCCGTCGCGCAGGTTGTACTGCTTCATCTTCGGGTGCGGCTTGCCGCTGGCGTCGAGGGCGAAGCGGAACTTGTCCTTGATCTGCTTGACGCGCGGGTTGTCGGCATACGGATGGTTGACCTCGGGCTGGCGGTCGTCGAATTTCTCCACTTTCTTATTGGAGAACATGACGGTGCCGAGGAACTCGGAGGTCAGCGGGTCACGCGGCGACTTCTCCATGTCCACGGCCAGCTTGAACATCTCGTACACCAGGCCGTCCACGCCGTCCTTGACCGCGCCCAGCTCCTTGGCGGAGGCGGCCTTGGCCTCGGTCAGGCGCTTGGCGTAGGCGGGAATGGCATCGGCGGCGATGAAGCGCTCGATCTCCTCCTTGCTGCGGTAGCTGGAGGCGTCGGAGGGCGAATGGCCGGAGACGCGGTAGGTGACGGTGTCGAGCAGGACCGGGCCGCGCCCCTCGGCGAGGATCGCCTTCTTGCGGCGGACGGCGTCGATCACCGCCAGCGGGTCGTAGCCGTTGACACGCTCAGAGTGCATCTGTTCCGGATTGACGCCGGCGCCGATGCGGGCCAGGAACTTGTAGCCCATGGTCTCGCCACAGGTCTGGCCGCCCATGCCGTAGTGGTTGTTGAAACAGTTGAAGAGAATCGGCAACCCGCCGCCCAGGCTCTTGTCCCACAGCTCACGGTACTGGTCCATGCTGGCAAACTGGATGCCTTCCCACACCGGGCCGCAGCCAAAGGAGGCGTCGCCAATGTTGCAGACGACAATGCCGGGCTTGCGGTTGACCCGCTTGAACAGCGCCGCGCCGGGGGTGACGCTGCCGGAGCCGCCGACGATGGCGTTGTTGGGGTAGATGCCGAACGGCGTGAAGAAGCAGTGCATGCTGCCGCCGGCGCCCTTGTTGAAACCGGTGACCTTGGCGAAAATTTCGGCGAACGCGCCGTAGATCAGGAACTTGCGCGCCAGTTCCTTGACGCTGCCGCTGTGCCCGGCCTCGACCACCTTGAGGGTGGCGCCGCCGAAGAAGTCCTTCATCAGCTTGGTCAGCGCCGCGTCATCCAGTTCGCGGATCGCCGACAGCCCCTTGGCGAGAATCTCGCTGTGACTGCGGTGGGAGCCGAAGATGTGGTCCTCGACCTTGAGCGCGAAGGCCTGGCCGACCGCCGCCGACTCCTGCCCCATGGACAGGTGCGCCGGACCGGCGTGGTTGTAGGTGATCTCCTTGTACTTGCCCTTGATCTTGATCTCGTTCAGGGTGTTCTCGAACTCGCGCAGCACGCACATGTCGTGGTAGATCGCGACCAAGTCCGCCGTGGTGAACGTCTTGGCCTTCAGCTCCTGCTCAATGCTCTTGTCGTAGGCATTGACCAGGATGTCCTTGAACTTGATCTTGTCCTTGGCGAACACGACCTCGGGATGGATTTCTTGAATTTTCGGCATCGGATGCTTTCCTTGGTGGTTTGGTGGTTTTTATTCGGGGTTCTCAAAACATGAATCGGGCTTTCAACCCTATGTTGTGACACGGCCTAAAACCTGGGGCGTTGCCCCAGGCTGTTATAACACGCGCCGTTGGCGCTCATGAACCATTGCCTTATGCTCTCCGTATACTGGACTTGGGGAAAAGGCTGACCTCTTCTATCACTCGGTGTTAGCGTAACCCTTATGGTTGTATTGGGCTTTGGCAGGGCCAAAGGCCCGATCTCATAACAGCCTGGGGCAACGCCCCAGGTTTTAGCATATTGACGTTGAGGGCTGAAGGCCCGTTTCATCGCCTCCCATCAGTCCCACATATATCGCTCATCATGTTCAACTCCGTACTTGGAGAGAAACGCCCGGTACTCTTCCTGAAACGTCCGTGTCCGATGATGCTCTTCCTGGCAGTCGACATACGCCAGTAATGCCGCCAAATCAGACGGACCAACCGAAAAAACGCCGTATCCGCGCTGCCACGAAAATCCCGCCAATTCGGGGAGTTGACGGCCTTTTAACCAGTGGGAAGACGCGGTTTTGATTTCTTCCACAAGATGCGCTATCGATTCTGTCTGCGAGAGACGGATAGCCAAATGCACATGGTCTGCGCAACCGCCAACCCGTGGACAATCGCACCCCGCTTCCCGCACCACCGTCGCCAAATACGCATGTAGTGACGCCAAGACCGCCGGCCCGAGTACCGGTGCCCGGTCTTTCGTGCTAAACACGAGATGGATGATGACGTTGGCAAGCGATTGAGGCATACGACATGAAACGGGCTTTCAGCCCTTAATTAAGGTTACGTTCCAAAACCTGGGGCGTTGCCCCAGGCTGTTATAAAACGCGCCGTTGGCGCTCTTGATTGAGCGTGCAACGCGCTCAATGCGTATGCAGGATCGTCTCCTTCAGCGCCTCGCTGACGGTCGGGTGCGGGAAGATGATCTCGCGGACGTCCTCGACGCGCTGCTCCAGCTCGACCATGGCCGCCGCCGTGGCGATGAACTCGCCGCAGCCGCCGCCGATCATGTGCACGCCGAGCACTTCACCGTACTTCTCGCCCACCAGCACCTTGACGCTGCCCGCCTGCCCCTCGTACTCGACCAGGAACCGGCCGGCAATGCCCATCGGCATCAGCGCCTTCTTGTACGCCACACCGGCCTTCTTCAATTCATCCTCGGTGCGGCCGACACTGGCGACTTCCGGGTGCGTATAGACCACCGACGGCACCGCGTTGTAACGCATGCGGTCCGGCCGCCCGAACATATTGTTGACGGCCACCATGCCCTCGCGGGTGGCGGCGTGCGCCAACTGGCAGCGCCCGGTGACGTCACCGCAGGCCCACACGCCCGGCACATTGGTCCGCCCGCATTCGTCGGCCTTGACCCCGCGCCGGTCAAAGTCGACGCCGGCCGCCTCCAGCCCAATCTCTTTCAACACCGGCACGCGGCCGGTGGCGTTGAGGATCAGCGTGGCCGTGCGGGTCTGCACCTGCCCGGCCTGGTCGAGGAAGGTGAGCGTGTTGCCTTCGACCTTGCTGACCTTGCAGTTGAGGTTGAACTCCACACCGGTCTTCTTCATCGCCTGCTGCAGGCGGCTCGAAATCTCCTCGTCAATCACCGGCGCGATCCGCGGCAGCATTTCCACCACCGTCACCTTGGTGCCCAGTTCGGCAAAGAAACAGGTGAACTCCAGCCCGATCACACCGCCGCCGATGACGACCAGCGACGCCGGCACCTCCTGCACTTCCAAAATACCGGTGGAATCGACCACCGCCGGGTTGTCCTTCAACCCCGGAATCGGCGGCGCCGCCGGCGCGGAACCGGTGGCCAGCAGGATGTTGGCGGCTTCCAAGGTCCGGTCGCCCACCGTCACCTTGCCGCGACCGGCCAGCTTGGCCTCGCCGGTGATGACCTCAACCTTGGCCTTCTGCAACATGGAGGCGATGCCCTTATTCAGGGTCGCCACCACCTTGGCCTTGCGCGCCTGCACCTTCTTCAGGTCGAGCTTCGCCGTCTCGGCGCCGTCCACGCCGTAGAGGCCGGCCGCATGGCAGTCCTCCAGGGCGCGCGCACTCCGCAACAGCGTCTTGGTCGGGATGCAGCCCACATTCAGGCAGGTGCCGCCCAGCGCCTTTTTCTCAATCAGCGCCACTTTCTTGCCGAACCGCGTCGCGGCATAGGCCGCCGCCTCATACCCGCCCGGCCCGGCGCCAATGACAATCAAATCATACATGATCGTTAAAATCCTTTCACCACGAAGACACGAAGCACACGAAGTTGGATCGAAGCTGGGATCAAAGCACAAGGCGCTTAATCCCTTGCTTCAGCAAAGATACGTTGAAGTTGATGAGAAGACCCGTGCGAAGATTGCTCAGCTTCAGATAGGTGAGCAGTTGCGCATGATGGATGGGGATCAGTTCCTCGACGCTTTTCAGTTCGACGATGAGTTGATCCTCCACCAACAGATCCACACGGTAAGTCGCAGAAATCAGTTCTCCCTTGTAGGCAATGGGCAATTCCGCTTGGCGCCGAAACGTGATCTCCTGCCCGGCCAATTCACGGGCCAGGCATTCTTCATACACCGACTCAAGCAGCCCCGGCCCAAGCACACGATGCACCTCCAATGCACAACCGATAACGCGATTGGATAACGGATCGAATTCCATCGCTCCGAATTTCCTTCGATTTATCTTCGTGCCCTTCGTGCCTTCGTGGTGAATGTATTTATAAGGTCACCCCGCCATGCAGACGAGGTCGAAGCTTTCGATGATCTCCCGCAGGGTCTTGAGGAACTTGGCGCCGGGCGCGCCGTCAATGACCCGGTGGTCCAGCGTCAGCGAGAAGCCGATGTGCTCGGCAAAGACCACCTCGCCGCTCTTGCGGCGCACCGGCTTCAGTTCCAGGCCGCACACGCCGAGGATCGCCACCTGCGGCGCGTTGATCACCGGGGTGAACGAGGAGATGCCGAACACGCCGAGGTTGGACACCGTGAAGGTGCCGCCGGCCAGGTCGTCGGGGTTGATCTTGCCTTCCTGCGCCGCCTTGGCCATCGCCTTGGTCGCCGCCGCCAGCTGGTTCAGGGTCAGGTTCTGGGCGTTGCGGATGACCGGAACCATCAGCCCCTTGGGCGTGTCGCAGGCGAACCCGAAGTTCACCGCCGGCCGCGTGTAGACCTTGCCGCCAATGAACTCGGCATTGACCGCCGGATGCAGTTTCAGCGCCTTGATGGCGGCGAAATTGACCATGTCGTTGAGGCTGATGTCGGCC
>JBAZJM010000281.1:0-5922 GCA_041651315.1 Lentisphaeria bacterium | reverse complement strand
TCGTCCTGCTGAAAGACGCCGGCCAGCCAGGCCGGAACGCGCACCCGGGTGGGGCAGTCGCGCCAACGGTCGAAGAAGTGGAAGCGGACACGCCAGACCGGGGCCACTGGCCAGTCCAGGAAGCCGTTGGCGGCCAGGCGCCGCTGAAGTTCATAGGCGGCCGGCATGTACAGGGAGCCGCGGTGCGGCAGGGCGAGGGGGGCGCCATGGGGGGCGGAACGTGCCTGGAGCACCAGCAGCAGGGCCTTGCCGGCCACGCAGAGGACGCCGTCCTGGCGCCAGGTTTCGGCCAAAGTCGCCGCCGTTGCGCCGGTGGCGGGAAGGCGCCAGCGCACCGGCCCAGCCGCCAGCCAGCCGTCTTGGCAGGACAGCGGTGCGCGCACCAGGCGGCCCTGGCGGCGGAAGACGGCGAAGAAGGGCAGGTCGCCCCGTTCGGTGTGCAGGGGGGCCTGGCCGGTGCGGGTGGCCGCCACGGCTTCGTTGTACAGGGCGGCGCAGGCCGCATAGTGGCGGATGAACAGGGCCGGCAGGCGCAGGTCCCCATGGGCTTGGAACCAGTCCGCGGTGGTGCCGATGGCCACACGGTCCGGCACATGCGCCCGGGTCCAGGCTTGGTAGAGGTGTGCCAGTGACCCGCCGGCCTGTTCGCCCAGAAGCTTTTCCAGGCGCGCGGTTTCCTGGTCGAACCACGCCGTGATGCGGGTTTGGGCGGCCGGTTCGGGAAAGCGTTCCAGCAGGTCGCGCCGGGCCAGGGCGAGCAGTTGGCGCAGGAACGGTGCCGTCTCGGCGGTGCCCAGATCCCCCATGCAGCGGTGCCAGCCGTCATCGCCGGCCAGGTAACTGGGGCCGGTCAGCTGCCAGTTGTCGGATACGGCATACTGCTCATAAAAGGCGTCGAGCGGCAGCTCAAGCTGGCGGGCCAGCGCCGCGGTCGTTTGGCCGGTGCAGGGCTCGAGGTCGCGCGGGTTGACCGGATTGCGGCCCAAAAAGGCGGTGTAGAACAGGGCGGCGCCCCAATCCGAATTGCCGCTGCGGTAGTAGCGCTCGGGTTCGAGGGCCGGGGCGGCGCCGGGGGCCGCGCCCTGGCGGGTGAAGGCAACATCAATGTCCTCGACGCAATGCCGGCCCGCCAACCCGCGCCGGGCCAGGGCGGCCAGCTTGGGCAGGGTGTCCCAGAACACGTTCGAATTCTGGTCGATGGAAAGAAAAGAACCGGCAAGTTCTGGCATGGAAAATCCCGGCGGCGGGGCGTGGTTTGACCGGTCACTCACGCTCCCGGCGGTCGCGTCGTTATCCGGCCCTGAAACTCTCCTGGGAGGCATTTTCAATATACCGTTGCATTTCCCCGTGGCGGTGGGTATGGTGTGTGGGAAGCCGGCCGCGGCAGACGTCGCGGCGTCAGGCATGATGAAGACAGGACACCATGGGCAGCGTTTCGGTCAACGACCGGCAGCAGTGTGATTTTTTGATCATCGGTTCGGGAGTGGCCGGGCTGTATGCCGCCCTGAAGGCGGCGGAACACGGCCGGGTGCTGCTGGTCACCAAGCGGACCGCCGATGAGTGCAACACCCGCTATGCCCAGGGCGGCATTGCCTGCGTGATTGCCGAAGGCGACAGTTTTGAATCGCATCTCCAAGACACCCTGGACGCCGGCGCCGGCCTGTGCCGCCCCGAGGTGGTGCGGCAAATCGTCAGCGACGGCCCGGCCCGCATCCGCGACCTGCTGGCGATGGGCATCCACTTCACCACCCATGGCGAGATGGCGGCCGCGGGCGCGGCGGCGCCGGACGCCGAGACCTTTGATCTGGGGCGCGAAGGCGGGCACAGCCAGCGCCGGATCCTGCATGCCGGCGACATCACCGGCGGGGAGATTGTCCGCGTGCTGCTGGAGCGCTGCCGCGCCGAACCGCGGATCGAAATCTGGGAGAACCACATTGCCGTCGACCTGATCACCACCCGCCATGTCAACTGGCAGCGGGAGAACTGGTGCCTGGGGGCGTACGTGCTGGAACGCGGCACCAACCGCATCAAGACCATCGTCAGCGGCTGCACCATTCTGGCCACCGGCGGCGCCGGCAAGGTCTACCTTTACACCAGCAATCCCGACGTGGCCACCGGTGACGGCATCGCCATGGCCTACCGCGCCTCGGCCGAGATCTCCAACATGGAGTTCTTCCAGTTCCACCCGACCATCCTGTTTCATCCGCGGGCCAAGTCGTTCCTGATCAGCGAGGCGGTGCGTGGCGAGGGGGCGGTGCTCAAGGTCAAGCGGGGCGGCGACTATGTCGAGTTCATGCAGGATTACCATCCGCTCAAGAGCCTGGCCCCGCGCGACATCGTGTCCCGGGCCATTGACAACGAACTCAAGCGCGGCGGCCAGCCGTGCGCCTACCTGGACATCCGGCATCATCCGGAAGCCTTCCTGCGCCGGCGCTTCCCCAATATTTTTGCCACCTGCCTGGAGTTTGGCATCAACATGGCCAAGGATCTGATCCCGGTGGTGCCGGCCGCGCATTATTGCTGCGGCGGCGTGCGCGCCACCGTGGACGGCTGCAGCACGGTGCGCCATCTTTACGCCATCGGCGAAACGGCCTGCACCGGCCTGCACGGCGCCAACCGCCTGGCCAGCAACAGCTTGCTGGAGGCGTTGGTGCTGGCGCACAACGCCGTCGCCCACGCCGCCGCCCGCCGCCTGGAGACGCCGCCGGTGCCGCTGGACGCCATCCCCGGCTGGAGCAGCGGCAATGCCCGTGACTCCGATGAACTGGTCGTCATCACCCACAACTGGGAGGAGATCCGCCGCTTCATGTGGGATTATGTGGGGATTGTCCGCACTGACAAGCGGCTGGAGCGCGCCAAAGCCCGGGCCCGGTTGCACCGCCAGGAGATTGAGAAGTATTACTGGGACTTCACCATCACCCCCGATTTGGTTGAGTTGCGCAACATCGCGTCGGTGGCCGAGATGATCATCGACTGCGCCCGGGCCCGCAAGGAAAGCCGCGGTCTGCACTTCAACAGCGACCACGAGGTGCATGCCGAGCCGCCGGGCAAGGACACCGTGCTGCGCCGCCCGGTCAAAGTGGCCATCTGGACCGAGTAGCTGTCCTTAATGAAACACCGACCGCCGGAAATCATCGGCCAGATTGAAATCTCCCGCAACGAAAACGGGATCTTCATCGGTGGCGATCCGGCCGGGCTGAAATCACTGGCCGAACAAGTGGCATGGCTGGCCGAGGTTGACCAGGAACGCATGCCGCAGCTGCCGGACGGGGAACGCGTGCATCTCCATTGGCACCCCGGTTGCCAGTTGACCCGGAATTCCGAGGAGACGGAGATCAGCCGGCTGGATGCGAAGGGGGCCGGGCTTGTCCATGGGCGTGGCAGTTCAGGTGAAAACTCGGGGGGGTGAGTGCATCACGGCGCCATGGTGATTTTGATGAAACGGAGGTTTGCCTTTCTTGCCTGCGTCGTCCTCTGTGGGACGGCGTTGGCATGCGGGTTGCCACCGTCCATTCTCAATCCGGCGACTTACGTTTCGTCGTCGGGCGAATATTCCCTGTGGGTGAATCCCCGCGATCTCTATGGGAACGGTCCGGCAGACTACCGGTTCACCAAACACGGTGCGACGTTATGGAGCAAGCGGTTACCCTTCACGTTGTGGGAGGCGGGAGTAGCCAACTCGGGTGTCGTTGCCGGGTACGCGTATAGTCGTGGCCGGGATGCGAACCTCGAGCCTGGCACGTTCAGCGCGGTGATTCTCTCGCCGGAAGGGAACACTGTTGCGCGGGATGCATACCCGCGCAAGGCAAGTAATTATTTAGAGGATTTTACTCCCAACCCGGTGGCCGAGGGGATGATCCTTGACGAACCGGCAAAACGGCTGGTCCTGCGCATCGCCGATTCCAATGTCAACCAGGGAATTGAACAGTGGTGGGTTTACGACCTCGGCAGCGGCAAGCGCATTGATACCCTTGAGCCCAAAATCCACATGGCTGACGTCGGGCAGAGTCTCTCGATTATTGCGGCCAGGGCCGTGCCATCGACCCCGTTCATCCTGATTCATTGGTGGAAGGCCGACCTTCCCCATCTCAGTGGTGTTTTTTCGCTCGTGGACCGGGCCGGCAAGCCCGTGTGGACGCTGACGTTGGATGACGATTACCGTGTCCCTGCGGACGACGCCCGTGAGGATGAGATCCTGCGGTTGATTTGGAAGGACGGGGGAATCCTGGCGGTGGGAACCGGCGGAACTTTTGACCTGCACGGGGTCAGGGACGGCCTGCGGTTTTCCTATGCGGTCGAGAAGCAGGCGAACGGCAAATGGACGGTCCGCAAAACGGCGCAAACGCCTTATGTGTGGCCGCCGCCGGCCTCAAAGCCGGTGCCACTGCCCGTCGTGTCGTTGAAAAAACTCGGAGAAGCCGCCCTGGAAGTTCCTCGTGCCGATGAAAAACCGCAGATACGGGAGGTGGAGGCGTTTGAGTTTGATCATGATGGAGCCATCTGCGTCCTGCGTGCCGGCCGCAAAATTCCGTCCGACCTCTTGCTGGTGTCGCAGCGGGGGGATGTGCTGAAGCAATTGCGCCTGCCCATCGACAAGATTCCAGATCGGGTGCGGTTCTCCAACCCGGCGAATGTCGGCGCCAGGAAATTTGTGGTCAGTGTCTCAAGCCAGGACATCGGTGGCACGGCCCAGTTGTTCCTCGCCGACTTCACGGCCGGAACGGTGAGAAAAATGGAGTACACCGCATGTCCCTGCGTGGAAGCGATTGCCGGATTCCCGGATGGCAGGTTTGCCGCACTGACGACACGTCGTCAGAAATACTCAATGCTTGACGGGATCTTCTTTTTTGATGCAAAGGGCAAGTTGCTGTGGAGCAAGGAGCAGGATGGTGATTCCCGCAAGCCCGATGAACTGCAAAGTCCGGTGGGCATCATCCGCTGCGGCACGAATGAAATCGCCTTGCTGAACAACTGCTGGAATACGATCCAGATCTTTGACGCCAATGGCAAATTTCTACGCACCCTGGATCTCGCAAAAGCATGGGGGCGGAAGCCCAATTACCCGACGGACATCGCGGCGGATCACGCTGCGGGCTTTCTGGTCTATGATTTCCATGCGAAGCAGACACTTCTGCGCCTGGATGCGAATGGCGCCATTTTGGCCGCGTCAGTGCCCCGGCTCGCGGATGGCCGTCCCCTCAGTGTCAGAGGGGGAGTCAAGCGGTCTCCGCAAGGCGCGCTTTGGACCAGTGACGGCGACTCGCTGTTCCGCCTGTCGGCCAATTCAACCGTCGACTTGATTTTGGGGGCATCGCCCGCGCCGGCCGTTTTGGCCGCCCCCAACCGTGTGGAAGTGGGGCCGGATGACCGTGTCTATGTCGCGGATCGGCGAACCCAGTCTGTGCATGTGTTTGCTGCTTCGGGAAAGCATCTTGGACAATGCGTGCCGGCCCCGGAAGACTTGACCGAGAGCAGCGACATCAATCATCTCGTGGTGGCCAGGGACGGCAGTGTCTATTTCACCCTTGATCATGTGTCGTATGCCCCAAAGTACCTCCATTTCGACAACGGATTTGGCCGGGTTGGCTGGGCGAAGGTCGATGTCGACAAAATCCGTCAAGAATGGTATTTCCAGCCGACGGCTGACCTTTGTTGGATTGTGGGATACCACGACCTCTTTCTTGTCCGGGGGCGTGAGGTGGTGCGGCAGATCAGCCGCCGTGCGGACGGACGCTGGCTGGAGTATCCTGATGTGGCCGCGGTGGCGTGTGACGGGTCGCTTGCCGTTTTGGCTGACCTTCAGGGGATGCTCGCCGATTTGGCGGGCCGGCAGGGGAACGACTTGTCGGTTACTATTTACGGGGACGCCGGTGACGCACGTTCAACCTTCCGTGTGCCGAGTGAACCCCGAGTGGCTGGGCT
>JBAZJM010000280.1:0-5987 GCA_041651315.1 Lentisphaeria bacterium | reverse complement strand
AATAAAGAACCTTCACATGTGGCACCCCTACAGGGTGCAACTCGGGTTGGGATTGTTTTCATGCCCCAGGGTTGTCCAACCCTGGGCTGAACACGTGCGTCGCCGTTGGCGACCGAAATTCATGAATTATCCAGGCTAGGCCGCCTGGCCGACTCCGGCCATGAGGCGGAGGACGGCGTCCTGGGTGGCGGCTGCGTGCGGCAGTTCGCCGGCGACCCGCCCATTGCGCATGACCAGGATCCGGGTGCTGAGGCTGATGACCTCGGGCAGCTCGGAGGAGATCAGGAGGATGGCGAGACCCTCCCGGGCGAGGGCGTCAAGCAGGGCGTGGATCGCGGCTTTGGCGCCCACGTCGACGCCGCGGGTGGGTTCATCGACGATCAGCAGGCGGCCGCCGCGGGCCAGCCATTTGGCGAGGACGATTTTCTGCTGGTTGCCGCCGCTCAGCGAGTTGACCGGGGCTTCCAGCGAGGCGGCCTTGACCTGGAGCCGGTCGAAATAACGCGCGGCAATCTGCCGTTCTCCGGCGAAATCGAGGAGGCCCAGCCGGCGCAGCCGGTCCAGCATGGCCATGCTGATGTTGGCGCGGCAGGACATGCCGAGCACGCAACCCTGGCGTTTGCGGTCTTCGGGCACCAGCCCGATGCCGGCGCGCAGGGCCGCCTTGACGGAGCGGAGCGCCAGCGGCGTCCCGGCCAGCTCGACGTTGCCGGTGGCGCGGGGATCGAGGCCGAAAATGGCCGTGGCCGTTTCGCTGCGCCCCGCGCCGACCAGGCCGGCCAGGCCGACGATCTCGCCGGCGCGCACCTCGAAACTGACGTCCTGGAAGCGGCCCGGCGATGTCAGGTTGCGGACGCGCAGCACGACGCCGCCCGGCGGGGTGGCGAGATGCTGCGGGACCGCGGTTTCGAGGGCGTGGCCGATCATCATCCGGACCACGGCGTCCGGCGTCATCTGCCCGCGGGCGAGGGTGCCGACATAGCGGCCGTCGCGCAACACGCTGATTTGATCGCAGAGCCGGAACAGTTCCGGCATGCGGTGCGAGACGTAAATCATGGTCATGCCGCGCCGTTTCAGGTTTTCGATGAGTGCAAACAGCGCCTGCGCCTCCGGTTCGGAGAGCGAGCTGGTGGGTTCGTCAAAGACGAGGATGCGCGGATTACTGCCGACGGCGGCGGCGATCTGGACGAGCTGCTCCTGGGCGGTCGAGAGTCCGCCCATCGGGCGCTCCACGTCCAGGGTGACCCCGATCTCGGCGAGGAGTTGGCCGGCGCGGCGCCGCATGGCGTTGCGGTCCAGGAGCAGGCCGCCCCGGCAGCGCGGGTAGTGCCCCATGCAGAGGTTCTCCGCGATGCTGAGGTCGGGGCAGAACGCCAGTTCCTGGTGGACCATGGCGACGCCGGCCGCGAGGGCGGCGTGCGGGGAGCCGAAGCGGTGCGGCACGCCGTCGATGAGCAGCTCGCCGGCGTCCGGTTTGTGGATGCCGGCCAGCACTTTGCCAAGGGTCGATTTGCCGGCGCCGTTCTCCCCCATCAGGCCGTGGCACTCGCCTCGGGCGATACCAAGGGAAACCTCCGCCAAGGCGGTGACGCCGCCGAAGGTCTTGGTGATGCCGCGGAATTGGATGAACGGGGCGTTCATGGGGGGGGCAGGCTGTAGGCTGTTAGACTGAAGGCTGTAGATGATTATTCCAATTCAACGTTCAAGCCGATCCTTGTGTTTTACCGCAAAGAACGCAAAGAGCACAAAGATCAATCGCTCATTCTTAGGTTGTTTTACCTTTGCGATCTCTGCGAGCTTTGCGGTTAATTGGGGAGGCGGTGCGTGGCGATTCATTTCTTGCCGAGCCATCGGTCCCAGTTTTTGCCGAACGCGTCAACATTTTCTTTGGTCACCCGGGTCAGGGGGTCGATGACGACCGGGGTGGGGGGGCTCTTTTGGCTGAGGATTTTCTCCAGCAGGATGGCCACCGATTTGGCGCCCCAGCCGTAGCAGTCCTGCGCGAACAGCGCATTGACGTGCCCGGAGCGCAGATAGTTCAGTTCCGCGGGCAGCGCATCGCAGGAAACGACCTTGACGGAGCCGGGCGGCCACTTGAGGGCGTCGGCGGTGAAGAGCGGCCAGCCGCCAATCATGGCCCAACCCTGGATGCCGGGATTGGCGTTTTGCGCGTTCTGCACGGCCTCCGCGGCCTTCTCCGGGGTCTCCAGGTGGTAGAAGATGCCGGGCTCGTTGAGCCGCATCCCGGGATATTTGGCCAGGGCCTCCCGGGCGCCGGCAACGCGCTTCTGGAGGTTGGGGGCGCTTTGGTTGCCGGCCAGGATGGCGACGGTGCCTTTGCCACCCATGATGGTGGCGAGCTCGTCCATGATGCGGGCGCCGCAGGAGCGGTCATCGGTGCCGTAATAGGCGAAACGCCGGCTGTTGGGCGCGTCGGAATCGAAACAGATGACGGGAATGCCTTTGCCGACGACTTTGTCGATGGACGGGGTGACGGTGTTCGCCTCCGAGCAGGAGAGCGCGATGCCGTCCACGCCGCGCCGGGCCAGCGCCTCGACGGCCTCGGCCTGTTTGGTGGCGTCTTCGTCGTTGGGGGTGCGGATCTCGATCTCGACCGTGACCTGGTATTTCGGGCCGAGCTCCCGGGCCGCGTCAAGCGCGCCGGCCTGGGCTGCCTGGAAGACGTCGTTGGTCAGGCTTTTGCCGATGAAGCCGATGACGATCTTGCGCGGGGCGGCGGTGCCGGGGGCGCCGGAGTCGGCTTTTTTGCCGCAGCCGCCGGCGGTCATGCCGGCCAGGGCGGCGCCGAGGATGAGGGACAAGGCGGAGGCGGTGAGTTTGTTCATGGTTGCTCCTGGTGCCGGGGGCGGCAGGCGTGCCGTGTTTGAGGTCGGGGGGGGGCGCTAAGTTGGATTATTCATGAAGGCTGCCAAGAACGTGGGGCAGGCATTCCTGCCTGCTAGAAACTTGTCGCGGGCATTCCTGCCCGCCTCCAACCATTGGCGTAACTTACACTGAAAAACCACTTAAAATTGATAAAACCCAAGTCACCGAGACCGGGCAGGAATGCCCGGCCAACTTTCAATCGCAGGCAAGAATGCCTGCGCCACGCTCAATGCCGACGCTTTGGACAGATAATTTGTAACGGTTATTTCGATACGGTGACTAACCCTTAGGTTTCCGGCGCCGCCGGGGTCGGCGGGGGCGCGGCCGGGAGCGGTGCGGGGCGCCGGCGGCCCAGGCGGCTGCTGAGCCGGTCCAGGGCCACGGCGATGATGATGGCGAGGCCGATGATCACCAGCCGGTATTCCTGGGCGAGGCGCAGGATGAGGATGCCGTTCTCGATGAGGGCGATGACCAGGGTGCCGAGCAGGGCACCAACGGCCGTGCCGCGGCCGCCCAGCAGGCTGGCGCCGCCGACCACGGCGGCGGCAATGACCGTGAGTTCATAGCCGGAGCCGGTGCTGGTCGAGGCGGTGCCGAAGCGGCCCAGGGACACCATGCCGGCCACGCCGGCGGCCAGGCCGGCAATGGCGTAGGTGCGCAGCTTGATGGCGCCGACGTTCAGGCCGCTGAAGCGGGCGGCCTCCTCGTTGCCGCCGATGGCGTACGTCTCGCGGCCGGCGATCATCAGGCGCAGGTAAAACCAGCCCAGCGCGACGCAGGCCAGCATGATGACCATGGGCATGACCTGCATGCCGAAGAGTTCGAGGCGCATGAAGCCGGTGGTGAAGGCGGCGGGCAGGTGCTTGCCGGCGGCGGGCAGGGTCTTCTCCGCCGGCAGCACATTGGCCAGGCCGCGGAAGATGCTCACCGTGCCGAGGGTGACGATGAACGGGTGCAGCGACAGGCCGACGACGAGCCCGCCATTGATCAGGCCGCACAACAGGCCGATGGCCATCGGCACCAGAATGGCGACCGGCAGGACCTGAATGGCCGGCGCGTCCGGCGGCAGGGTTTGCAGGGCCGCCGCACCGCCCAACGCGGCGAGGGCCATGATGGCGCCGACCGAGATGTCGATGCCGCCGGTGATGATCACCAGGGTCACGCCAACGGCCATGATCGCATAATACGACATCGGCGTGGCGATGCCGTCGATCAGGTTGTCGAAGTTGAGGAAGAGGTTGGGGCGGCCAGGGCTCGCGTCATGCCAGCCGTACAGGCCGAGGATGGTGGCGAGCAGGATGACGACCAGCACCAGGCCCAGTTCCTGCACAACCACGGTGCGGGATTTTCGCGGCGGCCGGGCCGGCGCACCGGCGGCGTTCATGGGCGGAGGTGAAGCGTTCATGATGCGGAATCCGCAGCCCCCTTCCAAAATCGGTTGTGTGCGTGTCCGGGCCACCACCGGACGCCTTGTCGGCAACATAATCCACGTCAGGGGCAAGATGCAAACGCAGAACTGGCGGGGGGTGTATGACAATTTTGTCGGATGAGGTTGGGGCCACCCTTTTGAAAAAGGGGGGGGCCCAACCAACACAAATGTCATGCACCGATCAAAAAATCCACTTCCTGGTCGCCGTGAGTTTTCAAACAACCTGTCCCGCAACGGCTGCGTGGCGGTCTGCCCCGGTTCCGTGATGCCCAATAAAACGGAATTCAATTCCCGATTATCATATCGTAAATCTATGATTTGCCGTTTAAACTCGGCCGGCTTCAAGGCGGGGAAAACGGCAACACCAAAGTTTGGCGGAACTCCACGGTTGCGGTTTTCCCGTCCCAGCGGGACGGGGCGGGAATAGGCAGGGGCTTCAGCCCCTGTTTTGCCCGCCCCCCCATTTCGCGTGCCGTCAGGGACGCGGCCAATCGCGGCGTACCTACGGCACGCCATCGTTTCATTTCCCGGAACAGGGGCTGAAGCCCCTGCCTATTTTCATTCAGTCCCTCCGGGACGAAGATGCCCCCCCCCGTACTTGTGCCAAAGGCCGGACACGCTAAAGCGTGAACTCAAACGAGACTGCGACCCGTGTTTGAGTCCAGTCTTCAGGCTGTCTTCGGAGTGCGTCACCGGCTGGCGCGCCGGTTTTCTACCAAACTCCAGGAACCGGCAAGAGTGTCGGTTTCACGGTGGCATCATTTTTTACGGGGGGCGGCCGCGTCGTCCGCCTCGGGCTCGTCCTCGCGGCCGGCCAGGTCGGCGGCGGAGGGGATGACGTCGCGGCCGTCATCCGGCTCGTCGGGCAGGCCGTCGTCGTCCTCGTCCTGGCCGGCGGCGCCGCCGGCACCGTCGATGAGGATCTCGCGCTGGGCGCTGCCGATCTGGGGGCCGACGACGCCGCGTTGTTCCAGGATCTCCATGATCCGGGCGGCGTTGTTGTAGCCGATGCGCAGGCAGCGCTGGATGTAGCTGGTGGTGGGCCGGCGGTCGCGCAGGATGATCTCGACGGCCTGCTGGACCAGGGCCTCGTCCTCGGCGGAGACCTCGCCGCCGTCCTCGCCGCCGGCGCCGTCGCCGCTGACGGCGACCTTGAAGACGTCGGGGTCGAACTGTTGTGGAGCCTGGCTGGCGCAGTGGGCGACCACCCGGTCGATCTCGTCGTCGGCGACAAAGGCGCTCTGCAGCCGTTCCAGCTTGGAGGCGCCCGGGGGTTTGAACAGCATGTCGCCTTTGCCGAGCAGGCTTTCGGCGCCCTTGCCGTCGAGGATGGTGCGCGAATCGACCTGGGAGGTGACCTGGAAGGCGATGCGGCAGGGGAAGTTGGCCTTGATGACGCCGGTGACCACGTTGACGCTGGGGCGCTGGGTGGCGACAATGGCGTGGATGCCGACGGCGCGGGCGAGTTGGGCAATGCGGGCGAGGGCGGTTTCCACGTCGGCCTTGGCGGTCATCATGATGTCGGCCAGCTCGTCGATGACGATGACGATGTAGGGCAGACGGGCGGGGATCGGGTTGCCGTCGTCGTCCAGCACGGGCGTCTCTTCGGGGGGGCGGTTGTTGAACCCTTCCAGGTTGCGCACGCCGACCTTGGCCAGCACTTTGTACCGGC
>JBAZJM010000279.1:0-5991 GCA_041651315.1 Lentisphaeria bacterium | reverse complement strand
GCAGTAAAACTTGGCCCCCAGCAGCGGATGCTCCTCGACCAGCTGCTGGAACTTGAGCCGGGGCAGCTGCCACACCTCGCAGTTTTCCAGCGCCACAATGGTGGCGGAACGGTAGGGCAGCCCCAGAAAGGAAAAATCGCCGAAAAACTCCCCCTCGCCCAGCACCTTGAGCGGTTTAAAGAAGCTGTCGTTGATGTCCTTGCGCACCTCGACCCGGCCAGCCGTGATCAGGAAGAGACTGTCGCCGAAAAAGCCCTCGTGCAGAATCGTCTCCCCGGCGGGCACCGGACGGGGATGGGCCAGGCCGGCCAGCAACTGGCGTTCTTCGGCGGTGAATCCTTCAAGCAGCATGCCGGCAAGCATAGCATGCCGCCCACCGGCCCGCAAGGGGCCCATTGCAAAGCGCGGCGCCGACCGTCATATTGCCGGCCTCTATATGACCCTGCGTGAACTGGCTGAAAAAGCCGAGACCTACATCATTGAGCTGCTCGAAGGCCGGTGCCGCAGTCATCGCGACCGGGTGGCTTTGGGCTGCCTGTTTGCGCTGTCGCAGCTTTACCGCGGCATCGTCCAGCTCCGCCACCACCTGTACAAGGAACGGCTGATCCGCCAGCGGATGCTCGGCTGCATGGTGGTCAGCATCGGCAACCTGACCACCGGCGGCACCGGCAAAACCCCCGTCGTGGAAGTGTTCGCCCGCACCCTGGCCGCCAAGGGCCGGCGCGTTGCCATCCTCAGCCGCGGCTACCGCAGCAAGAGCCAGCCGCTGTGGCGCAAGGTGCGGGACCGCTTCACCCGGCGCGACCGGGAAACACCCCCCAAGATCGTGTCCGACGGCCGCCGCCTGCTGCTCGATTCGGCCACCGCCGGCGACGAACCGTACATGCTCGCCAGCAATCTGCCCGAAACGATCGTCCTGGTGGACAAGGACCGCGTCAAGGCCGGCCGCTACGCCATCCGCCGCTTTGGCGCCGACACCCTGATCCTCGACGACGGCTTCCAATACCTGCCGCTGCGCCCCCACTTCAACATCCTGCTGGTCGACGCCACCAACCCGTTCCACAACCATCACCTGCTGCCGCGCGGGCTGCTGCGGGAACCGCTGAAACACCTGCGCCGGGCCAACGTGGTCTTCCTCACCAAGTCCGACGGCAGCCACCGCCTGGACCACCTCAAGAAGTTCATCAACAAGCACAATCCGCGGGCCGAAATCATTGAATGCACCCACAAGCCGGAATACCTGCAGGACGTCTATGCGCGCCAGCGGTTTCCGCTGGAGACGCTGCGCGGCAAGCGGGTGGCGGCCATCAGCGGCATCGCCGTCCCGGAAGGCTTTGAGGTCTTCCTTGGCAAACTGGGGGCCGAACTGGTCTACGCCGAACGCTTCGCCGACCACCACCGGTTCCGCCAGCAGGAAGTGATCAATTTCATCAACACCGCCACCGCCCGCGGCGCCGAACTGGCGGTCACCACCGAAAAGGACGCCGTCCGTTTCCCCATGCTGGAGCGCCGGGACCTGCCCGTGCAGTTCCTGCGCGTTCATATTGACATCCTCAGCGGCCACGAAAGCTTCAATGACTGCATCACGCGCCTGTGCTTCCTCTGAGGCGGCGGCCCCCGGCCGCCACGCCTCCCCCCCGCCCCACATCCAGCTGCTGGCCAACCTCTGGCAGACGGTGGATCCGCGCCGCGGCCACCCCGGCGGCGGGCCGGTCGAGCTCGACCTCGGCTGCGGCACGGGCGGCTTCACCCTGGCCCTGGCCCGGCGCCATCCCGACCGCCTGGTCATCGGCACCGACGTCCAGCTCGGCCGCCTGCGGCGGGTCCAGAACGTGGCCCGCCAGGGCGGGGTGCGCAACCTGGAACTGATGCGCGTCAATAGCCTCGAATTGCTGGGCTACATGCTGCCGGACGCCTCGGTGCACCGCCTGCACCTGCTCTGCCCCGACCCCTGGCCCAAGGCGCGCCACCGCGCCAAGCGGCTGGCCACCGCCGCCTTCTTCACCCATGTGGCGCGCGTCCTCGAACCGGGCGGCGTGCTGCACCTGGCCACCGACCACGCGCCCTACCTGGAAAGCCAGCAGGCGGCGGTCGCGGAATTGCCGTTCTTCCAGCCCGATCCCGGGGCCATTGCCGACCTGGCCGGCATCGAGACCGACTTCGAGCGCAAATGGAAAGCCCACGGCAAGCCCGTCCCCCACCTGGCCTACCGCCGGCTCGCCGAACCGGTGGCCTGAGCCGCCCCCCCCCGCGGGAAGCTCTTGCGCGGGGGGGGAATATGACCGTTTTTTCGGATGATGTTGGGAACCCCCTTTTGAGGAAGGGGGGTGCGGAGCGAACATGTGAGCGACCCGGCGGAGCCGGGGCTGCTGAGCGCGGAGCGCGGGGGGAGCACCCTTTTCCAAAAGGGTGGCCCCAACCGACAAGAATGTCATGCGCTCCACAGGGTGGCAAATTTGTTTTCCGCCCGGCCTTGTTTATGGTTCACCATCCTGCCTTCCCCAAAAAACTCCGTGGAGGTCGTTTCCATGCCCCGCCGCCATGCCGCGCCGTCTAAGAAACAAGTTTCCGAATCCTTCACCCGGCGCCTGGCCTTCCTGCGGGCGCAACACGAGGCGCTGGTCACCCGGCCGAACCCGGCCGATCCGGCCGGGTCCAACGGCGTCTATGAACGCCACGCCCATCCGGTGCTCACCGCCGCCCACACGCCGCTGGCCTGGCGCTACGACCTCAACCCGAAGACCAATCCGTTGCTCCTGGAACGCCTGGGGATCAACGCCGTGTTCAATTCCGGCGCGCTTGAGGTGGACGATAAAATCCTCCTGGTCGCCCGCGTCGAAGGCGCCGACCGCAAGAGCTTTTTCGCCGTCGCCGAGAGCGCCAACGGCGTTGACAACTTCCGCTTTTGGGACTACCCCGTCGTGATGCCCGAAACCGAGGATCCCGACGTCAACGTCTATGACATGCGCCTGGTCCGCCACGCCGACGGCTGGATCTACGGCCTGTTCTGCACCGAGCGCAAGGATACCCAAGCGCCCCCCGGCGACCTCTCGACCGCCACCGCCCAGTGCGGCATTGCCCGCACCCGCGACCTCGCCACCTGGGAACGCCTGCCCGACCTCAAGACCGCCTCCCCGCAGCAGCGCAACGTGGTGCTGCACCCCGAGTTTGTCCGCGGCCAGTACGCCTTCTACACCCGGCCGCAGGACGACTTCATCCAGGCCGGCTCGGGCGGCGGCATCGGTTGGGGGCTGTCCAAGCGCATGAATCCCGCGGTGATCGCCAAGGAAACCGTCATCGAGCAGCGCGCCTACCACACCATCAAGGAGCTCAAGAACGGCGAGGGTCCGGCGCCGATCAAGACCGCCAAAGGCTGGCTGCACCTGGCCCACGGCGTTCGCGGCTGCGCGGCCGGCCTGCGCTATGTGCTCTACACCTACCTGTCCGACCTCAAGGAACCGTGGAAAATCACGCATCAGCCGGGCGGTTATTTCATTGCGCCGGAAGGTGACGAGCGCATCGGTGATGTCTCCAATGTGGCCTTCTCCAACGGCTGGGTGGCCCGGGCCAACGGTGAGGTGCTCATCTACTACGCCTCCTCCGATACCCGGCTGCATGTCGCCACCAGCAGTGTCGAACGGCTGCTCGACTACACCCTCAACACTCCCGAGGACGGCCAACGCTCCGCCGCCTGCGTCCAGCAGCGCATCAGCCTGATCCGCAAAAACTTGGCACTGATTGTCGGATGATGTTGGGGCCACCCTTTTGGAAAAGGGTGCTCCCCAAGCCCCTTCCCAAAACTTTTGTTTCCTAAAACCGGAGGGGCGTTTCAGCCACAAGCCATTCTGGCAAAACATAGGGTCAGAGAAGAAATGCTTGTGGTTGAAACGCCCCTCCGCGTTAGGGTACAAAAAGGTTTGACGGAGGGTTTGGGAACCGCCTTTCCTTAAAAGGGGGTTCCCAAGGGGGAGCACCCGATAGAATTGTCATGCCCCTAGAGATTGGCGGAACGTGACACAGGCAATCCTGCCTGTGCCAGCGTTCCGCAACGCCGAAGACATTGACGGACGTCAGCGTCACGCCCGTGGCTGAATGCACATGTCCGTAATGGCCGGCGGAACCAAAACCTGGGCGGGGTGCGCGCTTTTGTTTGGCGGGCTCGGGGTGTCGGCCAGCCTGCCGTTTGGCGTCGCCCGACTGGTCTCCGGCATGGCAAAACACAAATAATCCACAGAATCATGAACGCTATATTGGAACGGAACCAGGAGAGCGCCCATGAGTGTCGCCGTCAAACGGGCACCCGTTCAGGAGGATCTTGACGATTTGGCGGTTTTTGCGGAACGAGCCACGGAGCCCACCCTTTCCTTTGAGTCCGCTCTGAAGGAGTTGAAGCGAATGGCTATGCTGGATCGGGCGATGATGTTGAGCCGGTGGTCGCTAGGGTTGTTTTTTGGAGCCATGATGGCGGCGTTGGCGGTGGGTGGGGAATGGATTGACCCGCTGCGGCTCATCATCGGCTGGGGTGCGGACATCCGGTTTCATGAGTCATTGGCCTGGTTGACCCCCAGGGGGCTGTGGATCGCCGCCACCGTGTGCGGGGTTGGCGCGTTTTTCATGGCACCTGATGACCGGCGCGCCGTCACGTGGGTGGCATTTGCCGTTAGCATGAGTGCCATCGTTTTTGCTTTTGGCGGGTGGTGGTGGCTGCCGCGAGTGGCGTATTGACTCAATAATATCAAACGATCAAAAAATAATAATAGTTTAGATTATTATGTACATTCCCCGCCCTTATCGTCATGCGATTTTAGGCGTTGTGGCGGTGGCATTGGTGCTCGGTGTCAATGTGTGGTTGTTCAGCGCGCTGAACCCGACTGGAAACAGGGAGGCAGGCCGCTTCGGCTTGGTCGCCACTGACTTGGTGCTGTTCTGTTTTTTGATGGCCTATGCAGGTTTCGTGGTTCAGGGGTTTCGCGTCCATTGGGGCTGGGGTTGTGGCCTCTTTCTGATTCCTGCTTCGGCGTTGATTTTTCTCTTGGTTCATCCAAGATTTGCAAAAATTCCGAGCATCATTTTTGCTGTTGGTGTACTGATGTTCATTTTTGTGGTTATCGGTCAAAAGATCCGTTAACCGTGGATTTCGCGGGTGTGCGCGGATAAATCCGGAAAGCGTTTGCCAAAGTGGCGGTGGACGCTGCGGGTAGAGGCTGGATGAGAAGCCCGGACCGGTTTGTGTAACCGCCTTTGTCTCCGGCACGTTGCGCGCAACGTGCCGGAGACAAAAAGGTTTGGAAAAGGATGGGGCGCGGGGAAGGAAATAACCTTTCCTAAAAAGGTTTTTCCTTCCCCGCATCTCACACTTCCCACCGGCCGGCGTTGCGGAATCCGCAGCGGCGGCGGTCAGAAGAAGCGGCGGACGAGTTCCAGGCGGCTCAGGGTGCGGTCGCGGCCCAGCAGTTCCATGGTTTCATAGATACCGGCGCCGACGGTCAGGCCGGTGACGGCCAGGCGCAGCGGCTGGTTCAGCTTGCCCTGGCCGAGGCCGCAGGCGCCGGTGGCGCCGTGGATCGCGGCTTCAATATTGGCAGCGGTGAACTCGGCGGCGGACAGTCCGGCCAGATCTTCCGCGACCAAGCCCAGTGCCTTTTGCACCAGAGGGTCCGTGAAGGTCTTTTCGCAGGCTTTTTGGTCGTACTCGGGCGTGTCCACAAAGAAATAACCCCAGTTGGCCACTTGGTCCAGCGTCTTAACCCGGCTCTGCAGCAGGGCGGCGACCTGGCGGAAGCAGGCGGGGTCGGCGGCGGCGCGCCACGGGCAGGCCGCAACCGCCTCCCAGGCCATGTCCACAAAGGTGTCCGGGGACAGCGCGGCAATGTACTGGCCGTTGAGGTCGGCCAGCTTGCGCAGATCCACCTGCGCGGCCGAGCTCTTGCAGCGCTCCAGGGTGAAGGCGGCGACCAGTTCGTCGCGGGTCATCTTTTCGCGGTCATCCCC
>JBAZJM010000278.1:0-6026 GCA_041651315.1 Lentisphaeria bacterium | reverse complement strand
CTGGCTGCGGCACCTGCCGTGGCTGAACCACCTCTACTTCGAACACGCCGCGGCCGGCGGCCGGCGCGGGCTCTCCTTCAGCCGCTGGGCCGGCTGGGGCGACCACCGGCACCCGATCCATTTTTCCGGCGACGCCGGCGCCACCTGGGAGATGCTGCGCTTCGAGGTGCCGTTCACCGCCGTCTCCGGCAATGCCGGCTGCTTCTTCTGGGCCCATGACGCCGGCGGTTTCCACAGCCCGCAGCGCGACCCTGAATTGTACACCCGCTGGGTGCAGTTCTGCGCCCTCAGCGCCAGCCTGCGCCTGCATTCCTGCGGCGACCACCTCGACCGCCGGCCGTGGCTGTGGGGCGAGCCGTTCACCACCGCCATGCACGCGGCGTTCCGCCTGCGGTCGCAACTGCTGCCCTACGTCTACAGCAGCGCCTGGCAGTGCCACCGCAACAGCGTACCGCTGCTCCGCCCGCTCTACCTGGAATACCCGCGCTGCGAGGACGCCTACCGCTGCCCGCAGGAATATCTGTTCGGCGACCACCTGCTGGCGGCGCCGGTCACCGCCCCCGGCACCGGCGACGACCGGACCGCCGTGCAGTCCGTGTGGATTCCGGAGGGGACCTGGGTGGACTGGTTTACCGGCAGAACCACCACCGGTCCCTGCTGGCTGGAGGTCGCGACGCCGCTCGCCCGCATCCCGCTGTGGGTGCGCGCCGGCGTCCCGCTGCCGCTGCAGCCGTACACCCCGCGCATGACCACCGAGCCGCTCACCTGCCTGGTCATCCGTTGCACCCTGCCGCCCGCCGACGGCGAGTGCGGCAGCGTGCTGTACGAGGACGACGGGCAAAGCGACGCCTATCTCCGCGGCGCCGGCGCGATCACACCGCTGTGGCAGCGGCGCGCGGGGAACCGGCTGACACTTGGCGTCGGCCCGGCCGCCGGCGCCTATGACGGCCAGCCGGCAGAGCGGGCGGTGGAGTTTCACCTGCACGGCTACGGGGCGCTGCGGACCGCGGAAGCCGACGGCCGGCCACTGGCCGTCGAGACCCGGGACGGCGTCCAGATCCTGCGGTTGCCGGCTGCGGCGCCGGCGACCGCCCGCAACGTCGTGGTGGAGCTGGAATGAGCACGTGAGGCGTGATCCGTGACTCGTGAAGCGTGAGGGCTAATGACGCGCCGAGCCGGGGCTCGGCGATCCCAGGAGGAGGCTTTCCCACTCCGGCCCGTGCCTCCCCCCCCCGCCCGCACGGCCGGGGGCCGAAGGCCGCCGCGTCAAGCCAGCAGGGTCGCCAGAAAAAGCTCGCGCACGTCCGCGGCGCGCACTCCGGTGGTGACCTCGGCGTTCGGGGCGCCGCCCTGGAGCACGGTCATGCCGGTGGTGAACTCGCCCTTGGTCTCCACGCGCACCGCCTGCGGCGTGGTGGTGTAATAGCTGCGGTCAAAGGCCTGGACGATGGGAAAAATATCGTACAGCACCGGACCGGGCTTCCAGCTTTGAGCCGGATGCCAGTCGTCAATGGCCCGTGCCAGGGCCTGGCAGAGCGGAGAGCGGTGCCGGCGCAGCCGTTCGCCGTCGTCGGCCAGGGACAGGACGACACGCCGGGTGACGTCCCAGGTGCCCATGAACAAGGGGATGCCGGCGCGCAGCACCAGGTCGGCGGCGACCGGGTCAAACGCCACATTGTGCTCGACCCGGTTGAGCGCGGTTTCGCCCCCCATCATGGCGACATAGGCGATCTGGCCGGCAATCTCCGGCCGCCGCTGCAGGGCGACGGCGAGATTGGTGAGCGGCGCGATGCAGGCCAGGGCAACCTCGCCGGGGTGCCGTTCCACGGTGCGGATGATCAGCCCGGGGGCGTCCAAGTCTTCGGGCGCGTCGCGGGGATCTTCCGGCTCGGCGAACCCGGCGTGGTTCATGGTCTGCCGGAAATCGCCCTGGCGCCGGCGTTCGGCGTCCCCCAGCGGCCGCAATGGAAAGGACATGCCGGCGGCGACCGGAATGTCGGTACGGTCCAAGTAACGCAGCAGCCGCCGGACCAGGCGGGCGCGGCCGGCCGCCGGCTGGGTGACGGTGGTGATGGCGCAGACCTTCAGCTCCGGCCGCTGCAGGGCAAACGCCAGCGCCAGCAAATCGTCAATGTCCTCGCCGGGATCGGTGTCAATCAGCAGCTTTTGCATGGCTCACAGTCCGGTGGGCAGGTCGTAGAAGCGGCAGTCAAGGCCGGGGAAGGCGGCGGCAACGGCGTCCAGCACCCGGCGCGGCCCGACGGTCTCGGTGGCGTAGTGGCCGGCGGCGATCACCGCCACGCCGGACTCCAGCGCCTCATGGTAATGGCTGTGGCCGACCTCGCCGGTGACCAGGGCGTCGCAACCCGCCAGCGCCGCCGTTTCGACGGCGTCCGCCGCCCCGCCCGAAACCACGGCCACCCGGCGCACCGTGCGGATTCCGCCACCATTGAACAGCCGCCCCTCGCCGGCCCCCAGCAAGTCCCGCACCCGGGCCGCCAGCGCCGCCGGGGACAACGGCCGGGGAAGGGTGCCGCGCCAGCCGATGGGGGCGCCGCGATACTCGAAAAACGGCGCCAGCCCGGCCAGGCCGAGATCCTGGGCCAGGCCGGCATTGTTCCCGACCTCCGGATGGGCGTCCAACGGCAAGTGGCTGGCGTAGAGTGAAAGGTCATTCTTCATCAGCAGGGCCACCCGGCGCCCCGCCAGCCCGGTGAGCCGCTGCCAGCCGCCGTTCCAGCTCAGGCCGTGATGGACGAACAGGAACCCCACGCCGTCCGCCGCCGCCCGTTCAAACAGCGCCGCCGAAGCGTCCACCGCAAAAGCCGCCCGCCGGAGCCGCGCCCCACCGGCCACCTGCAGGCCGTTGTTGGAACGGTCGGCGGGAAAGGGCACCCGGGCCAGCAAATCATCCAGAAACCGGGTTAGCTGGCGGAGTGGAATCGCGGTGTTTTTCATGAGCGTAATTTACCTTCCTCTGCACCCCGGCCGGCCGGCCGCAAAAAAACGGAACCCCCATTGCCGGGAGTTCCGTTTTCAATCTGGCGGGACGGAACGGGTGTTCACGCCCCCGTTCAGCGCCGCCGGCGGCCGGTGGCCGACAGCATGACCGCGGTGAACGAGCCCAGCGCCAGCAACAGGGACGGCTCGGGCGCGGCGAAGAAGTTGGCGATGTTGGCCCGGCCAATGTCGACGACAAAGACGGCGTCGTTATAGTCCCGGTCACCGCCGCCGATCAGGTCTTCAAAGGACAGCAACAGGTAGGGGCTGTCCTTGATGGCAAACGCCATCACGTGCTCAAGCCCGTCCAAGTTGGCCGTCGCATTGGCGGAAAACACCGTGTTGAGATCTTGGGGGGCCTGGTAGTTGGGCTTGAGGCCGCCGTTGGAAATCAGGAAGAAATCAAGATTGGTGCCCGCCACGAAACGGCCCAGATCCACATAATCGCCCGCCGTCACGGTCGGGGACAGGGCATCCTGAATCGCCAGCATCGGGGTGCCCGAGGTCACGCCGAGTCCCGTCGTATTGAAGCCGAAACTGTTATGATACTTGGCCGTGGTTTCGCCAACCAGATAGGCACGGCTGTTGATCCCGGTGGTGATGGCGATCTGCGCCGGATCAATTTGCTGGACCGTGTAGCCGGCAATCGTGAGGTCGCTGGTGACCACGCCGTTGGTCGCCGCCAAAACCGCCGGCAACAGCGAGGTTTGGAATTCCTGGGCCTTGGCGTCCCCATTGGCGATGGCGGTCATCGGCGCCACCACGGACAGGTTGAAAGGCGTGGTCTGGGCGGCCTGCACCCAGGCTCCCCCCAGCAGGCAGACAGCCGTCAGCACGGTGTTGATGCGCAGGTTCATGAGGGTTCCCTTTTCGATGTCGTCAGTTTTTAAGCCGTGGCATCCACTTTTCCCCGTCACGTCGCAAGATGCGCCGATAATCCCCGTCCCCCGTTATTGAGGAATTAGTCTAGCTCATGGTCACCCTTTTGTCAAGCCGTATCCTGGGGTGATTGACTTCTCCTGCGGCCACCCTATGGTGCGGGGGTGGCGGCGTCGCCGCCCTTTTTTTGACATGACCCCTATCCTGGCCACCGTCGTTTTTCATCCCGTGCTGCCGACCTGGGCCCTGGCACCGCTGGTGCTGGCGGCGCTGGCGGTGACGTGGGCCGGGTTGCGCCGGGCCGCCCTCCCCCCGTTGGCCCGCTGGGGGTTGCTGGCCCTGCGCGCCGCGGCCCTGCTGCTGCTGGCCGCCCTGGTGCTGCTGCCCGAATGGCACCGCCAGCGCGTGGAAACCGACGCCCCCGTGCTCGCCCTGGCCGTCGACCTCTCCGCCAGCATGACCGACCAGCCCCGGGCCCTGGCCAACAGCCCGACCCGGGCCGGCCGCGTCCGGGCCTTTTTGGACGAGTGGGCGGTCCGCCGACGCCTCGATCCCTTCCAGCTCTGGCGCACCGGCCTGGGTGACGGCCTGGAAGAAGGGCTGGCCGCCGACCCCGCCCGGCTGTCGTTCGCCGCCGGCCGCAGCGCCCTCGGCACCGGCCTGAACACCCTGGCCGAGCGGTTGCAGGGACAATATGCCGCCAGCATCCTGCTGCTCAGCGACGGCCTCGACGGTTCCGGCGAACCGCCCGGCGACGCCCTTCGCCGCACCCCGGTCTACTGCCTGGAACTGGAGCCGGCGGCGGCCGGACCGGAAGCCCAGCCCGCCGACGCCTGGATCGCCGACCTGGCCGCGCCCAAGCGCGTCGTCGCCGGCTGGGAGGCGCATGCTGACGTCCTCGTCCGCCGGCGCGGCGACCTGGCCGCGCCCGCCACCATGACGCTGGTCCTGTCGCGGGACGGCGGGGAAGAAGGACGTGAAACCCTCGAGTTTGCCGCCGGCGAAAGCTTCCGCCAGGCCGCCTTCACCGTCACCCCGCGCGATGTGGGGCCGCACGTCTGGCGTTTGGAACTGACCCCGCCGGCCGGCGACAGCGTCGCCGACAACAACCGCCGCGACTTCGTCATCGACGTCACCGACCCGCAAAACCGCGTGCTGTATCTGGAAGGTGCGCCCCGCTGGGAGTTCAAATACCTCAAACGCGCCCTGCAGGCGGAAAAGAACCTGCTGCCGGAGGCCTATGCGTTGTCCGGTGCCGGCGGCTTCGTTTCCTTCCAAACCGGCCGCGACGGCCGGGCCAACCTCCCGCCGGCCCTGACCCGCGAGGGGCTGGCCCCCTACAAGGTGGTCATCATCGGCAACCTGCCGGCCGGCACCCCCAAGCCTGAAGAAAGGAAGGCCCTGGCGGCCTTCGTCGAGGCCGGCGGCGGCCTGCTGCTGGCCGGCGGCCCGGACAGTTTCGGCACCGGCGGCTGGGCGCAGGCGCCCGAATGGCGCGACCTGCTGCCCGCCCGTCCCGGCCCCGCCGGCGCCCGGCTGCGTGACGGCCGCTTCACCGCCACCCTCACCCCCGCCGGCAAGACCCATCCGGCCACCCAGGGGTTGCCGGCCGAATCCGCCCTGCCCCCGCTGCTGTCGCTGTGGGGGCCGGCCGGGCCCGCCGCCGGCGGCACGGCCCTGCTGGCCACCGCCGCCGACGAACCGGCACTGGCGGTCCGGCGCTACGGCCAGGGCCGGGTCGCCCTGCTGCTCAGCGACTCGTTTTGGCGCTGGCAGCTCGGTGACGCGGAAATCGCCGGCGCCAAGGGCACCTATGCCCGGCTGATGACCCAGCTGGTCACCTGGCTCGCCCCCGCCGGCCGCGACACCGCCGGCGACGGCGTCCTGCAACTGCTGCCCTCCGCCACGGAGGTTGAAACCCGCCATCCGGTGACCGTCGGCGCCCTGATCCAGCGCGCCGGCCAGCCGGTCAATGTCCCCCTCCTCTGCCAAGTCACCGGCCCGGACGGAAAACGGCAGACCCTGGAGATGGCCCCCGACACCCTCGGCAGCGACCTCGGGCTGCTCCGCCCCACCCCGGGCCGGGTTTGTGAGTTCATGCCCGAAACGCCGGGCCGTTATGACGTGCAGGTGACCAGCAACGATGG
>JBAZJM010000277.1:0-6038 GCA_041651315.1 Lentisphaeria bacterium | reverse complement strand
GCTCCGCGAACATGACCATGCCCAGTCCGACGCTCTTCAGGTTGCCCAGGCATTGCACCGTGCGCGCCTGCTCCTTGGCCTTGCCCAGGCTGGGCAGCAACAGGCTGGCCAAAATGGCGATGATGGCGATCACCACCAGCAGTTCGATGAGGGTGAAGCGTTTCATGGCGGGAATCCTGTCAATCGGACTCGCAGAACAGGGCGTCCGGGCAAGCATGGGCTGCCAGATAACGTTTCAGCGCCAGGCAGGCGGTTTGCCGGTGGCGCTCGCCGGGGATGAGCACAAAGGACACTGTCGTCTGGGAGACGCCGGCGGCTTTGGCGAGGGTGCGGGTGGTGACCGAGTGGCGCATGATTAATCATCTTTACTAAATTTGATTAGTTGAAATGTATACCGGCTTTTTGCCGTCGTCAAGTGCGGCCGCGGGCGGGGCACCTGTCCGTTCCGTCGGGGCTTCTTGGTGACCCGTTTGGCAACGGCCTGGCCGGCCGCGCCTCTCCGCGGGGTGCAACCCCGCGCCTACAGAAGAGGGGGTGTTCCCCTGTAGCCGCGGCTGTGCCAGCCGCGCGGGGTTACCCATTTGGGGGCGCCTGGCACAGGCGCCGCTACAGAAGAGGGAAATGGTTTCCTGTGGGCACGGGCGTGTCGCCCGTGGAGGGGGGGCGTGGCAGACGAGGACGCGGAATGCCCTGCCGTTCATGAGCCGATGGGGTGAATTCTTGATGAGAGCCGCCCGGCCCCGGGCAGACCCGGGGGGGCGTTTTTATTCTCTTTTGAACAGAAGGACGCAACGATAGCGAAGGCTGGCTTGGTGGTTGTGTGGTATTTCCTTTGCGGTCTTCGCTACCTTCTGTTCAGATTTATTGATCATTCCGGCTAGTGGCATGGCGGGGCCTGGGCCACGCTGGCGCGGTCGATCCACGCGGGCGGGGGCAGGGGCGGCAGGGCTGCGGAGTCCGCCAGCGGCGGATCGGCGGGGACCATGGCCAGGGTGGCGGCGCGTTCGCCGATGGCTTCGCCGGGGAAGGCGATGGAGGTGAGGGTGGGCTGCAGCGCCTGTCCCATCGGCAGGTTGCTGAGCCCCACCACGGACAGGTCGTGGGGCACGCACAGGCCGGCGTCCGCGGCGGCGCGCAGCGCTCCGGCGGCCGTCCAGTCGCTGTAGCAGACCACGGCGGTGGGGCGGTGCCGGGCCGGGGCATGCAGGAGGGGGGCCAGGGCGGCGGCGGTCTGGTCGGCCCAGTCCGGGCCGTTCATCCGGGGGACGAGCGCGAAACGGACGATGCGGGGGGCGAGGCCGCGTTCCGTCATGGCGGCGGTGTAGCCGCCGGCGTGCTCCCAGGCGTCGAAGAAGAGGCTGCCGCCCCGGCGCGCGGTGTCGTAGCGCTCATGGGTCAGCAGCAGGATGCGCCGGTGGCCCCGGGCGGCCAGCCGTTCCACGGCCAGCCGGCCGGCGGCGGCCATGTCCAGGCAGACGGCGGGCGCGTCTTGGAGGAAATGGCCGAACAGCTCGACCACCGGCCGTTGCCGGCGCCAGTCCGCGTAACGCCGGCGCGGCGACTGGGCGCCCGCACCGGGGACGACATTGACGATCAGGCCGTCAACCTGGCGAGTCCGGCAGAGTTCGAGGTTGCGCCTTTCCTCTTCCAGCGAACGATGGGTGAAGAACAGGGGGGCGCAGGAACGGGCGGCCATGGCTTCCTGGGCGCCGCGCATGACCGCCGGCAGCAGGTGGCTGTTGGTGGCGTCGAGCAGCACCCCGTAGAGGAACGACCGGCCCTGGCGGACGCCGCGGCCCGCCAGGTTGGGGCGGTAGCTCAGGGCCCGGGCGGCCTGCTGGATGCGCGCCCGGGCCGCCGCGCCGACGGCCGTGGTGCCGGTGGTGCGGCCGGAGAGGACGACGGAGGCGGCGGGGACGGAGACCCCGGCCTGGCGGGCGACATCGCGGATGGTGCTGGCGGTGCGGGGCATGCCGTTTTTCCCTGGCGGCCGGGGGCGGGGTGAATTAATCGTTTAATCTAGCGGCGCGGCGGACCCTGTCAAGGGGAGACGGCGAAAGGGGCGCAAGACAATCGTGTGGGTTGGGAACCCCCTTTTGAGGAAAGGCGGTTCCCAAGCCTGAAATCACAATTCCTATCAAAGATTCACGGGCGTTGGCGTCAGCTCTTCGGCGAGCTGGAGCAGGCGGCTTTCGTGGGCGCGCATGGCGGCGCTGCCGCGTTGTTCGGGCGGCAGCTTGCGGATGGCGTCAAGCGCGGGGCGGGGGCGGTTCAGGCGGACGGCGACCTTGGCCAGTTCGGTGACGGCGATGCTCCTTGAGGCCATCTCCCAGGTGTTTTCGTGGAACGAAAGGGCGCGGCAAAGGCTGTCGAACGCCTGTTGATGCCGCCCCTGGTCGTAGGCCAAAAAACCCTGCCAGGCCAGCAGGTCGGGATCCTTGGCCGCGTCGCCGGGGAACCGTTCCCGCAGTGAGGCCATAAATTCCAGCGCGGCCGTCTGCGTGCCGGTGGCGGGCAGGAATGGATTTTTGTGGGACATGCATTCGTTTACTTTCTGCCCAAGCTGGTGTTTTAGTTCCCGATAGGGCAGCTGCCGGAGGATGGCGGCGCTGGGTTGCTCGGTTCCATCCCGGCAGAGTTTTTTGCGGGACGCGGGGGCGGTGCGCAGGTAGGCCGCCCAGGCGTCCATGGAGTCGGGGGCCCTGGCGAGCCAGGCTTCGGCGCAGTAGAACGGCAGCTGTCCCCAGACGGAACGGTAGTGCTCGAAATGCGCGCTGACCTGCTTCAGTTCCTCTGCATCCGGGGGGTGGGCGGCCAGGTAGGCGTGCAGCCAGCCGTTGCTGTTGGCCGCCGTCTCGTTGCGCTGGTCGAAGAACGACATGGCCCCGACCGCGTTGGTGCCGGTGAAGACGCCGCAGGGGGCGATATAGTCGAGGATGGGAAAGAAGTCGGAGTGTTCGGTGCCGAACCAGGGGGTGAAGCGGCCGTCGCCGGCATGGTTGGCGGACTGCATGCAGAGCAGGGTGGTGAGGTTGCGCAGGTTGATCTGGGCGAGGTCGGCGGCGACGGCGGGGGCGCGGAGGCGGGCTTCCATGCGCGGGAAGTCCGGCGCGTAGGCGTTGGGCGCGCAGACCAGGCAGGTGTCGGTGCGCACCATGTTCCACAGCGTGTAGAACGGGAAGACGGACGTGACGGTTTCGTGCATCAAGAAGAAGGTGGCATCCTCCAGCTCGTAGGACTGGATCCACTGGGTGAAGAGGCCGTCGGGGCGCAGGTGCCCGCGGCAGGTTTCGAAGAACTCCCGCGAGAACACACCGGCGACGCCCGCGATCCACGGGTTGGTCGGTTCGCTGATGATGACGTCGTACGGCTCGCTGGAGAGTTGCAGGAAGGTCTTGGCGTCCTCGACATGGATGCGGACGCGCGGATCCTCCCAGTAGCGGCCATTGACCTCGGCGAAACAGTGGCTGGCGGGCACGATGTCCGGATTGATCTCGACGACATCCACCCGTGTCACGCCGGGATGGGAGAGGACTGCGCCGACGGTGCAGCCGCTGCCGATGCCGACGACCAGGACGCGTTTCGGCGCCGGATGGAGGAGCATCGGCAGGTGTCCCAGCAATTTTTGTGTGGGCATGTCCAGGGCGGTGCTGGCGTCCGCCTTGCCGTTGACGATCAGGGAGCGTTGGGGGGGGGCGCTGTTCATTTCGAGCACGGAGACGGAGGCGTCAATGCCGTCGCGATGGAAAAGGATTTTGCGCCCCTCGGTGGCTTGGCGCACAAAGGTGGCCATGTCGGCGCAGCGTTCGCGGATGCGGTAGGCGCCGACCCCCAGCACCCGGTTATCCCAGGCGGCATAGCCGGCAAGATGCAGGCTACCGGCGGCCAGCACCGCGCATAGGGCCAGGGCGGCGGTGCGGCGCCAGGCCGCGGTTTCGCGCGCCCGCAGGAGTAGCGCGAGCCCCAGCGCAACGTTCAGGATGATTGCCGCCTCGAAGGTGTGCTGGAGGCCGAGCCACGGCAGGAGCAGGTAGCCGGCGCCGGCGGAACCAACCACCGTGCCGATGGTGTTGACCGCGTAGGCGCGGCCGATGTTGCCCCCGAGGCCCCGGGTACTGGCGACCAACGCCTTGATGCCGGCCGGGAAGGTGATCCCCTGGAGGATGGTGGGCAGCAGCATGACGAGGAAGCAGATGGCGGCCTGGGCGGACAGGTACAGTGGGAAGGTGTGCGTGTCGCGGCTGAGGGAACAGGCGATCTGGTTGAACCAGTAGGGGACGCGCAGGTAGGCCGGCAGCATGAGCAGCACGCACAGGCCAACCCCCAGCGTGGAGAGCCCGAAGATGCCGAGGTAGCCCGACTCCTTCTTGCGGAAACTGAGCAGGAAGCTGCCGAGGCTCAGGCCGAAGATGAAGGTGGCGAGCATCAGGCAGAACGCATAGGTCGAACCGCCGAGGACCAGCGTCAGGAAACGGATCCAGGCGACCTCATAAATCATGGAGACCGCGCCGGAGACGAAGAGCCCCGTCAGGATGAGAATGACGGTGCCGCGCGGGAGCGGGGCGTTTTCCGCGGGGGTGGCCGCGGTTTCCGATTCCGCCGCCGGCCCCGGCGCGGCGCTGCCGACGCTGCCCGCCCGCTGGATGGCCAGCGTGACGAGACCCGCCGTGATGTTGAGCATGGCGCCGATGACCAGGGTGAACTTGAGGCCGAACGCCTGGATCAGGAAAAAGCCGGCCAGCAGGCAGCCGAAGGCGGCCCCCAGGGCGTTGAGGAAGTACAGGCGCGACAATGTCGGTCCCGCCTGGTCGGTGCGGCGGATGAGGAAGCGGCTCATGGCGGGGAAGGTTCCGCCCATCAGGATGGTGGGCAGCAGGATGGACAGGGCGCAACCCAGAATCTTGCCGAGGGCGAGGGCGCCCGCCCCGACCCCCGCCGCCTGGGCGGTGGCCAAGAACAGGCCGCGACCGACGGGGAAAAGCGCGTCGAACAGGAGCGCGTAGACGCCGATGCCGAATTCCAGAAATGCGTACAGCCGCAACGGTTCAGGCGTGCGGTCGGCGAGTTTTCCTAACAGCTGGCTGCCCAGCGCCAGCCCGCCCATGAAGGTGGCCAGAACGATGACCTGGGCGCTGCTGGTGCTGCCGATGTACAGGGCCAGATATTTCGCCCACAACACTTCGTACACCAGCCCCGCGACGCCCGAGGCGATGAAGCATGCATAGATGGCGGGCATGGAAATCCGCGCCAGGAGAGGGCGGTGCGGCATGGGCGGCAATGCTCCTTGGGCTGATGTTCGGCCAATATACCCGATTTCTGGCATGATGGGGATCCTCGGCTGAAGGCCTCGGCGGCTCGCGGGTACGCTCGCCCTCCAAAAAGGAAAGCAACGGCATCCAGGTGTAAGTTAAGCGTTCCATATAACGGAGGCCGGACAGTCCTGTCCGGTCATGGAAAAATCGGATATTATTCCCCCCTTTCGCCCCCAAGCCTGAAATCAAAATTCCTATCAGTTTGCCTGTCTCACCGTCTCCGGATTTGCTTGGCGGGAGGCGGTGTTTCGCGGGCCGTGCCAGTCCGCGCCGGGCCGGCGAAGCGGCGGCGGTAGTCGCTGGCGCTGAGGCCGAACTGGGTTTTGAACCGGCGGGCGAAATGGCGCGGGTCCGGCCAGCCGACGGCGTCCCCGATGTCGCGGACCTCCCGGGTGGTTTGCACCAGCAGGGTGGCGGCCTGTTCCCCGCGCACGCGGTTCAAAAAAGCCATCGGGGTCAGGCCGGTGTCGGCGTGGAAACGGCGGACCAAATAACAGGGGTTGTGGGAGACCCGGCGCGCCAGTTCGTCCAGGCACCAGGGATGGCGGGGGTGTTGCTCCAGCAGTTCCGCGGCGGTGTGGACGGCCGGGTGGGGGGGGCGGGCCGCCGGCGGCCGGGGCCGGCCGGAGAGCCCCTCTTCGGTGAGGTCGCCGCCGGGCAGGGCGTCGGCCAGGCGCCCCAGGACGGTCAGCAGGGCGCCCATGGTCACGGCGGGATGGACGGCGG
>JBAZJM010000276.1:0-6195 GCA_041651315.1 Lentisphaeria bacterium | reverse complement strand
ACCCGCCTGCGCGACCTGGCCGGCATCACCGCCCCCGAGCCGCGCCTGCTGGTCATCCAACCGTGGGACCAAAGCGCCGTCAAGCCGATTGAGAAGGCCATTCTCGCCTCCAACCTCGGAATCAGCCCGGTCAGCGACGGCCGCGTCGTCCGCCTGCCCATTCCCGAACTCAGCGAGGAACGCCGCCACGACTTGGTCAAGATGGTCCGGACCCGGGCCGAAGAGGCCCGCGTCGAAACCCGCGCCGGCCGCCGCGATGCCAACGAGGCCGCCAAAAAGGCGCAGAAGGACGGCCAGGTCACCGAAGACGATCTCGCGCTCTCGAACAAGGAAATCCAAAAACTCACGGACGACACCATCAAGGACATCGACACCCGCCTCAAGGCCAAGGAAGCCGAATTGATGCAGGTGTGACCCGGTGCCGGCCACGCCCCGCTCCAGCCCTCCTTGCTTTTCATCAAAGACACAGTAAGGTACCCGGCTTTCACTATTCACGGCGCGGTAGCCAAGTGGTAAGGCAGAGGTCTGCAAAACCTTTATTCAGCGGTTCGACTCCGCTCCGCGCCTCCATATTTCATTGATCTTCCACCCCGCGACGGCGCCGGTGCGCCCCCTCATCCTTGAGGCCGTTCCGGAGCCAGTGACGTTCATGGCCAAGGCGAAATCCAAGACAGCGGCAGCCCCCTCCGCCGCCAAAACGACGGCCGCATCCCAGCCGGTGGCGGCCGCCGCCAAACCGGCGCCGGCGGCGCCGGATTTGATGAGCCAGTGCGTGCTGTTCTGCCAGGGCCAGCGCTGGCGCGAAGCCACCCAGCTGATGCACCGCCTCCAGGACCGGGCGTTGTCCGACGGCAACACCGAACTGGCCGCCAGCTTGGGGGGAGCCCGCGCCAAAATTGAGTTTTCCCTCCGCCGCCAAATGGCCGCCGCTGCCGTGATCAAGACGCAAGAGTTGTTAGCCAAGGAGTTCCTGCTGGATGTTGTCGAACCCTGACAGCGCCCCTGGAATCCGGATGGGCGAGGTGTTTGCCGCCATGACCGGCGAGCTCCCTTGGCCCAGCCTCCGGGATTACATTCAGGCCAATACGCAGTTGGCCAAAACCTGCCAGTTGGGCGGTTACCGCCTGGATGTCAAGTTCCGCAAGCGCTTCGAAAGCTTCATCCTGCGGGAGGCCGAGAAGGCCGCTTTCTCCAGCAGCTTCTGCAACCCGGTCTTCGCCCAGTGGTATCCGGTTCACCAGGAACTCTACCGCACTCTCGAAGATTATTTCCATTCCGACGTCTACAAGCACTACCGCGACGAGCAGAAGCTGCCGGAAAGCACCTATGCCCTGCCCGCCGACGTGTTCGACCGCGTGTTCCGCGTCGAAGACCTGGACAAATGGCGCATCCTCCTCTGCTTCAGTCCGATGCAGTTCACGGATGAACAGCTCAAGCGCGTCCTCGAAGATGCCCGCGGCAACGACCAGTTGCTGCGCCGCGTCAAGGAACAGGAAGACGCCTTGGGCGCCGCCAACCGCGAAACCGCCCAGGCCCGCCTGGAACTCGAACGCTTCCGCGAACAGCTGGACAGCGCCAACAGCGAGCTCCAGGAGTTGCGCAAGGTCCGCCGCGACCTCCAGAACGAGCGCAACGAACTGGCCAACAAGTTTGAAGCCTCCCAGGCGGAAAACCGCCGCATCCGCCAGCAGGACAGCCAGCGCGAACAGGAAACCCTGCAGCGCCTCGCCGAAACCGACGCCGGCCGCCAGCAGGAGAAAAACCGCCTGGAAGGCATCATCGCCAAGCTGGAAAAAGAAACCGGCGAGTGGCGCACCCGCTATGAGCAGCAGCGCGGTGAGGACCGCGAGCTCAAGGACACCCTTCAAAACCTCGAACAGGAACGGGCCCGGGAAACCGCCCGCGCCCAAAAGGCGGAGGCGGCCATGACCGAGTTGCACCGGTTCGTCGACGCCATCCTGCAACGCATCGAGTGGACCCAGATCGGCAAGAAGATGCAGCTGACCCCGCTGTTGCAGCGCCAGTTCAACAGCGTTCTCAAGAAGCTCCATTACGAGGACGACCTCAGCCTCACCATTGAGGGCACCCTGCCCCAGTTCGCCGGCCGCCTGATCGACCAGGAGAAGCAGCTCCTCGACCAGGTCGCCCAAAGCAACACCCTCGAAGTCAACCACGGCACCGTCGAGGAGTTCTGGAGCGGCCTCAAGGAAACCTTCGACGACGTGATCATCGGCCTCGAAGCGCGCCTGATGCTGCTCAAGCTGCTCAAGGAAATTTTCTACCAGGTCGTCGAAATGGACGATTTGGAGAAACCGGTCCTGCCCATGCTGGCGCCCAGCCGCTCCCCCAGGCAGGGCTGAGGTGGGACGCTCCGCGTCCAGCGGTAAGGCCGCCCCGTCCCGGCGGTCCCGGGGCCCCCGGGGATGCTTGGGGCGGTTCCTGGTGCCGCTGGCCGCCGGCCTGCTCTTGGCGGTCTATGCCATGGGCTGGGGCATCGCGTGGTGGACCGGTGCTCCCGCCGTGCAAAACCTGGCCACGCCGGCCCGGCCGCTGGCGGCCGCGGAAGTGGCGCTGGCCGCCGACCTGACCGGCCGCGACGCCACCGGCAAGCCCGTGCTGCGCCAGGCCGGCTTCGACCGCCTGCTGAAACTGATAGCCGAAGCCGACGACCTGCTGGTTCTGGACCAGTTCCTGGTCAACACCTTCATGACCGGCCCGGATGGCGGCGCCCCCCCCGGCCGCGACTTGGCCGGCGAACTGGCCGCCGCCCTGGTCCGCCAGAAAACCGCCGTTCCCGGACTGCGCGTCCTGTTCATCACCGACCCGATCAATGGCTGCTACCGCGCCGGCTGCCCGCCGGCCTTGGCCGCACTGCCCAAGGCCGGCATCCCGGTGCTGGTCACCGACCTGGATGCCACCCCCGGCCGCAACTGGCTGACCGGCCCCCTCCAGCGCGCCCTCGAACCGTTGCTGGACACCCTGCCCCCCGCCCGCGCCGCCGTCCTGCCCAACCCGTTCGGCCGCAACGCCGGTCAGCTCAGCGCCACCGACTGGCTCCGCCTGCTCAGTTTCCGGGCCAACCACCGCAAGGTGGCCGCCTGCCGCACCCGTGACGGCCGCTGCCAAGCCCTGGTCTCCTCGGGCAACCCCCATAACGCCAGCGCCGCCAATGGCAATCTGGCGGTTTGGCTGTCCGGGCCCGCCGCCGGCGACATCCTCCGCTCCGAAGTCGAACTGGCGCGCGGCATCCTGTTGCGCGCCCCCGACAATTGCCACGGCCCCGTTCCCGCCTGGGAACTGTGGCGCGACCTTGACCGCTGGCCGCTGCCGCCCCTGCCTGCCCCCCCCCCAGCCGCCGCCGCCCGTACGAGCGACCGGCCGGTCGCCCCCTCCCACGGCTCCCCCGGTACGGGCGACCGGCCGGTCGCCCCCACGGTTTCCTTCCTCACCGACGCCCGCATCGGGGAGGCCGCCGGCCGCCTGCTCGCCACGGCCGGGCCCGGCGACCGGGTTGACGCCCTGCTGTTCCAGCTTGCCGACCCGCCGCTCATCCGCGCCTTCCAAGACGCCGCCCGGCGCGGCGCCTGCGTGCGCCTCATCCTCGACAGCAACCGCAGTTCCTTTGGCCGCGACAAGCACGGCATCCCCAACCAAGTCACCGCCGCCGCCATGCATGACTGGGCGGCGCGCCACGACGCCCCCCTGACCATCCGCTGGTTCGCCACCGCCGGCGAGCAGGGGCACTTCAAGGCGCTGCGCGTGGCCGGATCCCGGGCCGCGGCTCCGGACGCCCTGCTGACCGGCTCCGCCAACTTCACCGGCCGCAACCTGCACGGCTACACCCTCGAAGCCGATCTTCTGCTCAGCCCGGCCGGCGCCGCCGGCCGCCAGTTTGACGGAATCTTTGCCACGCTGTGGGAAAATCAGGACGGGCTGGTTTATAGTGAGGGGTATCCGGCGCGCGCCTTGGCGCCGGGACCGTCACGCTGGGCCCGGCAACTGGCTGCAGCACTGGCGGAGATCACCGGCTTCTGCACATATTGATGAACCGCCGGCCGCGGAAGCGTTTTTTGACATGTGGCTCCATGTTTTTCTTTATCTCGCCGTGCTCCTGCTCGGCATCGCGCTGCGGCTTTCGCATGTGCGCGGCCAGGCCATCCGTGAACGCCTGCGCCAAGCCCGCCGCCAGCGCAAAGAGGTGATGGATTTCCTCAGCCTCTTCAGCACCAGCCTGTCCACCGTCTCCGACATGGAGCACGCCCTGGAACTGGTCGGCAACTACCTGCGGGACGTGGTCGATGCCGAGGCGCTGTGCATCTTCCGCGTCCGCGAGGACGGCAATTCGCTCCAGGCCACCGCGGCCTCCGGCATGTTTCCGCCCCTCACCCGCTGGTCCAACATGGTCACCGCCAAGGACACCTACTCCCGCGACCATCTCCGCCGCGAGGTGATCACCTTCGGCGAAGGCGTGATCGGCCAGGTCGCCCAGCAGCAGCAGTGCCAGCTCGTGGAGGATGCCGCCCTGCTTCCGGAACACGGCCGCCTGCCCCGCAACATCGTCACCCTCATGGCGGTGCCCATGCTGGTTGAAAACCGCCTGCTGGGCGTCGTCTGCGCCGTCAACTGCAAGCAGCCGGGCCGCCGCTTCAATGCCGCCGACCTGCACAATCTGGAACACCTCTCCTACCAGGCTGCCCTCGCCACCAACCTGATCGGCATCTACGCCGAACGCTCGAACCAGCAGCGCATCACCCAGGAACTCGACCTCGCCCGCCAAATCCAGAAGTCCCTGCTTCCCGCCGAAATCCCCGCCTTTGGTGATTTTAAGATCCACGCCTTCAGCCGGTCCGCGCTGGAGGTGGGCGGTGATTTCTATGACTTCATCCGCATGGACGACCAGCGCCTGATGATCGTCATCGCCGATGCCAGCGGCAAGGGCGTCCCCGCCTGCATGATCATGGCCATGTGCCAGAGCTTCTGCCGCGCCTATGCCGAGCGCTACACCGGCCTGGAAAACTTCCTGCGCGACCTCAACCGCCACCTCTACCGGGAATCCGACCGCGGCCATTACGTCACCATGGCCGTCGTTGTCATCGACCGTGAAAACGGCACCTGCGAATACGCCCGTGCCGGCCACACCGAGCTGCTCGTGCGCCTGGACAGCGGGGTGGCCCGCATCATCAAGCCCAAGGGCGCCGCCCTCGGCCTGCTCCCCGCCGAATTCGGCAGCGGTTTCGACACCCTCACCTTCGCCTGTCCGCCCGGCACCGACATCATGCTCTTCACCGACGGCATCACCGAGGCCCTCAGCGAAGACAATGAACAGTTCGGCCTTGAACGCCTTTATGACCTGTGGAAGAGGGCGCCGCTCCCCCCCGAACAGATGGCCGGCAATGTGCTCTCCGAGGTCAAAAACTTCACCGGCCTGGCCCCCCAGACCGACGACCAGACCATGCTCCTGGTCACCCTGCCCGCCGCCCCCGCCCCCGCCCCCGCCCCCGCCCCCGCCCCCGCGCCGACGGCCGCGGAGGCGGCGGACACCGCCCCCCCAGACGCACCGGCCGCCCCCGCGGACACCGCAACCGCGGTTACAGCAGAACAGCCGTCCCCCCTCTAGCGGCGCCGGTGCCAGGGGCCTTTCGGCGGTTGAACATGTGACCCGTCACTGACGTTCCGGGCTCGGATGACCGCCAGACTCGGAGGGGGGGGCCGTTCCCCGGCCTGAACACCAAGCCCGTGGCCACCCCTACGGAACTGAGATGCGCCCTCGGCGGCGTCTGCGGTTTGTTTCGATCCTAACCCATTCATAGCCGTCCCATGGGATGCCATAATTCATTCCGTGCCTTTGCCCGTGCCCGAGCTACCATCCCTTCTTTCGTGGTCGAAACAGTCCATGGTCATCCTGTTTTCTATGTTCGGGCACGGGCATGGGCACGGGATGAATTATGGGACCGTCAGGTTCCTGATTTCTACTTTCAAACACCCGAACCAGGCCGGCCAACGGGATATATATTAGCCGCCCTATGCCGGATTCCGCACCCCTTCAACCGTCCCAGCCCCCGCCGTTCACCGCCGCCTCCCGGCCGCTGTTGCTCTCGGTGGACCTGGAAGAGTGGTTCCACGGACGCTGGGCCACCGGTTACGCCAAGTCGCAGTGGGGCGACACCGCCACCCTTTTCCGCGAGGTCTACGGCA
>JBAZJM010000275.1:0-6222 GCA_041651315.1 Lentisphaeria bacterium | reverse complement strand
GGACGGGGAAGAGATGGATTTTGCCGTGACCGACAACCTGGCTGGCGGCCGGCTGATGGTGGATTATCTAGTGGGGCAGGGGCACCGGCGCCTGGCCTATGTTTCCCGCCCCACCGACCGGACGAGCATGCTCGACCGCCAGACCGGTTTCGTTCAGGGGTTGCTGGCGCACGGCCTGTCGTTCACCTCCGGGCACCTCATGACTCTTGGACACCCGGGGGATGCGGCCGCCCAGGACCTGCCGGCGGCCGTGGAGGCCGTGCTGGCGCTGCGGCCGCGGCCGACCGCCATCGCCTTCAGCAATGACGACCTGGCCCTGGCCGCCATGGAACGGTGCCGGGAAATGGGGCTGCGGATTCCGCAGGACCTGTCGATTGTCGGTTATGACAACACCGACCGCTGCACCTACGGCGAGGTGCCCCTGACCTCGGTGCGCCAGGATTTCTTTGGCATGGGCCGGGTGGCCGGCGACGTGCTGTGCGAACGGTTGACCGGCAAGGCCGGCAGCCGGCCGATCCGGGTGTTTCTGAAGCCGCAACTGGTGGCCCGCGCCTCGGTGGCGGCGAAATAAAAGCAGAAAATGGGAAAGCAGAAAGCAGAAATAAGACCGCAACAGAGCCGGGAACGATGCGCCACCTCGGGGCCTGTCGGTGACCCCGGCCAAAGGACTCCGCTTTTTTAGCACCGTGCAACCCTATATGACTCGTCACTGACGTTCCAAGCTCCGATGCCCGCCGCTCTTCTTCGAACCTTTCCCCCAATTTCTGCTTTCTGTTTTTTTTATTTCTGCTTTTCTTCCGTCCCCCAACCGGCCGCCTGCGCGGCCAACCAAACCAAGGAGAGGCAACATGAGCAACCAGATCCAGAAACTGTCCGTCGTGGCCGGCCTGCTGGCCGTCGCCATCGGCGCCACCGCGGAAGCGGGCCCCATCTACAATGTCAGCAACTACATAACTGGCACGACAGCAACCGGCTATTCGTTCTCATATGCTTGCAATGTGGCGGACATGCTTAGTAACGCTACGGCCACCGACAGTCTTGAGTATGACGATTTGGGTTTGGCTCTTCGCGCGCAAGGCGGCAGGGCCGGAAATGCTTATTGTTATGCCATGTGGCATTTCACCACCGGCAGTACCAACACGACGTTCGGTAGCGATTTGAAAATTAGTGGGCGCTATGACAATTTCTCCCCAGGATGGGGAAATGTTGACGGAGGTGAGTTTGCGGCTGGTTTCATGTTGGTGAACACAAACTCGAACAATATGGCGATTTATACATGGGCTCCGGTTTCGGGGCTTGAATTCTATGGTGTTCAAACTGGTGCAACATGGACACAGGCAAATGTTGGCGCGCAATACGCCGGTGTCAGCGATATTTATTTGGCCGCGGTCATTCGAACCCCAAACCCGAATGAGGAATCGTATCGTACGTTCGCGCAACTTTTCCGTTCCTTTGATACGGCGGCACCGTTCGTCCTCACGGGCACCGTCATTCCCGAGCCCGCGAGCCTGGCGTTGCTGGGCCTGGCGGGGCTTGGGCTGATGGCCCGCCGCCGGCGGTAAGACTGAGTCTGGGGCTGACGCTCCCGCCCTTGGGACGGCGGGCGCCGGTTTGAAACGTCAATCTGGAGAAGCGGGATTTTCTCCTTACCCCGCTTCTCCAGGGGGGGGCTGGGCAATGTACCAGGTCCGGATTGCGACTCTCAGATTGGAAGACAACCCTGCATCAGAGCCGGGAACGAAGCGTCACCCTTGGGCGCGCGAGTGACCGGTCATAAGAATCCGTATTTTTAAGGTATAGCGCCTCCCCTCATGCCCCGTCACTAACGTTCCGGGCTCGGATGCCCGCTGCTCCCCGTTTGACCTTCCAACTTTCAGCTTTCTGCTTTCCCCGTCCCCAACGGCCGCCACCGCGGTCACCACCCCAAGAGGAGAACGCACCATGAACCGCAAGTTCCAAAACCTGTCCGTCCTGGGCGGCCTGCTGGCCGCCGTCGCCTCGACCACCGCGGAAGCCGTCGTCATCGACGTCGGCACCGGCACCACGTTCTCGTATGTCCAGGCCTCAGCCGCAGACATTCTGAATTCAGGGGATGTCGCCTATAACCTTGTCCTCGACGGGAACTGCTTCCGCAACAATAGTTCAAACGGTAATGACAATGTGGTGACGTCCTACATTGCCTGGCATTTTCAGACGGGTGCCGGCCGGACGTTTGACAACAACCTCACGATGACCGGTCGGTTCGATGACTGGTTGTCGCCGGCCTCCAAAGTCACCGAAAAAGTCCTCCTAAGCACCACGGGCGACTATTCCAAACTCGCGGATGGGAGCTTTACTGGATGGACGCCGTTTTATTCTGGGCAAAATTCCACCCAGACGTGGAATAATGTCAGTCTTGATGGATACTACACGTCCGGTAGTTCTAATCTCTTTATCGCCTATGTCGTGTATCAAAATACGGGCAATGCAGAGACTTGGTTGAGCCGTTACTTCCAAGACTCGAGTTTCGCCCTCAGCGGCACCATCCCCGAGCCCGCGAGCCTGGCGCTGCTGGGCCTGGCGGGGCTTGGGCTGATGGCCCGCCGCCGGCGGTAAGACTGAGTCTGGGGCTGACGCTCCCGCTGCCCTCGCGGCGGCGGGAGCCGGTAAGCGGCCTCAATAGCCAAGGCTGGATGATCTTGAGGCGGCAGCCTCCCTCGGAGTGCCGGCGGCTTCGACGCCGCCCTGGTATGAATGACCGCTTGCTGACGTGTAGCCGCGGCTGTGTCAGCCGCGCGGGGGCTTTCCTGTCGCGCCGGAGAAAAGGCAAAACGGGGCGCCCGTAAAATCACAGGGGAATCATAAAGTCATGCGTCGTCTGCCCCGTCTTCTGCTCGGAATCGGAACCCTGGCCCTGACCGGCGCGGCGGCCCTGGCCGCGGCCCCGGCCCTTCCCGGCACGCCGTGGACCCTGAATTTGGGGGCGGAATTCCCCGGCGCCAAGGGGCGGCTGGCCGTGGACCCCGCCACGGGCGGCTGCGCCTTCACCGTGACCGCGGATTTCAGCGCCGGCGGCGCCTATGTCGGCGCCTTCAAGGACTTTTCCACGCCGCTGAACCTGAAATCGCTCCGTTTCCAGGTAAAAACCCCGGCCCGGACGGTGGCGGTGCGGATCACCGACGGGGTCGGCCAGGTGCATCAGCATTACCGCTCCGTGGATGCCCGGGACAGCTGGCGCGAGGTGGTGGTGGACTCCTTTGGCACCCAGCAGGGCGGCGTGCACTGGGGCGGCTACAACGACGGCCTGTTCCGGCCGCCGGTGACCCAGGTCGCCGTGCTCGTCCAAAAAGGGGATGCGCCCCAGCCGGTTTTTGAAACCGAGATCAAAGAGCTGACCCTGGACGCGGCCAACGCCTTGAGCAAGTTGCCGCCGCTGTCCTGCTTTGTGGAACCGGGCCGGGAGGTGGCCTTTGAATGGACGGCGGCGCTGCCGCCGCGTCCCGGCGAGCTGGCCTATGAGATCCGCTCCTATGCGGACACCGTGGAGAGTTCCGGGGAGGCAACGGTTGACGCCGCCGGCCGGGTCCGCCTGCGCGCCACCTTCAGCCAGGGGTACCACGAAATCCAGTTTCCCAAAACCGGCAACCTGTATCCGATCGTGGCACTGTCGCCCTTTGCGGGCACGCCGGACCCGTTTTTCTGCATCGATGGCGCCTTGGGCACGCTCGAGGGCCGGCCGGCGATGCGCGACGCCCTGCTGCGCATCCTGAAGCGGTGCGGCATCGGTACGGCCCGGGAACGCATTGTCTGGACGGCCCTTGAACCCAAGCCCGGCGACTGGAACTGGGGGTTCGGCCAGGACGCCGACACCCTGCGCCGGGACTACCAGCGCCTGGGGTTGAAGGTGATGGACGTCTTCCACACCGCCCCGGAATGGACCGGCGCCGCCGATCCGAAGTGGGCTCCCTATCCGCGCGACCTGCTGGCCACCGCCAAAAGCTGGGCCGAGATCAGCCGGCGCTGGAGCCCGGTCTGGTCCGGGCTCGAGGTCTGGAACGAGCCGGAAGGCTGTTTCGGCGGCTTTTTCCCGGGCGACCAGGAGGCCGCGCTGACCAAGGTGATTTCCCACACCCTCAAGGCCAACGGGGTCGCCACCCCGGTGGTCGGCGGCGTGCTGTGCGGGGCCTTTCCCGATCCGGAGTTGATCCGGACCTATTTTGACAACCACATCCTGGACGACTGCGACGTCTTCAGCTTCCACTCCTACTGGCCGCCGGCGATCACCGAGCACCTGGTGGCCGGCCTGCGGGCCATGATGCGCGGCCACCGCAACGCCGACCTGCCCTTGTGGATCACCGAGTGCGGGCGGCCGTGGAAACGCGGCATCGCCCGGCCGCTGCTCTCCGAGGACTGGCAGTCGGCCATGGAGATCGTCATGAAGGGGGTGGACGCCCGGGCCTGCGGCGTGGCCGGCTATTTCCCCTTTGTCTACGCCTATTACGAGGAGGTGGGCACGGACAGCAATTTTGGCATGATGGACCGCGATGTCACCCCCCTGCGGTCCATGGCCGCCTACGCCTTCAGCGTGTCGCGGCTGGCGGGGCTGGACTATCTTGGCGACCTGGGCCCGCTTCCGCCTGAACTGGTCAAGGCGCGGGTTTTTGCCGATCCGGCCCGCCAGACCGCCGTGGTGGTCTTGTACAGCGGCCGGCCGGACCCGATGACCGTGCCTGATTTGAAGGTGCCCGGGGCGCGCTTCCAGGCGATGGACGGCAGCGCCCTGGTCCCGGACGCCGGCGGCCGCCTGGCGCTGACCGGCGGCATGGCCTACCTGACCTGCCCGCTGTCGGCACTCGCGGACCGCATCGACGAAACCGTGCTGGCGGCCGGGCTGTGGAAACAGGCACGGGCGCATGTGCCGCCGCCGCGCCAGGCCAAACCGGTGGTGTTCCGCTTCGATTCCTCGGCCTGGAAGCATGTGAACCTGGGATACTGGGTTGAGAATCCCCAGGCGGTCGACTTCGTGGTGGACGCCTTCAATCTGGGGGCGGAACCGGTGGAGGTGGCCCCGGTGCTGGAGCTGCCCAAGGGCGCGCGCCTGCTGGCCGCCCCGGCCGCCACGGTGCGGGTGGGGGCGAAAGCCGTCCAGTCCCTCCGTTTTTCGGTGGATCTGACGGCCTGCCTGCGTGAGGCGGGAACCGTGCGGATCGGCCTCGCCGACCGCCACGGCCAGGCCACGGGCATTTCCCTGCCGTTGCTCAGCCGGACCTACAAGACGCCGGCGGTGACGGTGCCGCGCCTGCCGGCGGGTCAGGTGCTGAACCCCGCGGACATCACGGCCGCCCTGGCTTCCGCCGGCTGGCTGGACACCCGTGGCGACCACCGCTGGAACTGGGTCGGTTGGGAAGGCGTGATGGACAAGCGCCCCCCCATGGAGGCCAAGTTGCGGGTGTTTTGGAGCCCGGATGCCCTGACGGTGCAGCTCCTGGTGACGGACAAGGTGCTCTTCCAGCCGTTCACGGAAAGCGGCATGTGGAACGGCGATTCCGTTCAGATGGCATTCCAAAACCGGCCGGACGGCCGGGTCCGCTCCGAGTTCTCCGAACTGATTGCGGGGTTGACGCCTGGCGGGCCGATGCTGTGGCTGGGCTTCCGGGAAGTGCCGACCCCGCCCTGCCGCATGACCGCCTCGACTCTGCAGGTCACTCGGCTGGACGACCGTTGTTTGTACACCATTACCGTGAAGGCGTCTGAGGTCGGGCTCAAGCTGGCGGCCGGCAACCGGCTCGGATTCTCGCTGCTGATCAACAACAACGACGGGGCCGGCCGCGTGGGCTGGCTGGAATGGGGCGGCGGTATTGGCGCCTCCAAGAACCCGCCGGACTACCGGGAACTGGTGCTGGGAGAATGATGGGAAAAGCAGAAATTGGGAAAGCAGAAAGCGGAAAAATGAAAGGCGTGACGCGTGAAGCGTGAGGGCAACGTCTGAGTTTTTTTATCCGGTTTTCTTTCGGGCGGCCACGGGGGCGCTTTCGGAGGTTGTCACCGCCATCCCACAGCATTAGCCTGGATTATTCATGAATGGTTGCGTTTCCCCGGTTTTGTCCCCAACGGGGACAGACCTGTCCAGCCCAGGGTCGAATGACCCTGGGAAAATCGGCACGAACGGCATTCGTCCCTGAAGGGGACGCACAGCGTTACGCATGATTAGGTGCAGGGGCGAATGAAAAATAACCTCCACAT
>JBAZJM010000274.1:0-6274 GCA_041651315.1 Lentisphaeria bacterium | reverse complement strand
CTGCCACGGCAGCCCCCGCCACGGGCGACACGCCCGTGCCTACAGGAAACCATGTCCGTCTTCTGTAGCGGCGCCTGTGCCAGGCGCCCCCCAAATGACCACTCCCCGCGCGGCTGGCACAGCCGCGGCTACAGCGGAACACCCCTTCTTCTGTAGGCGCGGGGGCGCACCCCGCGGAGAGGCGCGGCCGGTCAGGGAGTTGCCAAACGGATCACCAAGAAATCCCGACGGAAGTGACAGGCGCCCCGCCCTTCGCCGGGGCTTGACCAATCCCGGATTCCCGGCTATGCTTACGATATCTACATTCATTTAGTTATAAGGTTGCCCAGGCCGGGGCGGCTCCTCCTACCCGGGCCAGGCAACCGCAGTCGCATAGGGGGTGCCGGCCATGAAAAAACATCCGTTCTTCCTGACGTTGGCCGCCGCGGTGGCGGCCGGTTGCCTGGCCGCCACGGCCCAGCAACCCATCGATCCCACGCCAAGCGAAGTCTGCGACGGCGCCGCGACCAAACTGGTGCGCGGCGTGACCAATGCGCTCACCTGCCCCGCGGAACTGCCCAAACAAATCATCCGCGGCTCCCACGACAACGGTTTTGTGGGCGGCGTGGTCGGCTTTTTCACCGGGGTGGAAATGACGGTCTACCGGTGCGCCGTGGGGCTCATTGAAACCGGCCTGTTCCTGGTGCCCGAGCCCGACTTCTACGCGCCGCTGGCCCAGCCGCCCTTCGTCTGGAACGAATGGGACGCCCCGCTCTCCCAGCCTGCCCGGTGAAGAGTCTCCTGCGGATACTTCTGCACCTGGTCCTCTCCATGGCGCTGTGGTTCGCCTGTGGCGCCATGGTTTGGACGCTGTGCATCCTGCCCTGGGACCTGGATGCCGGCACCGTGGTCTGGCCCGGGTTGCTGGGGTTCGCCGCCGGCGTGCTGTTCTTCACCCTGGCCTCCAAGATGTTGGTGCTGTACGTGTTCGGCCATGAACTGACCCACTGGTTCGTCGCCAAGCTGTTCCTGCGCGAAACCGGCGATGTGCGGGTGGCCACCACCGGCGGCAGCGTGGCGGTGCAGAAACCCAACATCTGGATCTCCCTGGCCCCCTACTTCATCCCGTTCTACGCCCTGCTGTGGCTGGGGTGCTACGGCATCTTCCGCTTCGGCTACGGCCCGCCCACCCCCATGGTCCTGCGCCTCGTCTCCACCGGGATCGGCCTCACCTATGCCTTTCATGTGGTGCTGACCGTGCATTCGCTGCTGCGGGAACAGTCGGACCTGCGCCAGCACGGGTACCTGCTGTCGCTGTCACTGATCCTGTTCTTCAACCTGCTGCTGGTGGGCGCCGGGCTGCTGACCGTCAGCCACCAATGGCAGGCCGGCGGAGAGGTGCTGATGGGCCGCGCCCAGGTCGAAGGACACGGCGTGAGCAGCGCCGCCAGCTGGTCCTGGGACACCTTCCGTCACGGCTGCCAGCGGCTGGTCGAATGGTGGTGACCGCTGCCACGCCGTTCGCCTGGACACCGGCGGCGCGGACCGCACTGGCGGCATTCAACAGCCGCTGGGAGGAACACTTCGCCCGTTTCCGGCGCACCACGGGCGCACCGTGGTGGGCGCCCGGCCTCATTCTCACCCCCGAACTGCGCCGCCAGCATGAACTGGCCCTGCCCCAGGACCGCTACCGCCGCGACCTGGCCGCCGTGGCGGCGCGCCTCCTGCCCGGCCGCGCCTGGCTTCCCCGGCTGCTGTGCGACCCTGACGCCGTCCTGTCGCTCCCCGACCTGTGGAGCCGGCTGCCGCCCCGGTTGGCCGGTCTTTCCCGGCTCGACGAGGCCGCCTGCGGCGCCCTGCTCTGCGCCTTGGCCGATCCCCCCCGTTTCGGCACCGACACCGGCCGCTACCCGGAGCAGCTCGCGGAAGCCGCCGCCTGGCTCCGGGACCGACCGGCAACCGCCTGGCGGGCGCTCGACCTCGGCTGCGGCACCGGGCACGGCACCTGGGAACTGGCGGCGGCCGCCGCCGGCCACGGCACCGGCACCGTGGTCGGCGCCACCCGTGAACCGCTGGAGGCGTGGATGGCCGCCAGCCGCCGCCTGCCCCATGATTCCGGCCGCGAACACCGTTTCCCCGCCCCCCCGCCGGCCGCCGCCGGCCGCGTCCATTTCGTGGCCGCCGACGCCTTGGCGCCGCCCTTCCGCCCGCACCGCTTCGACCTGATCCTGGTCAACGGCCTGGCCGGCGGCCCGCACCTGTGCGCGCCGGACGCCATGGGCCGCCTGCTGGGCGCCCTGGCCCGGCTCGCCGCCCCGGGCGGCAGGATCGCCTGCGCCTGCCGTTTCCACGACGGTTACGCGCCGGACCTCGCCGCCTTCGCCGCCCAGGCGCGCCGGAACGGCTGGCAGGTCGACGGCCCGCCGCGCCGCATCTGGTTGCGCCCCCCGGACAATCCGTAACAAATTCCACCACAACAAAATAGCAACGTTTAAAATTTCGATTTCACCACGAAGCCACGAAGAGCACGAAGATAAATCGAAGATGTGTTTTTGCGCCCATTTTGCCATTGAAGCGCTTCGCTCGGACTTCGTGTCCTTCGTGCCTTCGTGGTGAAGATTTAAGCGTTACGGGGTACTAGGCGCCGTATAATTGGGGTTGACTTCGCGGTTCGGCGCTTCAATATTCGGCAATTTGAACAGACGGTAGCGAAGACCGCAAAGGAAATACCACACACAACCACCAAGCCAGCCTTCGCTATCGTTGCGTCCTTCTGTTCAAAATCGGCTAAAAAAGCTTCAGCCTGACGAAGTCTATCAGGGTACCCATGGCCTTCGACCATCTCACCGGCCGCCTGCATTTCTGGCACTACCAGTCCCCGCCGGGGCGCTGGCACGAACCGCGCCGCCTCGAAGCGCAGATTGAGGAAATCGAGGTCATCGTCTCCGGCCGCGGTTATTTCGAGGTCAACGGCCAGGTGGTGGACGCCGGTCCCGGCAGCTCCCTGTGGTACCAGACGGACGACACGGTGATCGTCACCTCGCATGAGAGCGATCCCTACGAAACCGTGGTCTTCCGCTTCGACGTCGCCCGCCCGCCGGCTCTTCGGCCGCCCATGTACAGCCGCTGGGCGGACGCGGCGGAGTGCGCACGCTTCTGCCGCCGCGCCCTGGAACTGTTCCGCCGCGGCACCAAACTGTCGCCGGACGAGGTGGCCAGCCAGTACGCCCGCCTGTTCTGGGAGGCGCAGGAGGAGGTGCGGCGGGGGGGCCAGGAACGCCTTCCCGCCAGCCTGCACCGCGCCCAAGCGCTGCTGGAAACCCGGCCGGCGGACCCCTGGGACATGAAACGGCTGGCGGCGGCGGCGGGCCTCAGCGCCTCCCACCTGCACCTGCTGTTCCGCCGGCATCTCGCCACGTCCCCCGCCCAATACCTGCTGCACCAGCGCCTGCTGAAGGCCCAGGACCTGCTCGCCCATGGCACCCGGTCAATCAAGGAGGTGTGCTTCGCCGTCGGCTTCCGCAACGTCGCCTACTTCTGCGCCTGCTTCAAACGCCGGACCGGCCTCCCCCCCGGCGCCTATCGCCGCCGTTTCACCACCCCCTTCCCAGAGTAGGCATGTTGGGAACCCCCTTTTAAGGAAAGGCGGTTCCCAAACCCTCCGTCAAACCTGTTTGTGCCTTAAACACGGCGGGCGCTTTTACCACAAGCCCACGCGCACAAACGCGAGGATTTGCCAGCACTACTTGTGGTAAAAGCGCCCGCCGGCTTTAGGAACAAAAGTTTTAGGAAGGGGGGTGCAGAGCGAACATGTGAGCGACCCGGCGGAGCCGGGGCTGCTGAGCGCGGAGCGCGGGGGGATCACCCTTTTTCAAAAGGGTGGCCCCAACCGCATTATAGTTTGGCATGGCGGATCAGGGTGACAAGCCGTGGCGGGTGGCGCTGTGCATCAGCCGGGCGCTGGGCTGCAATGAACGGCTGATCAGTGGCGCCTGCCGGGCCGCCCGCGAGGCGGGGGACTGGGACATGCTGCATGTCCCTTACGAGCAATGGGTTGTTGGCACCCTGGACTGGTTCAAGCCGCAGGGCGTGCTGTTCCACGGCATGCGCCCGGTGCTGCCGCCCGATTTCCGGCACGAGGGCTTGTGGGTCGGGGTCAATGACGATTGGTACGCCAGGGACGGGTGCGTACTGGAGGACGACCCCGGCGCCGGCGGCAAGATGGCCGAGTTCGCCCTCGCCCGCGGCTTCCGGCGGGTCATTTATGTCGGGCACCGGAGCAAAACCCCGCTGTCCTTCTCCCATCTGCGGTTGCGTGGCTTGGCCGCCGCCCTGGACGAGGCGGGCATCCGCCCCCTGCTGCTGCCGGAAAATTACGCCCAGACGGTGAATCCCGCGACCCGCGCCAAGCTAAAAACGGTGGCGGAATGGATCCAGCAAGGGGAAATCCCCCTGTTCATCGGCGCCAACGACCTGGTCGCCGCGGACGTGCTGCATTTTTGCCGGCGCCAGGGCTGGCGGGTTCCGGAACAGGCCGCCGTGGCCGGCTTTGACAATGACGACCTGCTCTGCAACCAACTGGCGAACCCGGGATTGACCAGCCTGGACATGAATTTCGACCGAATTGGCTACGAGGCCGGCCAGATGCTGCAACGGTTCCGGCGGGAACGCACGCCAGGAACCGGCGCGGCCCCGGAGCGCGTGGTGGTCCCGGTTGGCGACATCGTGTCCCGCCACTCCACCGTGGTGGTGGTCTCGCGCCACGCGGGGCTGCAAAAGGCCATGCAACGGCTTTGGCGCCATCCCGACTCCGTGCAACGGGTGGCGGATCTGATGCGCGACGGCGGCTATGCCAAGAGTACCCTGGAGCGCTTGTGCCGCAAAACCTTCCAGCAGACACCGGCCGCCCTGGTGCGCAACGAGAAGCTGACGGCCGCCAAGGTGCTGCTGCGCACCACCAACCTGAGCGTGAAAGCGGTCGCCGCCAAGGTGGGCTTTTCCAGCCCCAAAAACCTCTGGCGCGCCTTCAAACGCGCCACCGGCAGCAGCCCCGAGGCCTACCGCGCCGCCGCCGCGGCATCCCGCGATTGAAGCCGCCGCGGCACGGCAAACCACCATGCCTCCGCAAGCACCATTTTGACGCAAAATGGAATGTGTTTACGCAAAATGGTGCTTGTTGGACACTTTTTTACCCCCTATACTGCAGGGAAGAAAGGCGGAAACCCACCGGGGTTTTGCCACCGTCAACCGGCGGTTCCCGCCCCATGGCCAAGGGGATCTCCAGCACTGCAGAAGGACGTCCAAACATGTTGACACGCAAGCTGATGACAGGTGCCGTCGCCGTCCTGGCGATGGCCGCAAACGGCTTATGCCAGGCCGCCATGCTGACCAACGGCAGCTTTGAAACCGGCATGACGGGCTGGCAAAAAACTGCCCAGGCCTATAATTGGAATGCAACCGACACCGCGGTGTGCCTGGCGGCACCGACAGTGGATGGTGGCACCCGGGTTGGTGTTTTTGGCTATGACAGCACCAATGGGTATGGCCATGCCTGGCAGGTGACAAGCGCCACGGTGCGGGCTGATCAGGGCTACACGCTCGCGTTTTCGGTTGCCCAGGTCAAGTGGGGGGCGAACACAGGCAAATTGAAGGTGACTCTGGGATGCTGGAATGGCAGCACCGAAACCGCCATGGACGAGTTGACGGTTGGTGGGCCCACGGTAAAGACCCAGTGGGCGACGTATTATCTGACCGTATCAGCCGCGGAAATCGCCGCACATCCCGCCTGGATCGGGCAGAAGGTGGGGGTGAGCATCTGGCAGACGGAGCAAAGCTCCATGCTGATTGACGCCTTGACCCTGGTTCCGGAACCGGCTTCCCTGGCGCTGCTCGCCCTGGGGGTTGCGGCCTTGTCACGCCGCCGCCGCGCCTGACCGCGAGACGTTGGGCGGCGGGCTGAAGGCCGCCCACAGCAAGGAGCACCTTGGGCATCGGCATAAATTGCCGTTACCACCCAAGGCAATACAGGGTATAATGGAAGACCAACGGCCAAGCGGAAAACACGCCATGGGAAGACACTGCCCGAAAAGCCGGGGCTTTACCCTGATTGAACTCCTCGTGGTCATCGCGATCATCGCGGTTCTGGCGTCCATGCTGCTGCCCGCCCTCGCCAAAACCAGGCAGACTGCCAGCAAAATCCCCTGCGCCTCCAACCTGCGCAACATCAGCCAGGGATGCCTGATGTACGTCAACGACTACGACGGCTGGATGCCGCCGACGGGCTGGAACTCCGAAC
>JBAZJM010000273.1:0-6294 GCA_041651315.1 Lentisphaeria bacterium | reverse complement strand
GACCGGGGCCGGCGATGTGGCGTTGGTGAATGTGAACGTGCCGTGCGACGGGGTGATGGTGGTCCAGGACGCCGCCGACCGCGGCACCGTGATCTGGGTGGCGGGACTGAATTAGGAGCCTGCAATGCACGCTGAACAACCCATGCGCCAAGCCGCTTGCCGCCGGCCCTTGCCGGGCCGGCTCTTCCTCTGCCTGCTGGCCGGTTGCGGCTGGCTGCTGGCCGGCGCCGCCGGCCACGGGGCCGTGCTGGGGCAGGCGATCACCGTGCGGCTGGTGGCGGCGGGCACGGCCGCCGCGCCCGCCCGTGGCATCGACCATGCCGTGGCGGGGGTTGATGCCGCGGGGCGGGTTGGCGGGGGCGAACTGGCCGATATCCTGCCGCTGTTGCGCGGCAACCTCGGATTCAGCGACTACCGGCTGGTCAGCAGCCGGCGGATGATCCTTGCGGAAGGGGCGGCGGTAGAGCTTGGCGACGGCCTGCGGCTGCAAGTCCGCGACATCGGCGCGCGCCATTGCACCCTTCACATCTCCCGCGGCGCGCAGGAGCTGTTATCCACCCGCTTGCGCCTGGCGCCGGGGCGGCCACTGGTGCTGGGCGGTTTTCCGGCGGGCGACGGGGCGCGCACCCTGATGGTGGTCATTTCACCGTAGTGTTCCGGTCCAGCCGGAATCGTGCATCACGCGCCCAATGAGGTGGCGCTCGTGTCAGCCCGTGGGGGTGGTCAAGCCCGACAGTGGCATCGGCTGGTGAATTAGATCACGCGATGAGTTTTTTCCGGCGTGCCATGTCATCGTTTATAACCGCCAGAAAAGGGGCGGAAATGGAGAATGCACCCGCAAGTCCGCGCAACTCCAGATTCAACGCTTCTTGAAGTGGCGGCAACCACTCATCTTTGTGCCCCCTGATAACCAGCACAAACCGGAAGTTGGCGGTGGAAAGATTCAACGTTGCCAGATTAGATGGAACTTCTGCTTGCGCCGCTGGCGTGTGCCGGCCAAGCCGAATGCCCACAAACAGAGCCAAGGCATTTGTCATCTTTTCCCGGATCTCCGTCAGGAAAACCGGGAAGTCGGCCAAGTTGCCCGGTCTTGGCGAACTGGACTTGGCCTCGACAAGCAAAACATTGGTGTTGTCCAGCAGCAGGAACTCCGCCATCTTGACCCCATCAGGGCGGTCAGCGTACACCGTGCTTTTTTCGATATGAAAAAGGTGTGTTGCTGGATGTGGACCAAACTGCATGTCCGACTCAGAAATGGTGCGAGTTGTCATTGCAGGGCCAGCTCCACCTCTTGGCGATGCAATTCGATGGCCTCGTCAATGATGCCGTTCTTGGGCAGGCCATCCTTGACGTCGGCGAAGGTTACCGCCCCCTCCGCACCAAACGACGCCACCGGAATGGATATCTTGTTTTTTTGGGCAATTAACTGCAGCCCCTTGACCACATAGTAAGAATGGCTGGCAATGAAAAACTGCATTCCGGTCTCCGACAGTTTTTCCACAATATTGAGGAACTTGGCAAGCGCTGCCGGGTGCAGCGCCGATTCCGGCTCGTCAATGAACACGACGGATTTCGGGGTCAGATAACGGTTACCCAACAAGGTGTCGAGAATGGCAATCTTTTTCACTCCCTCGGAGGTCGTGCCGATCGGAAAGGTGGTGCTTCCACGGGTGTAAAGCCAACGACCGGACGCATCGTCATAGTCAACCTTTCCGCCAACGATGCTTTCCAATGTGTCACGCGCTTCCGCAAAGGCGGCATAATTTTTCCCTTTTTGGGGAGGGCTTTGCAGGGCGCGAGCAAGGTCGAGATAGGTGTCGTCAAACCCAAAAAGCTTGTCCTGCTCGCGGCTCTTGAGGATGATGCGGTGCAACGTCAGCACTTCTTTGGCGGGGAGGAACACTGTATTGGCTTCACGCTTGCTGCCCGTGTAGGCGACATTGCTGATGCTCCCTTTCGTGTCTTTGCCAAAACCGTATTTGAACTCATCATGCCCCAGTTTGGCGGAAAACTCCAGCCGCTTCTCTTTGCCTCGGGATACGAGCTCTCCGATGCGTTCGACTTGGAAGGTCCAGTACAGTTTGTCGGCGAGCAGTTCGGCCAGTGTCCGGCGCTCGTCCCCCCGCTGGAACTCCTCAATAGTTCGCATCATGACATAGAGCGCCTTCAGCAAGAAGGTCTTGCCACAGGCATTACCGCCAATGATCAGATTGATCTTGCCCGGCTCCGGCCAATGAAGATTGGCGATCGGACCGAAACAGTCCAGCTTCACATCCGTTATCAAGGAATCCATTTCTGCACTGGGCTTGATTTTCATGGTCGTGTCCTAGCGATTTTGGGATCATCCCGGGGCAGAGTGTTTTCTCGGCAATACCATATGTCAATAACCCGTTTCCTGCCGCTCGCGTTTCCGCCGCCAGCGCCCCGCTTATCAGTTGCGATAACAGTAAGGTCCCGCTTTCTGGTTTTGGAATGTCAGGTTTTGAGCTGCTCGGTTATGGGGCGGATAGTGCCGTTGAATGTTCGAGGAAGAGCATGAGGCGGTAACCGTGATTGCTTGTGGAAAACACGGTCATTCCCTAATTTCGTGTCGAGATGGGCATGCACCCCAAGCCCCACCCGTTACGTCCCGCCCAGGTCCAGGGCGAGGCCCTGGCGGTGGCAGGTGGGCAGATCCAGATTGACCCCGTTGTGGATGGTGGGGGCGGAACCTGAGAAATAGCCCAGCACCGGTTCATGGAGTGGCAGTTCGGCCTGGACCGCGGTGCCGGCCGGAGCCTTGGGGGCCGCCGGCTTGCCACTGGCCGGCTTGGCGGCGGCGGTCTCCGCCGGGAGGGGGGAACCGTCCGCGCCCTGAAAGCGGCAGAGGACGCCGGTGAGGAAGACTTCGTCCTGGCAACGGGCATCGGTGTAGGTGCCGACAAACAGCTTGGCATGGGCGGGGAAATAGGGCTGCAGGGCAGTCATGCAGTTCTGCATCTCCCCCACCGTAAGGTCGGCGGCGCCGACCAAGGTGATGATGGCCGCATCGGCCTTGGCCAGGGTTTCGGGGCCGCCGATCATGGGGCTGCGCATGAACTCCTCAAGGGCGGCCTTCCACCGTTCGCCCCCCCGGCCGCGGCCGACGCCGAGATGGCAGTAGCCGGGCCGTTCCTTGAGCAGGCCGCGCAGGTCGGCAAAATCCACCGGCAGGATGCCGGTGGCGCTGGGCAGCCGGGTCAGGCCGCTGATGGCCTCGGCGAGGATGCTGTTGACCACCTCGAAGCCGCGGTTGGCGGGGGTGTCGGCCGGCAGGGTGGTGAACAGCAGGTCGTTGGGGATGGCCATGACGGCGTCGGTGAGGGTGCGCAGCAGTTCCAGATCGCGCTTGGCCTGGTGGCAGCGCCAGTTTCCCTCGTGGGTGAACGGCAGGGTAACCACGAACAGGGTGGTGATGTCCAGTTCACGGGTGAGCCGGGCGACGACGCGGGCGGCGCCCGCCCCAGTGCCCTTGCCCAGGCCGCAGGCCACGATGGCCATGCTGGCCCCCGCAAAAAACTGGCGCAGGTCGTCGCTGACATTGGCGGCGGCCTTTTCCCCCCGGAAGGCGTTGCCGCCGCAACTCTCCTGGTGGGTCCAGTCGCCGAGGGGGATCTGCAAGGGGACGGCGGCGGCCAGGGATTGAAGCGTGGCCGGATCGGTGTCGGCAACGGCCAGTTCGGCACCGGCCAGCAGTTCGTCGGAGGCCAGTTCGGCGACAATGTGTCCGCCGGCCGAACCGAGACCGAGAATGGCAACACGGGGAATGGAGGACTGGAGCATGGCGGCGGTCACCATTTCATGGCATTGCCGGCCGCGGAGAAGAGGCGGCAGGCATCGGTTTTTAGCTGGCTCCACAGGGATGAACGCTGCCGCATCTTCATTTCCCGGTGCTTCTGGCCGTATCGCAGCAGGCCGATCGGGGTGATGAAGCGGGGGGCATTGAGGATTTCGGCCACGCTGCCGGAGACGCCTTGGACGCGGCCGATTTCGGCGGGCATCTCGAAAACGTCGCGCACCAGGTCAATGATCCGCGGCAGGCGGGCCAGGCCGCCGCACAGGATCACGCCGTGGCCGATGCGTTCCGTGACGTGGTTCTTGCGCAGGTCTTCGCGGATGAGCTCGAGCAGTTCGGTCAGCCGTGCTTCCAGGATCTGCTCCATGGTGGAGATGTAAATGGCCCGGTGCTCGTTGACGCCCAATTCGAGTTCATAATGCCGGCTGCGCCCGTCCTGGGTCATCACCACGTTGCCCTTCCACTCGGCCAGCCGTTCGATCAATTCCCGGCAGCGGTGCATGGGCAGGTGCAAGCCGAGCGACAGGTCGTTGGCCAGGTGGTCGCCGCCCACCGTGATCTGACCAGTGTGGTAGCAGTAGTCGCCGCCCCCGCCCCGGAGCACGGCGTACTCGGTGACGCCGGCGCCCATGTCCAGCACCAGGACCCCCTTGCCAATCGCCTCGCGCTGGAAGAACACGGCCATGCCGTCGGCGATCGGGGAAAACACCTGGTCGCTGGGCGGCTGGCCGGCGGCTTCCTCGACCAGTTTCCGCCCCATTTCCAGACGGTTCAGGTCGCCGTAAATGATATGGATTTCGGCCTCGAGTTTGGAGCCGATCTGCCCCACCGGATTGTCCGCCTCGCGCATGCCGTCGACGCGGAACAGGCGGTTGAAATAGTTGACCGGCGGCTTGTCGGGCCGGAACGGATAATTGTAGGCCTGGTTCTCGGCGTTCTCACGGTCGGCCTGGGTGATGGAGCGGTCGGGCCGGCTGATCATGACCGTGCCGACGCTGTCGACCGAGCGGATGTGGCCGCCGGTGACAGCCAGGTACATGGCGCTGGTGTCGATCTCCACCCGCCCCGCCTGCTCAGCCTGGCGCATGGCGGCGATCAACTGTTCCAGCGCCTTTCCGGCATCGACGATTTCGCCCTTGACCACCGATCCCTGGGTGGGTTCCTCACCCACGCCGCACAGGTTCAGAATGCCGTCGGGCTGAAACTGGCCGACCACCACCTTGATGCTGGCCGTGCCGATTTCGATGCCGGTATAGATCTGCGTCGCGCGCTTGGACATGGAAGAGTGGCGGAAGAGGTGGGGGGAGGCGGGATGGCGGGAGTCCTCAGAACAGGCTGGAATGGCAATATAACGGGCGTCCAGTAAATTTCTCTCGGCCGCCCCCGCGGAGATTGCAATAAAATGGTGGGGGCGCCTGCGCAAAGGCCGACATGCTCGACTCCAGTTCCGCCAGCCCCGTCAATCCCTCCGGGCTTTCCCATGCCCGCCGGCAGCAATTGCGCCAGGCGGCGGCGCGGCATGGTCGCAAGAAAGTGGGGCTGTTTCTGGTTGAAGGGGTGCGCTGTGCCGGCGAAGCGTTGCGGCGGCGCGGCGGGTGGCTGGAATTTCTGCTGCTGTCCGAGACTTTTGCCGCCCGCCCGGAGGCCGCGGAATTCATCCGCCTGGCCCGGGACGCCGGCCGGGACTGGGCGGTGGCCCCGGATGCGGAGTTCGCCCAGCATGCGGTCACGGAAAACCCCCAGGGGGTGCTGGCGCTGTTCCGCTGCTGGCCGGAGACGGCCCCGGCGGCCGCCCTGCGCGGCCCGTTCGTGCTGGTGCTGGACCGGATCACCGAGCCCGGCAACCTGGGGACCATCCTGCGCACCGCCTGGGGCGCGGGGCTGCCGGAGGTCTGGCTGACGGCCGGCGGCGCCGACCCGTTCAATCCCAAGGCTGTCCGCTCCGGCATGGGCGCCCAGTTCGCCCTGGAACTGCGCAGTTTTCCGGATCTGGCCGCCATCCGCCAGGAACTGGCCCGGCTGGGCGGCGGCCGGCTGTGGTGCGCCACGCCGCGGGACGGCGTGGACTGCTTTGCCGCCTCTTTTGACGTGCGGGGGGGCGCCCTGGTCATCGGCAACGAGGCGGACGGGGTGCTTGACCTGCGGCCCGGCGAGGGCGTCACCATCCCGATGCCCGGCCAGGCGGAGTCGCTCAATGCCGCCCAGGCCGCCACCATCCTGCTGTTCGACGCCGTGCGCCGCGGCTGGCTGGCCTGAACCCCGATCCGACGTTCCCGCGCCGGGAATATGGCATCCCGCCTGCCGGGTGTATGACAGTTTTGTCGGTTGGGAACCCCCTTTTGAGGAAAGGCGGTTCCCAAACCCTCCGCCAAACCTTTTTGTGCCTTTTTGCGGATTCCGCAGGCCGCTCCATTGCGATCATCCATGATTGGGACACCGGGGCGGCCTGCGGAATCCGCAAAAACGTACAAAAGTTTTAG
>JBAZJM010000272.1:0-6322 GCA_041651315.1 Lentisphaeria bacterium | reverse complement strand
TTCGCCGGCTCGTCAAAATCAATGTAGCGCACACTCGGCGTCACCCACTTGCCGCCGCGCATCTCTTCGACCGTCACCCAGCGGCTCACCAGCCGATGGCAGGCCTCGTTGGCCTCCAGCACCCCCGCCGCCAGCGGCTGCCGCAGGGCCGCGACGGCCTGTTTCACCCCGGCGTCCGTCAGCCCCGGATTGATCTCCCGCAGCTTTCGTTCCAGCCGGGCGCCCAACAGCGCCTCGGTGTCGTTTTCCCGCTCCGCGGCGAACGCCGGCGCCTGCCCGTCCGCATAGGCATAGCCCAGCACGTCCCGCAGCAGCTCAATCGCGGGGCGCTGAACCTCGGTATATTCGGGTCCGTGTTTGGACATAGCCCTTAAACCTTTCCTGGACGCATCGCGTCCGTCATCGTCATCGTCGTCGTTCTCGTACTCGTCATCGAATCGAGTACGAAGGACGACAACGAGAACGACGACGAGCATAAGAATCGAGAAGGTGACGAGGAACGGCGCTTCCCAAACCCTCCGTCAAACCTGTTTGTGCCTTTTGCGGATTCCGCTGGCCGCCTTCGTGCGACAGACCCTGCGTGGGATAGCGGGGGCGGCCTGCGGAATCCGCAAAAACGAAACAAAAGTTTTAGGAAGGGGCTTGGGGAGCACCCTTTTCCAAAAGGGTGGCCCCAACATCGTCTGGCAAAACCGTCATGCATTCTCCAAAACCTCCCAGTGCCCACCCTTGTCCGGCCCGCGGCGCCGCAACCGGCCGCTTTCCCGTAGGTTGCGTACCTGCTTCTCCACGGCGCGTTCACTGACCCCCAGCATCTTCGCCAACTCGGGAAGAGTGGTCTCCGGCTGGTCACGCAGGCAGGCCAGGATTTTCCCCGAACTTTTCCCCGAACTTTTCCCCGAACTTTTCCCCGAACTTCTGCTCTTAACTCCGGCCTTGCCGGCAGGCCGGAAACTCACCGCCACCGTGCGCGTGCTTTCGTTCCAGACCGGCTCCGGCACCCGCCCTTCGCGGCACCAGCGCAGGATATTGATGGCGCCGCTACCCCAGCGCTCAATCACGCCGGCCCGGTGCAGCACCGAGGCGATGATGGGGTTCCAGGGCCGTGACGCGTGCGCACTCCGCAATTTGTCCGGCGTCATGCCAAAGTGCAGTTCCCCGGGATTGGTGATTTCCAGGTGGTCATCGTACATGGCGACTTCCACCGCCCCGCCCGCCATCGTATAGTCCCGGTGGCAGAACGCGTTGGCCAGGGCCTCGCGGGTCGCCCGCGGCGGGTAGTCCGGGTAATCCTCGCGCTGCATTTTTCCGGCCACCACGCGGCCGGCAATATGCACATGGTCGGCCAGAAAGCGTTCGGCATGCCGGAGCAGGCTGAACACGCCGCCCCAGTACTCCCGGTTGTCCGCGAACTCCGCCAGCCGGCTGGTGCCCCGGAACCGCCCCAGGCGCACGCTGAGCTGCGGAAACCGCGCGAACAGGGAACGGTTCGGATGCGCGTACAGCGCCACCGCGGCGTTCACCAGCCGCCCCTCCGCCATGAGGTCCAGCCCTACCAGTGCCGCTTCGGTGTCCGTGGCGGCAATCGCCCCGAGCCGCCCCAGTTGCTGGGCCGTGAGAATGGTTTGCCGGATCTCGTCGGCATCCAGGTCGGCGACCGTTACCCCTGCCGGGCACGGCTGGTTCTCCCAGCGCGTCGTGCCGTGCAGTTTCTCGGTGATCCTGAGTTCATATAACGCCGGCGGCATTTCCGAGGTGGTCGGCCCCAGCCGCAGGAATGGCCGCCGCCGGTAACTGAACGGCCCACCGCCGCCCGGCACGGTCAGGACCATGGCGTCACGCCCGGCCGCCACCGGCACCACTTCCAGGTCCGGCACCACGGCCGGCTGGATCTCCCGGATCGCGGCGGCCAGTTGCTCCAGCGTCCCCGTGCCCGTCTGCTGGCCGGCCAGCCGGCCGTCCGGCGTCACGCCAAACACCACCCGTCCGCCTTCACCGTTGAGCATGGCGCAGAGCGTCTCCATCGCCCGCGAGCGCTGCCCCGTGGACTGCTTGAACTCAAGCGCCTGGCCCTCGCCCGCCGCAATCAGTTGTTGGAGTTCTTCGAGTGTCATAGCTTCCGATCCCAAAACCACCGCCCCCAATCGTCCTCGTCGTCGTGCTCGTACTCGCCCTCGTCGTCGATCGAGTACGAAGGACGACGACGAGAACGACGACGAGCACACGAGTCAAGAATGTAACGACGTAGAATGAACTTGGTTTTTCGCGCTTATGGATTAGCTTTCTTTATATGATCGCCGCCGCACCACAGACGTCGGTTCACAAGCTTCGCTTTCACGAGCCGATCCGGAACCTGCCGGGGCGCCGCGATGCGCGTACCGGCGAGAGTGACTTCACCTTGGCGTTTGCCCGCGCTTACGTCGCCCAGTTTTCCGCCTTGCACCGCCGGTCCTGCCACCGGCACATTGCTTGTGCTCGCGAGATTCCGGTCAACGGGTTCGGCATCGCGGACTTGGTGGCGGTTCTTTGGCCGGATCGGTTGCCGGTGGCTGGACATCGGTGGCCGAGCCTGCGGGCGTTTACCGAGGAAACCGGCCCCCTGGTGCGCGCTTTCGAATTGAAGCTCGGATCGTGGCGCGCTGCCATGCTTCAGGCCCATCGTTACCGGTATTATGCCCATAGCGCCGTGGTTGTCCTTCCCCTCGCTGTCGCCGAGACGGCATCGGCCTACTTGGCGACCTTCCGAACCATTCATGTCGGCCTCTGGGGGTTTGACCCGGACGCCCAGCGTATTGTTGTCTATCATACCCCACCACCGCGCCAGCCTTTGGCGCCAGCCTATATTGCCGTGGCCATCAAAAAGGTGGCAAAGGCGTCTAAAGCTCTGCCAGTGCCTTGAACGCCTCGATGGCATCCCGCAGGCGCCGCCAACATCATCATCGCCCGTTTCATCGGTGTGGTCAAGGCACTAATGCCGTCCAGGGTTTCCGGGCGGCACAGTGTCCGGACCAAAATCATGTGGGCAAATGTTCCGGCCATAGAGGTGTCCCTTCTTGCGCCTCAACGACGTTTTTATGGTCTTCCGACGGTGTCCGGCGGCACCCCGCGGTTTTCGCACATGGCCCGCCGGAACCGCGGCTCGTGTCCCTTTTTCTTGAGCTGGAGGTGCAGCTTGTGCGCCTTCACGGCCAGCGCCGCCACGATCCGGTTCGCCGCGTCATAGTCCCGCGTGTTATGGAACGCCTCGCGGAACGCGTCCACGCCGGCGGCAATCTCATCCCGCACCGCCTGCTGCGCTTTGGTTAAGGGTACGGCATTCATGCTTCGGCCCTCCAATCATCTCGGCTTATCCGGCGTTGTTGCATTTGCTAATTAGCGTCCTCGTTCTCGTACTCGTGGTCGTCATCGAATTACGACGAGGAGGACGAAACGGGATTATTTTTCTCTGTTTTTTGGATAAATGATAAGAGCAGTAAAACATGAATCAAGCGATCACTCAAGATACGGTTGTTCCCATTAAATTGGATCATGCCATGACACACATTATTGCGTATATTCCAACCACGGGGATCTACCAACAACACTTGTAGATATTTGGGACTTTTGACGCCAAGCACTTTCTCAAGGGACGTGTCCCGTAACAGATTTCCTAACGTGTCTAAATCCAATCCACCATTTCGACTTGGACGATAGATATTTTTTCCGCCTATGACAAAAAGCTGTCGGATGGCAGCCTCAATTTGTGGAACAAGGAGATGAGCAACAACCATATCATCTTTATTGAAATAGGCTTGCACGCCCCGCAAAAGTAGGGCTTCTTGTTCTGGTTTAAAAAGTGGCGAGCGCAACAGGCGTGTTACCAGCTTTTCGGGAGTGACATGATAGTGTTCAACCCATCTGTTTAAGGCAAAACCAAGAAACATTGAGTCGATAATCATGTTATCTGCGATCTGCTTGACCACGCGTCCCGCAAGATCATCCTCAACTGAACCGACGGTAGCGACGTTGCGTCCAGACTCATCGATAAAGGTAAGGGGGACAAGAGAAGTCAAAACGGTTTTTTGGGCCAGTTCCTTGACTTGCTTTTCGACCTCGATTGGATCTGGAATGAAATCGACAGCAATTTGAGCCGCAGCGTCGTTTTCGTCGCCTTTGGTTAGATCGTTCAAAAACTGTTCGATCTCATCAGTTGGCACCTGCATGGTGTGGGAGATACATGTCATCTCGTCCTTTGCAGTGGCTCCTCGTTCACTCATGGTTATGACCAATCGATCAGCCTCTTCGGAAAGGCCAAATTTCAACATTAAGTCGTACGCTGTCCGGAGCCAGGAACAAGCGACCATGCTGGTGGTCCGTCTTGATGACGCAAGGACGGCTTGGGCATACATCCGCAGAACACGCACCTTGTCCGCATCGCGTTGCGTACTGGCGTAATACCGGCCAAGACGTTCGGCTGCCTTGTTGGCGGCGAAATGATCCCTTGGATATTTTTCACCATCCGGGACGGTCACTGCCCACGTTAACCGCCCCTCAAGCGCTTTGATGACTTCCTGTTCTTGCTCTGGGGTTAGATTAACTTTCGACTCGCCCATAAACATGTCGAAAGGAAATACCCAAGTTCCAGCCTTTTCATTGTCGGCGTGATTCTTTTCATAATTTATGATGGTGGTTATTAATTGGTTTTGACGTTCCTGATCTCGGATACTCAGCGAAATAGAAAAGGCACGTTTTAATTTCTTAATGCCATCAATCGCATGCTTGGTGAGGCACTGTTCTGCGATCCTAATGGTGGTGTCAATGACGGTTCTTGCCGCTTCCACTCCACCACCTTTCTTGCACACTTTTGGCGAAAAGTCCCACACTAGATCGGCATATCGCAACCGCAATATGGGGTGTTTTGCTTCCTGAAACCGTTGCTTCCAGTACTCGATGATCTCTGGGGTGATCTGACTGATGTTGGGATGAATATAGGCGCCACCCTCTGCCGGAAAAATAGATTGCGGCCCATAATAGGTGCCCCACTTCGTGTATTCGTGGCTATGCTCGGGAAAAAAATCAAACGCGATACACTCGGCTAGCCAAGGCGACGGCATCTCTGTATCTTTTGGCCAATGAACGTCACAAATACCGTGGATGGCCGCCGATACATCAATATCTCGTAGCGGACTGGAATCTGCCTCCAGGCCCACCACGACGGGAACCAATTCCGTGGGCAATGCTTTTGTCATAACTTCCCCTCCTGAAGGCTTACCCTCACTTGGCCGGTCAGCAATGCTTGACCCAGGGCGGACTTGGCTTGACTGAGTTGAACCTCGATTTCGCGATCCTGCCGAAGGCGCTGGTCAACTCGACGGATTACTTCGGCAATAGCGTCCTGTTCTTTGCGGAGTGGCATCGGAAATAGGAGACCGGAGAGAGTTTCCGAGGTAACGATTTGCCGGCCACCGTCAGCAGTCAGGCGGCGAACTTGATCGGTCACAAGCCGGTTGTGTACCAGAGACTGTCGAAGAAACCACGGATCAAATTTTCGCTTGTCCAACGTGATGCGCATGAGATTGGAGGAAATGATCCAGCCCGCAGCATGTTCGGGAATGGTGACGGAACGTCCCACATCAGCAACACGGGAAAACACCACATCGCCAGGCAGGACTTCGTACTCCCGCAACTCCGTGGCCTTGGCTTCGTCGATAAAAAGCAATTCACTCGCGACAATCTCGCCTTCACCGAGGCTACCGATGGTCAAAACGGGGCGGCCGCTCGGAACGAAATGCTCTGTTTTCAACGACGAGCCAAACGGCCCCGTACGAAGCGGCGGACGCCGGCCATCGCTCATGTCATCGAGGCGGAAAACCTGCCAGTCAGATGGAATCTCTCCAACTCCTTTGACCGCCCGCCGGTGTTTTCGTTCTCCCGGCAACCCATTTGAGAGTAGGTCATCAAGCAGAGCGGATTTGAGGCGGCGGGTTTGGGCGATGACGGTGCGTGTCGCGTCAATGGCGTCGTCGACGGCATTCAGGATCTTGGCGATACGACGTTGCTCCTGTGATCCAGGAAGCGGGATTAGTAACTGTTCCAAATCCTCACGGTTGATTGCATCAAAAGTGCTTCCTTGAGAAACGCGAGCCAATAAGTGCTTGTTTTCCTTCAATGCGTGCCAAACGAAGGCTGGAGTTTCGTTCTTGGGGTGCACTGCCGCAAGACCACGCCCAATGCAGTAGTCCTGATCCGCCCAGTTCATCTCCCCAACTGGGGCTCGCACGCTGATCAGGATATCTCCCTTGCGTGCGGTTCGGGCTGGTTTGCTGCACCACTGAAAAGCTGT
>JBAZJM010000271.1:0-6340 GCA_041651315.1 Lentisphaeria bacterium | reverse complement strand
ACGGCACGCCATCGTTTCATTTTTCGGAACAGGGGCTGAAGCCCCTGCCTATTGTCATTCAGTCCCTACGGGACGAAGTCGGCCTTAAGCCCCGTACTTTTGCCAAACTCCAGGGGGCGTCAAAGCGGGCCCGGACAAGGGCGGCGTGGGCACCCGCCGGCACTCCAGAGCGCCTGCCGGCGCAAGAAACAAAACGGCGTCCCTTTTACCCGATAACTGGGGGGCCGCGTTTGTCTATGCCACCGCTTTGCGGCGCGCCGGGACAGGCACGATTGCCTGTCTCACGTTCCTTACCCATTGCTTCACGAATCGATCAGGCCAACACCGTGGGGGGGGGGTGGGGCGGGGGAGGACGGCTTGCCGTTGTGGTCGGCCGCTGCGGCGGCGTCTTCCTTGGCGGCGGCTGCCGCCGCTGCTGCCGCGGCTATGGCCTCGGGCGAACCGGGGGCGGCGGCGCCGTAGCCATACTGGCCGTACTTGTAGCGGTCGTAGTAATTGTAATAGGCGTAGTGCCCGTAGCGGCCGAAGCGGCGGAAGTAGCCGTAGTAGTTGAAGTACCCGAGTTGCTTGCCGGTGATTTCAATGCCGTTGAGGCAGAAGCCGAGGAGGTTGGCGCCTTCGAGGCGGTGGGCGGCATGTCGCACGCCGGCGAAGGTGGAGATCCGCTGGCGGGTCACCAGCATGGTGCCGTCACAGGCCCGGGCGATCAGGGCACCATCGACCACGCGGCCGACCGGGGCGGTGTCGAAGATGATGAGATCATATTCTTTCCCCCACTCGTCAATCAGGGCGCGGACCTTGACGGGGTCGAGCAGTTCCGGCGCCGAGTGGTTGTATTTGCCGACCGGCAACAGGAACAGGTTTTCATAGGAGGTGGGATAGACGACCTCGCGCCAGTCGTTGACGCGGCCGAGGAGCAGGTCGGTGAAGCCGATCTTGGTTTCGATGGAGAGGGGGGAGTGCAGTTTGCCGCGGCGCAGGTCGCCGTCCACCAGCAGGATCTTGTGTCCGGTCCACGAGAAGGTGACGGCCAGGTTGAGGGCGGTGAGGGACTTGCCTTCGTTGGCCTCGGTCGAGGTGATTGCCAGCGCGTAGCCATGGCGGTCGCCCATCATCTGTTCGAGGGTGGTGCGCAGGCTGCGGTAGACCTCGGACGGGACGTTGGACTTGTCGCGGCGGACCACCACCTGGGCGTTCTTCATGTCCAGGTTGGGGATCATGCGATCCCAGCTGGGGATGCTGGAGATGTACTGGAGGCCGAGTTTTTCCTCGATGGCCATGATGTCGAGCAGGCTGGTGTCGAAGAAGTCGATGAGGAAGGCCAGGCCGATGCCGAGGCAGATGGAGGCGAGGATGGCCAGGGTCATGATGCGGGTCGGGTTGGGCCAGACCGCCTCGCGGATGGCGGTGGGCGGTTCCAGCATGTAGCTGAAGGAGGTGTCGGCGTTCTTGGCGGTGGTCTCGATGATCCGGGTGAACACCTGGTCGTGGAGCTGCTTGAGGTGTTCGACCTTGGCGCGCAGGCTGTCATAGGTGGCGCGCTGGGAGACCGACAGGTCAAGCTCGCCGCGCCACGAACGGGCGGAGGAGTCGAGGGCGCCCTCCTGGATTTTCAGGGCTTCGAAACGGGAGCGCAGCTGCTTGAGCGAGGAGTCGGCGGCGAAGCGCAGGTTGCGCTTGGCGGCCTCAATCTGGCGCTTCATCTCGCGCATGGCGGGATGGCTGGGCTTGTAGGTGCCGAGCAGATCCTGGTACTCGGCCTCGGCGCGGGCGATGTATTCGTCGAGGTTCTGTCCGGCCTGGGCGCTGGTCATGCCACCGCCGGCGGCGGCGATGACCGTGCCGATGGAGGGCAAGGGGGCGCGGCCGCTGGCGGCCGCGTTGTCGGCCGCCGGCCCGGCGCCGCCAGGCTGCTGGCCGGCCGGGGCCGCGGCGGCGTAGGGGGCGCCGCCGGTGATCTGGTGCGTCTCCATGGTCAGCTGGTAGGCGTTCTGGATGGTGTCGGCGTTGGCATTTTCGAGGAAGGGGAACTGGGTTTCCAGCATGGTGCGCTCGGTGCGCAGGGCGTTCTGGCGCTGCACCAGGTTGGTGAGGAACTTCTCGTCGAATTCCTGCTTGGCCTCGGTGAAGCGGATGTTGTTCTCCTTTTGGAACTTGACCAGGGTGTTTTGGGCGTCCTCCTGTTCCTGGGCCAGCTTCTGCTTCTCCAGCCACAGGTAGCGCAGGGCGTTCTCATTGGCCTCCAGGGCGCGGGCGCGGCGGACCTCCTGGAATTCGTTGATCATCTCCCTCAGGTAGTCGAGGGCATAGTCACCGGTGACGCCGTCCACGGACACGTCAAAGATGCTGGGGATTTCGCGATCCTGCCGGATGCCGACCTTGACATTCAGGCTGCTGACCACCCCGGACCATTTCTGGGTGAGCTTGCCCATGACTTGGGAACGCAGACGCGAGCCGTTGAGGATCTGGCGCTGCCGGGCGGCGGCCTGCGCGGTATCCTCGATGGAGGTGCGGTTGTTTTGGCCGCCGCCGGGGGCCAGTTCGATCTCATAGCGGCACACGGCCCGGTACAGCGGGGTGGTGAGGATGCAGTAGGCGGCGCCGGCGGCGGTGCCCAGCAGGGTGATGAGCAGGATCAGCCACCAAAACGACAGCAGGACGCCCAGGTAACGCCGGGGGTCGCTCTGGTCCGCCGGAACCGGCGCCCGGGAGCCGTGGGATTGGCGGCCGGGTTCCATGGCCGCCGTGCCGGCGGCATGTTCGGGGGCGGTGGCGGTCGGCGGCGGACCGGCGTGGGGATGGTCGGGACGGATGATTTCCATGGCAATGCAGTTCCTGGCGCCGGCGGCTTCCGAATCTGGAACGCCCCGGTGTGAACATGGATTGGTTGGTGGCAAAACTTGGCTACAGTCAGGCTTTTTCCGTGTCAACGCACACAAGCTCCGCTCCGTCGATTATGCACCGGCCCCTTGAGGCTTGCCTCTGGTTTGGCTCCGGTACACGCCCAACGTTACTGCGTATCGTGTTGATGACGCACTCTCCAACGCCGCGCAGGCATCAGAAGTTGATGATCTTCTGCGGCACAATCAGCATGTCGCCCGGTTTCAGCTCGACATCCTCGTCCAGGAACCCTTCGTCGATGATCCGGCTGGCATTGATGGTCTGTTCCGAGCGTTCCTTGTTCTTGCCGTAGCGGATCAGGCGCACCGCCTTGCTCTTGGCGAACTTGTTGAAACCACCGGACTTGAAGATGGCACGCATCAGGGTGCGCTGCTCGCCGGGGGAGAAATAGACGATGCCGGGGGCGTTGACTTCGCCGACGGCGATCACCTCGCAGGTGTCGACGCTGAAGGAGAGGCCGCCGCTCATGCCGGGCACGCAGAAGACGTCGTCCGGCTGCAGGACGATGTCGGTGTCGCTCATCGGCACGTAATTGGCCATGATCTGGGTGAGGTTGACCTTGATTTTCTCCGGGGGCACGGACGGTTTGGTGCGGCGCAGGATGTAGGCGTCTTCGGCGGAGGCCCAGCTGGTCAGGCCGTCCACATAGGACAGCAGCTGCATGACGGTCAGGTTGCCGATCGGCGGCATGGCCACCACTCCGGGCTTGCGCACAGCGCCGTACACGAAGACCTTGCCCGCCGCCTTGGTGACCAGGGTGACCGAGATGCTGGCCTTCTGGTAGATGTCCTTGGTCAGGGCCGTCGACACGCTCTTGGCGGCATCCTCCGGCGATTTGCCGGCCACGTAGACTTCGCCGAGGTAGGGGATGGGAATGGTGCCCGAGGCCGAGACCAGCCCTTCAAAGCCGACCGTTGCATCCTCTTCCATGCGCACCCGGATCAGGTCGCCCGGATTGAGAATCTCATAATAGTAGGAAGCGACGGTTTCCGGGGCGGCCGGTTTCGTCTCGGCGGCCGGGGCCGGGGGCTTGGCGGGGGTGGCTGCCGGCGGGACGGCCGGGGAAGGAGCGGGCAAAAGCGGGGCGGTGGGCGCGAGCACCGGCGGCGGCGTCTTGTCCGGGGGGGCGGCCGGCGGCGGGGCGCCCCAGGCCAGCCCCATTTCCGGCAGGCCGGCCAGCATCCCCAACACGACGGCGACTCCAACGAAGAGCGGGCTTCGGCGGCCCGTAGCTGAGTAACAGTTGATCTTCACGCAGGACATCCTGGTTGGGGATTGGGGCTCCCGAACGTGGTCACACTTCACGGACGGCGTCCACTATACATGAGAGACACGGAGATGGCAAGCCCCGGAATCCGGTTTTTCCGCTGCCGGGAACGGCATGTGGAGTGCGGCGGCTCGGCACCGCTTTTGATGGCCGGTCTCGACCGGCCTGGAGTTTGGCACAAGTACGGGGTTTGGAGGCGGTTTCGTCCCGGAGGGACTGAATGAAAATAGGCAGGGGCTTCAGCCCCTGTTCCAAAAGATGAAATGATGGCGTGCCGTAGGTACGCCGCGATTCGCCGCGTACCTGACGGCACGCGAAATGGGGGGGGCAAAACAGGGGCTGAAGCCCCTGCCTATTCCCGCCCCGTCCCGCTGGGACGGGAAAACCGGAACCGTGGAGTGACGGCGGGTGCCCACGCCGCCCTCCTACCGGCCGGCTGCGACGGCCGCTCCCCAAAGCCTCACCATCTGAGCCGCGCATGTCAGCAAGCGGTCATTCATACCAGGGCGGCGTCGAAGCCGCCGACTCCGAGGGAGGCTGCCGCCTCAGGATCATCACGCCTTCGCTATCTTTGCTTCCTTCTGTTCAATGTCGAATGTTGAATGCCGAATGCTGAATGTTGAAGTGAAAGCGGAGGCGCAACGCGCCTATATTACCGGAATGAGCACACTAACCGTCAAACCCGCCGGCAGCTGCCGGTGGGATGAAGTTTCCTTGGGCGAAGTCATGATCCGGCTGGACCCCGGCGACAGCCGGATTCATACCGCCCGTTCGTTCCAGGTCTGGGAGGGCGGCGGCGAGTATAACGTCGCCCGCGGCCTCCGCCGCGGTTTCGGCCTGCGCACCGCCGTGGTCACCGCCATCGTGGACAATCCGGTGGGGCGCCTGTTGGAGGACTTGATCCTGCAGGGCGGGGTCGCCATGGACCATGTCCAATGGACATCATTTGACGGCCTGGGCCGCGCCAGCCGCAACGGCCTGAATTTCACCGAGAAAGGCTTCGGCGTCCGCGGTGCCGTCGGTTGTTCCGACCGCGGCCACACCGCGGTCAGCCAGCTCAAGCCGGGCGACATCGACTGGCAGCGGATCTTCAAGGAAGAGGGCGCGCGCTGGTTCCATTGCGGCGGCATTTTCGCCGCCTTGGGCGAACACACTCCGGAGGTGGCCATCGAGGCCATGGAATGTGCCCGGGCGAACGGCACTCTGGTCAGCTACGACCTCAACTACCGGCCGAGCCTGTGGGCGGCGATCGGCGGTCCCCGGCGCGCCCGCGAGGTCAACCGCCGCATTGCCGGCCTGGTGGATGTGATGATCGGCAACGAGGAAGACTTTACCGCCGCCCTCGGCTTTGAAGTGGCCGGCCTGGACGAGGGCTGCCGGGGGCTGAACCCGGCCAATTTCCAAAAAATGATCCGGCGCGCCGTGGCCGAGTATCCCAACTTCCAGGCGGTGGCCACCACCCTGCGCGAAGTCCGCAGCGCCACGGTCAACGACTGGGGGGCCATCCTGTACGCCGGCGGCCAGTTCTTTGAGGCGGCGCCGCGGCCGGGGCTGGAAATTTACGACCGGGTCGGCGGCGGGGATTCCTTTGCCTCCGGGCTGATCTATGGCTTCCTCGCCGGCCTGGCGCCGCAGCAGTGCGTCGACTACGGCGCGGCCCACGGCGCGCTGGCCATGACCACGCCCGGCGACACCACCATGGCCAGCCTGAAAGAGGTTGCCGCCCTGGCCAGGGGGACCGGCGCCCGCGTGCAGCGGTGACCCGGGCCCCGGGGGGCTATACTGCGTCAGGCTGAAACTTTTTAGGCTGTGGGCTGAAGGTCATTATTCATGAATGTTGAATTTTGAATGTCCAATTTTGAATGTCGAAGTAAAATCCACGGTGTGGGTGGCGCGTTGCATCTTTCACTTCAATATTCGGCCTTCGACATTTATTGGAGTTTTGAAACGGCTTTCATGAATCACTCAGGATAGAGGATAACGATTATGGATTTTGGCAGCGAACTGGGGAAGCTGCGGGTGGTGCCGGTGGTGAAGCTGATGGCGGCGGCCGCCGCCGAACCGCTGGCGCAAGCCTTGCAGGCCGGCGGCCTGCCCTGCATGGAGATCACCTTCCGCACGGCGGCGGCGCCGGAGGCGATCCGGCTGGCGTCGCGGTTGCCGGGGATGCTG
>JBAZJM010000270.1:0-6372 GCA_041651315.1 Lentisphaeria bacterium | reverse complement strand
TGTCCTTGAAATCCATAGGGGATCCCCGTTGGCTCCATTCGCGCTCAGCGTAGCGGCGCTCGCGCTCGCCTCTCGGATTGTTGGTGTTTCAATCCCCCCGCGGCCGGGCGCCGCCCAGGCTCCCCGGCATGAGGGGGGGGGCGTCCTCCCCGTCCTCATGGTCCTCATTGGCATTGCTTTTGTCCTCAATGTCCTCGCCCCCCCATTCCCGCCCACCGGCCATGGCCGCCGAGGACCGAGAAGACGGAAAAAACCGGAGGACCTTGAGGACCAATGAGGACGCGGCCGGGGGGAATGAATATGGCAGAGCAAGGAGTCACCTCCGCAATCAGCTTCATCTCCAGATAAAAGAGCATCATCCGCCCGGCTCCGGAACACCTGCTCCCGGCGGACTTGCCGTCTGGATTCCGGCATGCTAAAATTGCCGCATAGACGGTAACCGCTGCGAGAATCGTTGTCTCGGTCTCACGGCGGGCTGGTTTAAAACGGTAAACAACAATCTCGGCACAACTTCTGAAGGGGCATGGGGCGTCTCGAGAATGAATGAAGGGCTGGCCGTGACCTGGATCGCCATCCCCGAGCCCGGCACGGTGGCCCTGCTGGCCTTGGGCGGTTTGGCGCTCATTCGCCGACGTCGCGCCGCCTGACGCAGCTGCTCTTTCCGTGCCCGGCGGAGGTTGAAGCATGAGCATTCCAGGAATGCCCCAACCTGGGAACGCCGACGTCCCCGTCGGCCCGCCAGCACCGCCACATGCCGACGAGGACGTCGGCGCTCCCAGGGAGAGCGCTCCCAGGCGTCACGAGTGGTATTCCCGTGGGTATCTGCCACACCGGGACGCCGCACACCTGATCCAGTCCGTCACCTATCGTTTGGCCGACAGCCTTCCGCAGGAGAAACTCAAACTTCTGGACGATGAACTGGCCCTCCTCGCCGGGGACCAGCGCGAACGCGAACAGCGCAAACGCATCGAAGCCTGGTTGGATGCCGGGATGGGATGTTGTGCGCTGCGTCACCCGGAGGTTGCACGGTACATACAGGAATCGTTTCTGAGTTTTCATGGCAAACGCTATTCTCTCCACGCCTGGTGCATCATGCCGAACCATGTGCATGTGCTCCTTGAACCACGGACGGATCTCGCCACCATTGTGCAAGGGTGGAAATCATTTACGTCCCGGTGGGTCCTGCGCCAGAACCAGTGGCTTGGCCTTCGGATTCCGAAACCGGATCAACTATGGATGCGCGAGTATTGGGACCGTTATATCCGTGATGCCGGGCATTATCAAAAAGCACTGGATTATATTCAGCAGAACCCTGTGAAGGCCGGACTGTGCCGCAGGCCTGAAGATTGGCCGTGGTCCAGCGCCGCCCCCGTGAACGCCGTTGGCCTCCCTGGGAACGCCGACGTCCCCGTCGGCCCACCATCACCGAACCATGCCGACGAGGACGTCGGCGCTCCCAGGAATGCCCCATGCCCGAACAAAACCAAAGACAACTGGGCAAGACCCTTTGGAACATTGCGACCAACTGCGCGGGGCGATGAACGCGGATGATTTCCGCGACTACATGTTTCCCTACGGAACTGACATGCGGCCGGCTGGTGTATAGTGCCATCAGGACGATGGCCATGGCAACTTCGTTTTATGGCCGGAAATGCGCCCGTGTGTCGGCACCCTCAACAGGCGGAGGCTCGCATGTTTCAGAAAGCGGTTTTCCCCGGCAAGTACATTCAGGGCGAAGGGGTGCTGGAGCAGCTGCCCCACTGGGTCGGGGTGCTGGGCAAAAACGGGCTGATCCTGGCCTCGCGCACGGTGCGGGAGAAGATTCTGGCCCCCCACCTTCCGGAACTGACGGCGAAGGGGATTCGCATCGAGCCGTTCCACGGCGAGTGCTGTGAGGAGGAACTGGCGCGCCTGGCCGGCATCATCAGCCGCGAGCAGGTGGGGCTGCTGGTCGGCATGGGGGGCGGCAAGGCGATCGACACGGCCAAGATCGCCGCCGACCGGGCCGGCATCCCGGTCATCATCGTCCCCACCATCGCCTCGACCGACGCGCCGTGCAGCGGTTGCGCCGTCCGCTACTCGGCGGCGGGCGTGTTCGAGGCCGTGCATTACCAGAAGATGAATCCGCAACTGGTGCTGGTCGACACCCGGGTCATTGCGGAAGCGCCGACGCGCTTCCTGGTTTCCGGGATGGGCGACGCGCTGTCAACCTGGTTCGAGGCCAGGTCCTGCGACCGCACCCAATCGCCGAACGAGTGCGGCGGCCACAGCACCCTGACCGGGCTGGCGATCGCCAAACTCTGCTACGACACCCTGCTGAGTTACGGCACCGCCGCCGTCGTCGCCAGCCGGCAACAGATCGTCACGCCGGCCTTCAGCCACATTGTCGAGGCGAACATCCTGCTCAGCGGCGTCGGCTTTGAAAGCTCCGGCTTGGCCGCCGCCCATTCCGTTCACAACGGGCTGACCGCGCTGGAGGAGACCCATGCGTTCTACCACGGGGAAAAAGTCGCCTTTGGCGTGTTGACGGGGCTCCAGCTCGCCGACGCCCCGCCGGCGGAGGCGGCGGCGGTGTTCGCGTTTTGCGAGGCGATCGGCCTGCCGACCACGCTCGCCGACCTCGGCCTGCGCAACCCCGGCCGGGACCGGCTGCGGCTGGCGGCGGAAAAGGCCTGCGCGCCCGGCGAAGGCATTCATCACGAGGCCGGCGAAATCACCCCCGACCGCGTCCTGCAGGCCATGATCGCGGCGGACGCCACCGGAGAGGCCAGAAAAGCCGCCAGGAGCCAAGGCTGACCTTGGTTGGGAGCACCCTTTTCCAAAAGGGTGGCCCCAACATCATCCATCAAAACGGTCATGCATCTGGGGCGGCAGCCGTTGTCTTGGGACAGCCGGGGCAGCCGACCCCGGTGCCGCTCCAGCAATAGGTGCACAGCTTTTCCCGGGGCAGGCCGATGGCCCCGACCAGGTCGGGCAGGGTCTGATAACGCAACGTGCTGAGCCGAAGCCGTTCGCCGATGCGGTTGACCATGCCCTCGTATTCCCCGCTGCCGGGGGTCAGGTAGCGGCCCATGGTCGCGTCATCCGCCTTGCCTTCCAGTTCGGCCACCGCCCGGCGCGCCGCCAGATCCATCTCGGAGCGGGAGCGGGAGAAGTTGAGGAACGGGCACGGATAGGCCAGCGGCGGGCAGGCGGGGCGCATGTGCACCTCGCGGGCGCCGGCATCATACAGGGTCTGGATGGTGTCGCGCAACTGGGTGCCGCGGACGATGGAATCCTCGCAGAACAGCAGGCGCCGGCCGCGGATCAGTTCGGGGATGGGCACCAGCTTCATGCGCGCCACCAGTTCGCGCACCGACTGGTCCTGGGGCATGAAGCTGCGCGGCCAGGTGGGGGTGTATTTGACAAACGGCCGGATTTGCGGCAGCCGGGCGGCATTGGCGTAGCCGATGGCGTGGGCGGTGCCGGAGTCGGGAATGCCGGCGACGCCGTCCACCTCCACGGTGTCGCGCCGGGCCAGCAGCTCGCCGCAGCGATAGCGCGACTGTTCGACATTAACCCCCTCGTAGGAGGAGGACGGATAACCGTAATACACCCAAAGAAACGAGCAGACCTGCATGACCTCCCCGGGCGGCGCCAGCACCTCGGTGCCGTCGGGGGTGATGCGCACGATTTCCCCCGGTCCCAGGTCGCGCACCGGCCGGTACCCCAGGTTGGGAAAGGCGCAGCTTTCAAAGGTGACCGCCTGCGCCCCCGCTTTTTCGCCGAGGATGACCGGGGTGCGCCCATACCGGTCACGGGCGGCATAGATGCCGTCCGCCGTGAGCAGGAGGACCGAGCAGGAGCCCTGGATCTCCGCCTGGACCCGCTGCAGGCCGGCGGCGAAGGAATCCTCCTGGTTGATCAGCATCGCCACCAGCTCGGTCGGGTTGATTTCGTCCCCGGTCATCTCGGAGAAGAAGGCGCGGCGCCGGAACGCCTGCTGGATCAGCTCCCCGGCGTTCGTGATCACCCCGACCGTGACAATGGCGTAAGACCCGAGGTGGGAGCCGATCAGCAGCGGCTGGTCTTCGTGGTCGCTGATCACGCCGATGCCCGAGTTGCCCTTGAACCGGCACAGGTCATGCTCGAATTTGGAGCGGAACTGGGCGTTGGAGATGTCGTGGATGTGCCGGATGAACCCGTTCCCGTTCAGCACCGCCAGGCCGCCGCGCCGGGTCCCCAGGTGCGAATGGTAATCCACGCCGTAAAACAGGTCGGTGACGCAATCCGCCCGCGACGCCACGCCAAAGAAACCGCTCATCGGCACAGTCCTCCCGGAATCCAGGATGCCGTACCGCCCCGGCCGCACCCTGGAAGCGTTCCGGAGAATCTAGCCGGTGCCGGCCGGGGGACAAATGACGACATCTTGCGGATTTCGCCGGCCGCTCTCGGGCGACAAATCACGCCAGAGGTAACGGGCGGCCTGCGAAATCCGCAAAAGGCATGATATTGCCGGAATGCGTTCCTGTTCCCAACTGATGGGCCGGTGGTTCTGGCCGGGGCTGGCGGCGGCGGGGGTGGCGCTCTTTTTCGCGCTGTTCCTCGGTTTGCCGCTGCTGGAGGTGCTGCGCGGCGGGCTGCTGGACGAGCATGGCCGGCCGACCCTGACCTGGCTGGCGGAGGTGTTCCGCAACCCGCTCTACCGCGCGGGGCTGGCCAACACCGCGCTGCTGGCGGTGGTCACCACGGGGTTGACCCTGCTGCTGGCGCTGCCGCTGGCCTGGCTGGGGGACCGTTTCGTCTTTCCCGGCAAAAAGCTGTTCGGCGCCGCGTTGCTGGCGCCGCTGGTGCTGCCGCCCTTTGTCGGCGCCTTGGGCATCCAGAAAATCCTCGGGCCGACCGGGGCGCTCAACCAGCTGTTGTGCCAGCTCGGCGTGATCACGCCCGCCGGGGCGCCCGACTGGCTGGGCGGCGGCGGTTTCTGGGCGGTGGCCGCGGTGGAGGCGCTGCATCTCTATCCCATTCTTTACCTCAATGTCGCCGCGGCCTTGGCCAATGTCGACCCGGCGCTGCGCGAAGCCGCCGCCAACCTGGGCTGCACCGGGTTCCGCCAGTTCCGGCGGATCACCCTGCCACTGATCCTGCCGGGGGTGTTCGCCGGCGGCACCCTGGTGTTCATCTGGAGCCTGACCGAGCTGGGCACGCCGCTGATGTTCGGCTACAACCGGGTGACCCCGGTGCAGATCTTCAACGGCATCCTGGAGATCGGCGACAACCCGTTCCCGTTCGCCCTGGTGATCGTGCTGCTGGCGGTGACGGCGCTGCTTTACCTGCTGGCACGCTGGACGGTGGGCCGGCACGGCTACGCCACCAGCGGCAAGGCCGGCGGCGCCGCCGCCCCGGAACGGCTGCGCGGCGGCCGAGCCTGGCTGGCCAGCGGCGCCTTTGCCGCCGTCGCCCTGGCCGGGGTGTTGCCGCACCTGGCGGTGATCGGGCTGGCGTTCTCCAACCAATGGTACAACCGCGTCTTCCCGGCCGGCTGGACGCTGGAACACGCCCGCGCCGCCCTGGGCCACGACCTGGTGGTGCCGAGCATCGTCAACAGCGTCCATTACGCCGGCGGGGCGCTGCTGCTGGCGATGGCCGCCGGGGTGCTGGTGGCGTGGCTGACCGAGCGCGTCCGCCTGCCGGGGGCGGGGCTGCTCGACAGCCTGGCCATGCTGCCGCTGGCGGTGCCCGGCCTGGTGCTGGCCTTCGGCTACCTGGCCATGACCCGGCCCGGCCGCTGGCTGGACTTCCTCGACCCGGTCACCAACCCGACGGTGTTGCTGATCATTGCCTACGCAGTCCGGCGCCTGCCGTACGTGGTGCGCGCCGCCGCCGCCGGCCTGCGGCAGTGCAGCATCACTCTGGAGGAGGCGGCCGCCTGCCTGGGGGCGCGCCCGGCCACCGTGTTCCGGCGCATCACCCTGCCGCTGATTGCCGCCAACCTGATCGCCGGCGGCGTGCTGGCGTTCAGCTTCGCCATGCTGGAGGTGTCCGACTCCCTGCTGCTGGCCCAGCGCGCCGTGTACTTCCCGATCACCAAGGCCATTTACGAACTGTCCATGCTGCTCGGTCAGGGACCGGCGATCGCCGCCGCGCTGGGGGTTTGGACCATGCTCTTCCTCGGCGCCACCCTGCTGCTCGCCACCGCCCTGCTCGGCAAGCGCCTGGGCGCGCTGTTCCGGGCGTGACACCGCAAGCTGAAAAAACGATTCTCTCAGTAGAGTAGGGAGCTGAACGGCCCGGTGGCCGTTCAGTTCCCCCTCGTCGAACCGGACAGGCGGATTTCCCGCATCCGGCTCTCGCAGCGTCGTTCTTCCTTCGGCGTTTCAGGTGTCGCGTCAG
>JBAZJM010000269.1:0-6397 GCA_041651315.1 Lentisphaeria bacterium | reverse complement strand
GTCGCTTGCCGTTTTGACTGGCCTTCAGGGGATGCTCGCCGATTTGGCGGGCCGGCAGGGGAACGACTTGTCGGTTACTATTTACGGGGACGCCGGTGACGCACGTTCAACCTTCCGTGTGCCGAGTGAACCCCGAGTGGCTGGGCTGGCATTTGATGGGCAACGGGTCTATCTGCGAACGGAGACGGCCGTATGGATGTACCGGCCGGATGGCGTGCCGTTGGGGACGTTCGCCGTCGCGGCGGGATTCGATTGGAGTGGACCATTCCTGGCGGCGAACGGAAGCGAACTCTGGTTCATCTCGCTGAATAATCTGACCATCCACCGTTATGCGGTGCCGAAGTAATGACGATGTCGCCTCACGGCGGTGGCTTGGCCGCGGGGGCCAGCAGTTCGCGCAGGTTGCGGGTGACGGCGGTTTTTACCTTGTCCTCGCCGACCAGCAGGGCCAGCGCGGCCGGCAGCTGGCAGCGCAGCCGGAGCCGGTGTTCCTCAAGCGTGATGGTGCCGGCAAAGTCGGCGCCGAAGAAGCCGCGTTCGAGGCGGAACCGGAACTCCAGCCGGTCGCCGTCCCAGGCGGCGTGCGGCTGGCGGAGCTTGACCCCGCCCGGCAGCGGGCCGCGCTGCAAGCCGTCCAGGAAGCGGTCAAGGCGCCGCCGTGCCTCCGCTGGCGCCAGTTCATGTTCCACGGTCCATTCGGTCATGGGGGCGGGGCTCCCGGGAGCGAGGCATCCGGGCCGGTGTCGAAGTCGGAACCGGGGAGCGGTTCGTCCGTGAGTTCCGCTCCCGGTTCGCCGCCGGCCGGTTTGGCGGCCGCCGGCTGGGCGGTGGGCACCGCGGGGGCAACCTGCATATAGCGCAGGGTTTTTTCGGCGATCCGGCTGAACACCGGGGCGGCGACCACGCCGCCATAATAGCCGCCCTTGGAGGGTTCGTCGGCCGAAACCAGCAGCACGAAGGCGGGGTCGTCGGCGGGGATGTAACCGATGAAGCTGGCGACATACTTGGACGCATACTGGCCGTTGACCACTTTTTGGGCGGTGCCGGTCTTGCCGGCCACCTCATAGCCGGCCACCGCCGCCTTGGGGGCGGTGCCGCCTTCCTGGGTGACCAGCTTGAGCGCCGTGGTGATGTCACGGACGGCCGCCTCGCCGGCGACCGTTCCCTTGGGCGGGGGATGGTGGTTTTCCACCTTGCCGTTGGCCGGGTCTTCCACGCGGGCCACGACATGCAGCTGGGGCATGCAGCCGCGGTTGGCCAGGGCGCAATAAGCCTGGACCATCTGCAGCGGCGTGACCAAAATGCCCTGGCCGATGCAGTAGCGTGACACGGACAGGCCGTCCCATTTCCTGAGCGGCCGGTAAATGCCGCCCGCCTCGTTTTCCAGGCCGATGCCGGTGGGCTTGCCGAAGCCAAACCTGCGCAGGACTTCATCCAGTTTTTCCTTGCCCATCAGGACGGCGATTTTGGCGGTGCCGATGTTGGAGGATTTCTGGATGATGTTGCGCACCCGCAGGACGCCGTACTTGTGGCCGCTGTCGCGCAGGGAACGGCCGGAATAAAACCACATGCCGTTTTCGCAGTCGAAGGCGGTGTCGAGGGTGACGAGACCCAGGTCCAGGGCGCCGGTGACGGGAACCGCCTTCATGATCGAACCGGGTTCAAAGCCTTCCGTGAGGATGCGGTTCTGCCAGGCCCGCGGATCCATCTGTTTGCGGTTGTTGGGGTCGAAGGTCGGATATTGGGCCATCGCCATGATGGCGCCGTTGCGGGGGTTGACCATGACGGCGTAGGCGGCCTTGGGCTGGTGGGCCCGGACCATGGCGAGCAGTTCCGCCTCGACGATCTGCTGGATGGTCTCGTCAATGGTGAGGTAGATATTGCCGCCGTTGCGCGGCTTGGGCGGCGTGGCGTTGGGGCCTTGGCCGATGGTGTTGCCCAGCCGGTCGCGTTCGTACACGGTGCGTTCGCTGGCGGGTTGGAGCTGGGCGTCGTACCGCTTTTCGATGCCAGCCGTCCCCTTGCCGTCCGCATCGACGAAGCCCACCAGGTTGGCCAGCAGCGTCTGCTTGGGATAGAAGCGGCGGGTGCTGTCGACAAAGCGCAGGCCTTTGATTTTTCGGGTGCGAAGCTCCTGGGCCAGCAGTTCAGCCTGTTTGATCTCGATGCCGCGGGCGATGACGACTTCGACTTGGGGGCGGTTGGGGCGGAACGCCAGGGCGCACTTCTCGGCCAGGGCCTGCCGTGGCAGTTCCAGCCGCTGGCTGAGCAGGGACAGGGTCTCGGGGATTTGGGTTTTAAACAGCCGCGGCTCGGCGAACAGGTCGCGGCAGGCCAGATTGCCGGCCAGCAGCGACCCGTGCAGGTCGTACAACTGGCCGCGGGAACCGCGGGCGCTGGTGCTGGTGGTGTACTTCAGCCGGGCCTTGTTCAGCAACTCGTCGTGCCGCAGGATCTGCAGTTCAAAAAGATGCCAGGCGAGGGCGCCAAAGCCGATCGTGGCGGCGAGGGCGAGAACCAGCAGGCGGATCCGGTAAACGTCGTGGTGCATGAAAGGGCGGCCGGGGAACACTCTTTTGGGGGAACGCGGAACCGGTTGAACATATCCCGGCAACGTGGCACGTCAAAAGCCGTCAGGCGCTATAGTACGCCACTGCCCATGGCGCTTCATTCTTCTCCCAATTTGTCTGCCCCTCCGGTAACGCTGCCGCCGCACCGGCCGTGGCTGGTGCCGGCCCTGATCCTTGGGGTGTGGCTGAGTCTGTTTTTGTTGCGGTTGTGGGCGCCGTTCAACCTGCTGGACAAGGACCAGGACCTGACCGCCAGTTATGTGCTGGACGCCGTGGCCAACGGCAACTGGCTGTGCCCGGTGGACGACCAAGGGGAGATTTGTTCCAAGCCCCCCCTGCACACCTGGCTGGCCGGACTGGTGGCGCTGGCCGGCGGCGGCCGGGTGACCGAAACCGCCCTCTTCCTGCCGGGGGCGCTGGCCCTGCTGCTGGTGGCGTTGCTGGCCTGGCGGTGGGGCGACCGCCGTTTCGGCGCTCCGGCCGGACTGTTTGCCGCGCTGGCCCTAGTCGCCTCCCCGGCCGGGGCCAAGATGGTGCATTTGGCGCGGACCGATCCGGTGTTCACCGCCGCGGTGTTTTTGGCGGCCCTGGCCGCCTTCCGGGCCTGGGAGACGGGGCGCGGCTGGGCGTGGTTCTGGCTGGCCGCCGCCGCCGCCACCCTGACCAAGGGGCCGCTGGGGGTGGTGCTGGGGGGCGCCGGCCTGTTGGCGGTGGTGTGGGAAGGGCGCCGGAGCGGGCCGCCAACATCGGATACCAGCAGCGACTCTCCAGCAGCCAACGGTCCCGGGGCGTCGTCCGGCATGGTGGCGGGAATCGCCCTCTATCTCCTGCTGACCGGTGGCTGGTTCCTGCTGGCCTACGGCTTCCGGGGGGACGCGCTGCTGGACAAAATGATGGTCCGCGAATTGTGGGGCCATGTGGCCACGGTGGGGGCCGACCGCCACACCGTTCCCGGTGAAGGCCTGCTCAAGCCCATCGGGCATTTTCTGTTGCGTTTCCTGCCGTGGAGCCTGCTGGCCTTGGCCGGTTTTTGGCGGGTGCTGCGGCGGCCGGCGGCGGCGGCCGGAGAGCGGCGCCTGGAACGTTTCCTGTTCTGCCAGTTTTGGGCGGGGATGCTGCTGTTTTCATTGACCAGCCATCAGCGGCCCGATTTGGAGTTTCCCCTGCTGCCGGCGGCGGCCTTGTTGGCGGGGCGCGAACTGCGCCTGCTGGCGGCCCGGGTGGCGCCGGTGCGGCTGGCCTGGGCCGGAGCCCTGGTCTGGCTGGCGGCACTGTCCGGCCTGGGCGGGTATTATTACCGCGTCGAGGCGGCCACCGCCCCGGTGCGGGCGACCGCCGCGGTGGCGCAGTTGGCGCGGGCCACCGCCGAACGCCTGCCTCCCGGCACCGTCATCCATTATGTGGACGCACTTTTCGGCCTGCAGTATTACCGCCAGGAATTGCCGGACCGGCTGACGGTCGCCGAGGCCGCCCGCCTGCTGCGTTCACCGCGCCCGGTGGTGCTGGCCGTGCGCCGGCCGGAGCGTTTTGCCGCCGCCCTGTCGGCGGGGACGCCGGCCCCGGTCCCGTTGATCGTCTGGCCGTTGCCCCAAGGCAGCCACACCACGCTGGTCGGCAATGCCGCCGCCGCGCAGCTGTGGCGCGCCTCCATGCCCCCGAACCCTGCTGCCCAGCCCGGCGCGCCTGGCCGTTCTGACAAGAAAAAACCATGAAGAACACGATCACAATTTTTACTGGCCGGCCTTTGGTGTGGCCTTTGCTGACGGCCTTGGTGTTGGCCGGGGCGGCCTGGTGGGTCTGGCCGGCGGACCAGGCCGTCATGGCGGCGATGCACGGGATCATGGCCGGGGTGCCGGATGGCGATCCGTTGCGCGATTTGGTGCGCCTGGTGCGACCGTTTGGGAAGGGACAGGTGCTGGCGCTGCTGGCGGCATTGGCGGCGATGTTGGGCTGGCGGCGGCTGGGCCTGCGGGTGCTGGCGGCCCTGCTGTTGGCCGGCGTGTTGGTCTGGCCGCTCAAGGTGGGGGTGGGGCGGGAACGGCCCGACGGCAGCAACCGCGTATCGTTCCCGAGCGGCGACGTGGCCTCGGTGGCCGCCGTGGCGGTGCCGGTGGTGGTGGCGGCGCCCTTGTTGGCCCCCACACTGGCGGCCGCCCTGGTGCCGCTGGCGGGCGCCGGGGTGGCGGTGGTGGCGCTGGGACGGCTGGCCGACGGCAAGCACCATCCGTCCGACGTGCTGGCCGGCGCCGCCCTGGGGCTGCTGGCCGGCTGGCTGGCGGTGCGCCTGACCCCGTGGCTGTTGCGCCGCCGGCTACGCCGTCGGCATTTTGCCTGGGCGGCGCTGGCGCTGGCCGCCGTGGGAATGGCGGGGGTCTGGCGTGGCAAGGCGGACGCCTTTGACCTGTTCCTGATGGTGTGGGGGCCGGCCTTGGGATTGCTGTTGTTCACCCTGCGCTCGCGGGTCTGGCGCCGCCGGCTGCGGCCGCGGCTGCCCTCCGTGCACGGCTGGTTTGAAAAGCACCAGGGCTGGCTGGCCGCCGCCCTGCTGGCCATCATCATGGGGGTCTACCTGTTCGTGGCGATGCGCTCCACCCTGTGGGACCGGGACGAGCCGCGGTTTGCCCGCGCCACCGTCGAAATGGTGGCGTCCGGCGACTGGCTGGTGCCGACCTTCAACGGCGTCCTGCGCGCCGACAAGCCCATTCTGGTCTACTGGCTATGGGCGCCCCTGGTCTGGCTGTTCGGCGGCACCGAATTGGCGGTGCGCCTGTGGGCGGTGCTCGGCACCGGGGTGGCCTGCTATTGTTGCTACCTTTTGGGAAAGAAGCTGTTTGACTGGCGTGCCGGCATGGTGGCGATGCTGGTGCTGGGCACCACGCCCAACATGGTCGCCTCCGGCACCGCGGCCACCACCGACGCCGTGCTGCTGGCCACCGTGCTGCTGGGGTTGACCGGGTTTGGATTGACGCTGGCGGACGGCTTCAAGCGCTGGCATGTGCTGCTGCTGGTGCTGTCCTTCTCCCTGGGATTGCTGGTCAAGGGGCCGGTCGGGCCGGTCGTCACGTTGCTGGGCATGATCGGCTGCCGCCTGTTGCTGTACCGGGAGAAGATTCTGCCCAAGGGGTACTGGTGGTGGGTGGCCGGCGCCCTGCTGACCGGCATCGCCTTCTTCCTGGCCTGGGGCATTCCCGCGAACATCGCCACCGACGGCCGCTTCTTTAAACTCGGGGTCGGCCGCCATGTGGTGGCGCGCAGCCTGGAACCGATCGACCATCATGGCGGCCGCGGCCTGCGTTATGTCGGCTTCATGTTCTATTACCTGCCGGTGCTGCTGCTGACCTTTTTCCCCTGGACCCTGCTGTTGCCGGGGGCCCTGGTCACCCTGTGGCGGGGCCGTTTGGGCGGGGCCAAAATGCGGGCGTTGCTGCTAGGCTGGATCGTGCTGCCGTTCATCCTGATGAGCTTGGTCGCCACCAAGTTGCCGCATTACATCCTGGCCTGCCTGGCCGGATTGTCGGTGGCGGTTGCGGCACTGATGGTGGCCCGCACCTTGCGGAGTCCGCAGCCGGAGGATGAGTGCTGGACGCGGCGCGGCGCCTGGCTGTTCGCCCCGGTCGGTTACCTGCTGGGCATGGCGTTGCTGCTGGCTCCGTGGTGGTTGCCGCTGCCGTCGGCACGGCTGGCCCTGATGGGAGCCGGCGTCCTGGTGCTGGCCATGACCGCCCTGGCCTTGCGCGACCTGCCACGGGCCTCGCTGCCCGGCGGCGCGGGGCCGGTCCTGGTGGTTGGCATGCTGTTGCTGGCGCTGGCCGGCGGCCTGTGGATTC
>JBAZJM010000268.1:0-6404 GCA_041651315.1 Lentisphaeria bacterium | reverse complement strand
ACTCCTTCGCCGCCTATTGGGAATGGATGGCCGGCATCATCCGCGAGCGGCATCCCGGCGCCATCATCACCCACAAAATGATGTGGAAGGGCATGATCAGCGACCTGGCCGCCCCGCACCAGCAGAACTACCGGTTGTGGAGCCGCGCCGTCTCCGTCACCGGCGGCGACATCTATCCGCATCCCTACGAGAACTTCACCCTGCGCTGGATCATGGACAGCTACCGTTCCTTCGGCGACGGCAAGCAGGTGTGGATCAACGAGCACAACGGCGCCGGCGTGGAAGCCACCAATCCCCCGGCCCCCGCCATGCCGCCCGAAACCTACAGCGCCTGGCTGTGGCAGGCCGTCGGGCGCGGCGCCGGCGGCGTCTTCCACTGGTGCCTCATGCCGGGGCTCCAGGCCGACAACGGCGGCTGGTACAGCTTCAGCGACGCCACCCTCTCCCCCGGTTTCTGGGTCACCAGCCGCGAGCTGCAACGTCTCCGCAAGATCGAACCCTATCTGTTCCGCACCGTTGCCGAACCCGGCGAGGTGGCGATCCTGCATTCCTGGCCCAGCCTGATCCAGCAGCCCGGCAAGCCGATCTCCGGCTATGCCACCAGTGTCGCCGACGCCCTCTACCGTGCCCACGTCCCCGTGCGCTTCATCGATGAGGAAATGCTGCGCTCCGGCCGGCTCGACGGCGTCAAGGCCATCCTGTTGCCGGGCAGCTTCTGCCTGGGCGCCACGGACATTGCCGTGCTCCGGCAGTTTGCCGCCCGCGGCGGCCTGGTCGTGGCCTGGCCCAAGACCGGCGACTGCGACGAACTCAACCGCCCCGCCGGCCCCGAATTCCAGCAGCTGTTCGGCATCCGGGTGGCCGGCTATGACGCGGCCCCGATGTCGGTGGACGGCATTTTCCTGGACCTTGTCCACCACTCCTGGACCTACCAAAAGGCCCCCATCGACCAAAAGCTGACCACCGCCAATTATCGGAAAACGCCCGTGCGCATCATTCCCGGCCGGCATCTCCTCGGCGCCCTGGCCGGCACGGAACTGGCCGGCGGCCCCCTGACCGGGTTCGAGGACCTTGCGCTGGACCAGGAAGTCAACGCCCGCATCGAACCGGCCGGCGCCACCGTCATGGCCCGCTTTCCCGACGGCCGCCCGGCCGTCACCCAGAACGGCCGATTCGTGTATGTCGGCACCACTCCCATGGCCGCCGGAAAAAACTGGCAAATTGCCTTGCGCCAACTGCTTGAAGCCGCCGGAGTCACCCCGCCCGGCTATGTCCGCGATGCCGGCGGCCGCCCTGTCGACCACGTGGATCTCGCCACCCTCAACGGCGTCGGCTTCCGCCTGATCATCGTCACCAACCACGCCCTGGGCCGGTTTTATGACGGCCGCCCCGCCGCCGGCCTGACCATCGGCATCCGGGGCCCGGCCAACCTGCGCCTGATCCAGCTCCTGGACACGCCGACCGAGATCGTCCCAAGCCTCAAGAACGGTTACGGCGAAATCCCCGCCGCCTTCCTGCCCGGCGAAGCCAAGGTGTTCTTGGCGGTGCCATAAGGCCGGCCGCGAACCCTAGCCTGGATTATTCATGAAGGCCGGCACGAACGTGGGACAGGCATTCCTGCCAGACAGGCTGAGAATCTTCGCGGGGTGCAAACCCGCGCCTACAGGAAGGAAATAAGTTCCTGTAGGCACGGGCGTGTCGCCCGTGGAGGGGGGCTGCCATGGCAGACGGGGCGGGGAATATCATGTACGCAGGCAAGATGCCTATGCCACGTTGTTCATGAATCATCCAGGCTAGAACCGTTGGGACGCCGGCGGAAACCACCCGCGACCGGGTCTCATGGTCCCCCCGATTTGCCATGCCCATTTCCGGGCGGCGTCAGTGGTGCCTCAGGGACACCTGCAGGTCGCCCACCGGAATCCGGTGGGCATCATTCCCATGGTGGCACGCCAGCGCCGCGGCGCGGCCGGCGGCTTCGCCGGTTGTCATGCAAATGGGCATCACCCGCAACGACCCCGCCGCCAGGTGCGTGGCGCTGAGGGCGCGCCCAGGCACCAGCAGGTTGCGGACTTCGCACGGCAGCAGGCAGCGGTAGGGGATGCCATAGGCGCAGCCCGGCGGCACGGCCTCAAACGTCGCGCCGTCCGAGTTCGGCGTGTGCACATCAATTTCATAGGCGCCCTCGGCAATTTGGTCGTCAAAGCTTCGGGCCCTCAAAACATCTTCATGGGTCAAGGTATAAAGGCCGGCAATCCGCCGCGTTTCGCGCACGCCGATCTGCGGTCCCGTCCCCAGCAGGGCCGCCTGGCCAAACCCCGGCAGATAGTGCCGCATGAACCGGACCGCTCCCTGCGCCTGAAGCCGGCCCTGCACCTCGGCCCGGCCAAGCTCCACCGAATCGGCGCCGTCAAAGCCGGAGACACGGGTGCCATTGACCGTCACCACCTCCGGACAGCGCGGATCCGACCACATCAGGGCAAAACAATCCTTGGGGATCGGCCAATCCCCTTTTGCCCTGGCCTGTTGAGTGAGTTGGTGCAGGGATGCATGCCCGCTTCCCCACCATAAGTACTTGCCCTCGATCAGTTCCGCCCCCGCCTGGCCGGCCTGGGCGACGTTGACCGGGCCGACGCGAAAAACCGTGGTCATCGGCTGGCATTGGCCGTCTTCCGGGCGCCCCGCCTGCGTCGGCACCCCGGCCAACCGGGCCAGGTCCGCGTCACCGGTGGCATCGACAAACAGCCGGCCGGACAGCGCATATTCCTGCCCGGATTTGCCCAGGCCAACCACGGTGGTGATGGCCGGACCTGACCGCGCAACCCGGGCCAGCAACACATGGTAATAGAGGTCCACGCCTGCCGCCACAAGCCATTGGTCGCACAACACTTTGAGATCTTCGGCATTGACCGCCAGCCACGACCGGCGCGCATCCACGCCATAGGCGCCGCCGGCACGGATCAGGGCTTCGGCCATTTCCGTATAGACCGCGCCGCCAAGATTGCGGTCGCCGGCGGGCTGATTGATGTAAACGCTGACCCCCGCCGCCACCGCGCTGCCGCCGCAAAAGCCATACCGTTCCACCAAGGCGGTTTTGGCGCCTGCCCGCGCACTGGCCACCGCGGCCGCAAAACCGCTCGGCCCGCCGCCCACCACCACCACGTCGTAAGATCGTTCAAACACGGGTCACTCTTCCCTTATCAATCAGCCATAACAGCCAGCTTATTCCAATCACACTTCAAATTGATTCCAATTTGAAATTTTATTGGAATTATGACGTCGTGATCGCGATCCGGCAGTCGCCGGCGGCATCCGCCTGGCAGTGGGCCGCCGCCAGCGACACCCAGGTCACATCGCGGCATGGCGCAAGTTCGGCCGGCACCACCACCCCGTTAACCGTGGCTTGCAGCTTGGTCGGCGACGCGGGCATGGGCACGGTGACCGCCAGCGGACATGCCGCCCCCTCCAGGCGCACCCGCAAGTCAAGAATGCCGGGGGTGCGCACCAAATGATACGAGACCGTCACCGCCCCCGCACCGGCATTGGCCACCGGCACCTTCTCCACCCGCACCGAGGGGAAATCGAACGGCAGTTTCGGCCACAACTGGAGCTGTGCCCCGTCCCATTTGACGCCGAGCAGGTCTTCCACCAAATGGATCAGGAACACCGCGGCCTGCTCGCAATTGCCGCTGTCGACGGTGTAGTCGCCTTCGGGATTTTCGCTGTAGGGCGTCCACACCTCCTTGTAATGGGAGAAAAACCACTTGTGGTATTCCACCATCGGCTGGGGATAGGCGTACAGCCATTGTTCCGGGTAAATGTTCACCGGCCGGCGGATCGTGCCCCGGCAAAAGTCCAGATGTTCCGACAACGCCGTAAACCGTCCCGTTTTGGCCAGGTACGCCAAGGTCCAGGCAAAGGTTTTGCCGAAAATGACCTGTTTGCCGGCATCGCTGGTGATGATGTTCCAGCGGTCCCAGGTGAGCGTCGTCTGCTCCCGGAGGGTTTCGAACGCCTGTTCCCAGGCCGCCGGATCATCCGCGCACCACCGCGCGGCATACAGGCTCATCCAATGGGTCTCGCGGGTCTTGCGGCCGGTGTTCAGGTCGTGCTTGACGTAGTAGGTCTTCCGTTCCGCATCGTACAGCGTGCCGCCCAAGCCCTTGGCCAGGCAGTCCGCATGCTCCTGATAAGTCGTTGCGTTTCCGGCTTCCCCCAACTGTCCGGCCATCCAGGCCATCGCCCGCATGGCGGACAGCATGGCGGCATTGGTGAACAGATCACAAATGGGTTCCGAACTGCCCCCGAACCCCTGCTCGTTGTAATTGCCCGCATCCAGGAGGTTCAGTTCTGGATGGAAATGGCACGCCCAGGTTTCCGTCATGATCCGGTCAAGCCGGCGCCACAGGGTGCGGAGCGGCTCCGTGGGGCCGGCCACTTCCAGGCAGCGCTTGAGGGCGTGGGCCAAATGGGCCGGCGTGTCGACCTGAATCGTGTTGGCGTGAACCGAACCGTCCGCGTTATAGACATGCGGCACATAATACTGGCCGGCCGGAATATGTTCCAAAGAAAATTGCAGAATGCGCTGGGCCAGCCCGGCAAAGCCGCAGTCCGCCAGCGCCCGGGCCGCCTCGGCGGTGTCCCGCGGATAGTGCGTGCGGCCGTAGGATTTGACGTTGTTTTCCTCGCCATAACTGGTCTGGCAGAACCCGGACGAGTCCACCCGGTCCACAAAGCTCTTCAACGTGCCATAAAAGAGCGCGTTCCAGAACGCGTCGCCGAAATCCACCCGCAGCGCCATGCCGGCATCCCGGGCCAGTTCATCCTGGGCCAGTGCGCCCAGCTGCTTGACCAATGCGTCGTTCATATTGCGTGTCTCAATGCTCCCAAGAGTCCAAATCCTATACACCACCAGCGGTCAGGCGCCCCACACCGCCTTCATTTCGGCGATGATATCCCGCACCTGGCCCCCCAGCAGTTGCCGCCCGAAGGCCGGGTCGGCCAGCCGCAGTTGCCGCTTGTCCAGGCCGGTGGCCTGTTCAACGGCAGTCGCGGCAAACCGGCGCACATCCACCAGGTGCGGTTGCAAGACCTGCATCTCTGCGATCTCCGCCGCGCCGCCGTGCTGCTCGGTGTCCGGACCGGCATGATAGATCTTCCAGAAATCCACATAATGCGCCCGGATTTCCCCGCGCCGGTTGGCGCGTTTGGCCGCCTGTTGCATCAGCGTGATCTGATTCTTGGCACCGTGCCCGGTCAGCAGCAGGACCTGGCGGAATCCCAGGTGGACGCAGGATTGGATCATGTCGTCCAGCACCCGCCGGAAGGTCGCCGCAGACAGCATGCAGGCATTGCCGGAAAGCGGAGTCTCCACAAAGGTCTCCATCCCCCACCAGGTCCGGCCCTGGCTTTCCCGGACGATATCCGTCCCCCAAACCGACGGCAGCACCACGCCCCCCATCTTTCGGGCCACCGCGGCGGCCACGTTCCGGACCCGGTAGGTATCGGTCCCGAACGGCAGGGCGCCGGCATGCCATTCGTAAGCGCCGATCGGGATATAGGCGACGGGCGCCCGCTTCAGAATGATGCCCAACGACCGCGGATTCAACTCCTCAAAATAGCCCCAGGCGGCCATGGCAGTTTTCCTTTAAACGGTGAGGGTAAGAACACCTCATTGAGATTCTGATTAAAAAAGTATACCCCCAAGGCCATGCACAAACAATACTTCGGATATGACATTAATAACCCCAATGTGACTTTTTGCGGCCAATTTCATAAGATTCTGACCGGTGTGTAATGACCGTTTACTTGCGTGCACGGCTTCGGATGGCGGGGCTTTGGGGAGCGGCCGTCGCAGCCGGCCGATAGGAGGGCGGTGTGGGCAGCCGCCGCCCTCCGAAGACAGCCTGAAGGCTGGACTCAAACACGGGGCGCAGGCCGTTTGAGTTCACGCTTCAGCGTGGTGGCGACGTCCCGCCGGGCGACAAGCTCAGAGCTGATTGGATTTTAACAGAAGGAAGCGAAGGATGGTTTGGGTCTCTCCCTTTGCGTCCTACGCTGTCTTTTGCTGGTAAAACGGTTGCGTGAATCTCGTTGTTCATGAATAATCCGGGCTAACCTTCCCCTGGGGGCCGCCGGCATTCCCCATAGAAAATCGCCCGGCAGCGGATATGGTACCCCTTCGCGCCGGCCCCCCTTAAAACCACTGTGGCAACCCCGGCCCGGACGATTTAAACATTATGAACGCTCGCATGCTCTGCTGGCCCCTCTTTGGCAAAGGCTTCGACGCCCTCGGCCAGGATCACCAGCCCTGTGACCGGCCCGTGCCGCACCCCAAGGCCGACGAACTGCTGGTGCGCATCGACGCCATCGGCCTCTGCTTCTCCGATGTCAAACTGATCCGCGCC
>JBAZJM010000267.1:0-6426 GCA_041651315.1 Lentisphaeria bacterium | reverse complement strand
TTGGCCGCGCGGCTCGTTTGGCTTGGGCTCGATGCTGGCGCCGACGTAGTTGGTGAGTTTTTTCGCCTTGATGTAGGCGTACACATGGTCCAGGCCGTCGGCCAGCCAGGTGAAGACGTTCTTCCAGTCCACGGCGACCGGCACTTCAAAGCCGTCCCGGGCGACCCAGTAAGTGTAATGGCTGGCGCCGAAGCGGGCGCCGATGCGCAGGGTGCGTTCGACCTTTTTCCGGGCCAGGGCGCGGATTTTCGGGTCGGGGTTGGTCAGGCCGCCGCGGCGGAACATGATGTCGCCGTGCAGGCTGCAGGTGGCGGTATTGACCTTGAGCTTGGCCTTTTTCAGCACGGCCAGGATGGCGTCGAGCTTTTTCGAGACGGCGCTCTTCGGATCCAGGTCGTCCTCGGGATGGGTGGGATCCCACGGCACAAGGTCGTCATCGTGGAAGCTGGTGGCGGAGATCAGCCCGTCCGCGGCGGCCTTGGCCAGGAGTTTGGCCACGTCCAGGGAATCAATGCCGGGCAGAACCTTGCCGCCGAACGGGTCGCCGAGCGGATTGCCCACGCACCAGAACGGCATGGAAATCAGGGTGGCCGGGGACGCGGACTTGGATGCGGACGCCATGGTTCACCTCATCTGCGGGGATGTTGATCGCGAGCTGAAAACTTAGCCGGTGTCCGCGGGTTCGGCAATCATGTTGCTTTTTTTTGCCCGTTTGTTATAATCATTGAGCTTTGAGGGGGTCGATCTACCCGTATGATGTGTGATTGGGACAGGGAGGTTGCGCCGGATGATCCTCTTCGTGGTTGCCGATTCCTACGAGAATTATTGCCGCGGCGGCAGTTTTTTCGCCATCTGCCGCACCCTGGAGAAGCTTGCCGGCGACGCCTGCGTGATGTTGCACTACACCCAATTGGAGCCGGCGCTGCTGGCGCGCCTCCAGCCATGGGCCGTCTGCCACAGCGGCGCCAGCGCCGATTACCGCGAGTATGACGTGATGAAAAGCCGGACCTACCGGGCCGTGGTCAAGCAGCTGACCGTGCCGCAGATCGGTTTCTGCGGCGGGCACCAGATTCTGGCGCACTATTTTGGCTCAACCGTGCGTCCGATCCGGCGGCTGCGCCCCGACGAGCCCGATCCCGCCCCCCACCGGCCCGGGGTGTTCAAGGAATGGGGGGTGTATCCGGTGCGATTGCTGCGCCAAGATCCGCTGTTTGAAGGTTTTGGCAAAACGATCCGGGTGCAGGAATACCACACCTGGGAGGTCAAGCGGCTGGGGCGTGACCTGGTGCGGCTGGCCTCCTCCGCCGCGTGTCAGGTCCAGGCCTTCCGGCACCGGCTGAAGCCCATTTACGGCACCCAGTTCCATCCCGAACAGAGCCCGGAGGCCTATCCGGACGGCTTCCGGTTGCTGGAGAACTTCTTCAAGCTGGCCCGGGCGCACCGGGCCGCCGGCACCGCCCCATGAACGACTCCTCCGGCCATCCTTCGCTGGACACCGGCTGCGGCATCCTGGCCGTGGTCATCTGGTCCGCCGCCATCTGCCTGTCGCGCAGCCTGATGGAAAAGCTCGGCACCTTCACCGGCGGCGGGCTGGTGTTCACCATCAGCGGGGTGCTGTCGATCCTGCTTTTTCTGGCCCTGCACCGGTTCGACTGGCGCGGCCTCCGCCCGGCGCCGGCGTATCTGCTGGCCTGCGGGGTGCCGTTCGTGCTCTACGTCATCTGCCTGTACCTGGCGGTCGGCCTGGCCCGGAACCGGCAGCAGGTGGTGGAGGTCGGCCTGCTCAACTACCTGTGGCCGGCCATGACCCTGCTGCTGTCCGTGCCGGTCCTCAAGCTGCGGGCCCGGCCCTGGCTGCCGCTCGGCCTGGTGATGGCCTTTGCCGGCGTGGTGTGGGCCAATGTTGCGATGAGCGGCCAGCCGTTCAGTGTCCAGGGGATCCGGGACCGGGTCGCCGCCGATGCCACCCCCTACGTGCTGGCGCTGGCGGCGGCGGTGCTGTGGGGGCTGTATTCCAACCTGGTCCGCCGTTTCGCGGCCCGGGGGAGCGTCCTGGGGGTGCCGCTGTTCATGCTGGCTGGCGGGCTGCTGCTGCTCGGGGCCGGCCGGTGCGTGCCGGCGGCGCCGCCCCACTGGAGCGGCGCCGCGCTGGCCGAATTGGCGGCCATGGTGCTGTTTCCCAGCATTGCCGCCTACCTGCTGTGGGACCGCGCCATGCGCCGGGGCAACTTGGTGCTGGTGGCCTCCGTCGCCTACCTGGCGCCGCTGCTGTCCACCCTGTGGACGGGCTGGTATCTCGGGGTGCCGCTGCCGGCCGGGATCTGGGGCGCCGGCGCCCTGATCGTGGCCGGGGCGTGGCTCTCCAAAACGGCGGTCCGGGAAAGCCTGGCGCCACTGGCGCCGTAACGGTTACGCCTTTCCGGTCTGTTGTTTTTCCTGGCGGGGTTGCTCTCGTTAAAATGAGCGGATATACTATAAAAAATAAAAGTGTATTTTGTTGATTCCAGCGACCCAATTATCCCATGCGTCCCTTTCTGACCACGACCAAAGGCGTCTTATATAGCGGGGACTGCCTTGACCTGTTGGCGGTCATGCAATCCGAGAGCATTGATTGTGTCTTTGCCGACCCTCCTTTCAATCTTGGGAAGGACTATAAAAACGGTTTCAACGACCGTGTCGGCCAGGCCGAATACCTGGCTTGGTGCCAGAAGTGGATTTTTGAGTGTGCGCGCGTGCTGAAACCGGGCGGTGCGTTTTTTCTGTATGCGACACCAGAACTGGCGGTGCGTTTCGCCGGCTTCATGAACGAGCGGCTGACCTTCCGGCATTGGATCGCGTTGTCGATGAAGGGAACGTTTTGCCGGGGCAAAAAGTTGTATCCCGCGCACTACGCGCTCCTCTATTACACGCGAGGTGAGCCGAGGGTGTTTAACCGGCTCCGGCTGCCGATTCCAACGTGCCGCCACTGCGGCAAGGAATTGAAGGACTATGGCGGCCATCGCGACAAGCTGAATCCAGAGGGCATCAACCTGTCCGATTTTTGGGAAGATACGTCGCCCAACCGGCATCATAAATTCAAAGTGCGTGCCGGGGTCAATGAACTCAAGTTGACTATCCCGGAGCGGGCGATTCAGATTTCCACCGATCCGGGGGATGTGGTTTTTGACCCGTTTGGCGGCGGCGGCTCGACTTATCACGCGGCGGAAATGCACGACCGGCGCTGGATTGGCGTCGAACTTTACGATTGTCCGAACATTCGGAGCCGCCTTGAAGATCAATTTGCGTTGTCTGTTGGTTGCCACCCTGACTTCAACTATAGAGGAGTAGTTAAAGCCGATGAAGATCTCTCAATTACGCTTCTACGGGGGGGCGAGACAACGGACTTGCCGACTGGGACTTGCGGACATCTTCCTTGAGGTTCAGGAAATTCTCCTTTCCGCGCAGGTCGCCGTCAAAGAGGAGAAACAGGCGAACGGGGCCGCTGTCATCCGTGAGTTGCTTGATGCGGAGTTCAAAAAACGCACCGATTGGAACGGCAACAAGACGGGAGACATTGATTGGATCAAGCGTTTTCGCTACAATTCGACGCTGATTGCCCGGCTGGGTGTTGAAATTCAAATTTCCGCGCGGAGCGACCTGTTAATCCGCGACATCATTCATCTCCGGAACAAGCTACAGGCCGGGGATATTGATGTGGGGGTTATTGTTGTGCCGGATGATCGGTTGCAACGTTTTTTGACGGATCGGACGCCGTCGTTCTCCGATGCCGTCAAGTATATGGAAGTTGAGTTTCCAGAAGGCAAGAATTATCCTATCGTTCTTATTGCCGTCGAGCATGATGCCGCATCCGACACCCCTCTTGCCAAGAAGCGGACCAATCGAGGAAGAAAGTCGGCAGAGGCGTAATCCCTGAGACTCGGGCCGGGCCGGCGCGGCGGCGCCATTTTTTCCACAACTTGCCGTCGGCCGCCGTCGATAGCGGCCGATTGCCGTCGAGGATCGTGGGGGAACCGCCGGAACAACCCTTCCGGCCACCCCGCCCGGCGACAAAAAAAGCCCGCCCTCGCCGCGGGAGCGGCGGGGACGGGCGGGGGCGGCCGGCGGCGGGCTTGGGGCCCGGACCGGGGCCGGGGGATTACTTGGAGAGCTTGGCGCGGACTTCGTCGAGCTGGCCGGCGGAGCCCAGCTTGACGTTCTTGGCGGCAATGAACTTGGCGTATTCGGCCATGAAGATTTTGCCTGGCGGACGGAGGTCGAACACTTCCGGCTTGTCGCGGAACATCTCGCGGTGGACGCGGCACCAGACCAGGCGGCCGTCGGTGTCGATGTTGATCTTGGTGACGCCGAGTTCGGCGGCGCGCTTGAACTGGTCGGCGTCGACGCCCTTGGCGCCCTTGAGGTTGCCGCCGGCGGCGTTGATGCGGGCGACTTCATCCTGGGGCACGGAGCTGGAGCCGTGCATCACCAGCGGGAAGCCGGGGACCCGCTTCTGGATCTCGGCGAGCACGTCGAAGTGCAGTCCCTGGCTGCCGGTGAACTTGAAGGCGCCGTGGCTGGTGCCGATGGCGCAGGCCAGGGCGTCGCAGCCGGTGGCGTCGACAAAGCGCTTGACGTCGTCGGGGTTGGTCAGCTTGGCGTTGGCCTCGTCGACACTGACGTGTTCCTCGACGCCGCCGAGCTGGCCGAGTTCGGCTTCGACGGCAATGCCCTTGGCGTGGGCCAGTTCCGTGATCTTCTTGGTGATGCGGACGTTCTCTTCGAACGATTCGCTGCTGGCATCGATCATCACCGAGCTGTAGAAGCCGGAGTTGATGCAGTCGATGCAGGTCTTCTCGTCGCCGTGGTCAAGGTGCACCGCGTAGACGGCTTCGGGAAAGATCTGTTCGGCGGCGCGGATGATGCCCTCAAGCATCAGCTTGTGGGTGTAGTCGCGGGCGCCCTTGCTCAACTGGATGATGAACGGGGCCTTGCTTTCGATGCAGCCGCGGAACAGGCCCATGCACTGTTCCATGTTGTTGATGTTGTACGCGCCGACGGCGTACTTGCCGTAAGCCAGCTCGAACAACTGTTTGGTGGTGACGATCATGTCGTGTGAAACCTTTCTTTGGGGACCCCCGGTTGTATTTGCAAAACCGCCCGGATGGTTTGATACTATAAACTTTGATTGCGCGGATGCCATAACCGTCCGTCCACTAGTCAGCCCGAGGTGCCCCGTGCGCTTTCAATGCCCCCATTGTCAAAGCATCGCCGTCGTTGACGACAGCGACGCCGGCCAGGCCGTCGCCTGCGGTCATTGCGAACGGGTTGTGCTGGTGCCGGCCAACCGCTTTGCCGCCGGCTCGGTGATCAACGATTTCGCCATCCAGCGCGAGCTGGGCAAGGGCGGCGTCGGCACCGTGTACCTGGCCCGGCAGCTGTCGCTGGACCGGCCGGTGGCGCTGAAGATCCTGCATCCGCAGTTCGCGGCCGACCAGGGCTTTGTCGACGAGTTCATCCGCGAGGCGCGGGCGGCGGCCATGCTCAACCACCCGACCCTGGTGCAGGCGTACGCCGTGGGCGAGGATGAAGGGGTCTTCTTCTTCGCCATGGAATATGTCGAGGGCACCACCCTCAAGCAGTTGCTGGCGCACAGCGGCCGGATGGTGACGGATCGGGCGCTGGCGATCGTCACCGAGATCAACGCCGCCCTGGAGTTCGCCTGGCAGCAGCAGAAACTGGTGCACCGCGACATCAAGCCGGACAACATCATCCTCACCGAGACCGGCCGGATCAAGTTGGCCGACATGGGGTTGGCGCGGCGCGCCGCGGAGATCGCCCAGGGCGGCGAGGAGGTCATGGGCACGCCGCAATACATCTCGCCCGAGCAGCTGCAGGGACTGGCGCTGGACAACCGCAGCGACATCTATTCCCTCGGCGCCACCTTCTTCCACATGCTGACCGGCCGCTTCCCGTTCCTGGCCGACACCCCGGCCGAGATTGCCCAAAAGCATCTCACCACCCCGTTGACCCCGCCCCACCAGCTGGTCAAGGAGATCCCCGAAGCGGTCTCGCTGGTGATCCAGATCATGATGGCCAAACGCCCCGAGCACCGTTACGCCGATTCGACGGAGCTGGCCCGCGACCTGACGCTGCTGCGCGCCAAGCAGCAGCCGGTCAAAACGCTGGCCCCGGACGCCCAGAAACCGCTGGCCAAGGCGCCGCCCAAGGCGCCCGGTGAGAAGCCCGCCCCCGCCGGCAAAAAGACACTCATGGGGGCCGGCCGGACCGCGCTGCGCCCGGCGGGTGCCACGGCCGGCCAGACCGCGCCGGCCGCCGCCAAACCGGTGAAGCCGAAAAAGAAGATGAGCACCAAGACCATGGGCCTCATCTTCGGGGGAGTGGTCGCCGCGATGCTGCTGGTGGCCGGCATCCTGCTGGTCAAGGGCC
>JBAZJM010000266.1:0-6440 GCA_041651315.1 Lentisphaeria bacterium | reverse complement strand
CCGAGCCCGGAACAACGTGACGGGTCAAAACCAACCGCCGGCAGGATGTCGGTTTGCCGCTGCCAGGCGTCCGGTTCGCCCCGGTCCGGATATTCCTCAAAGTCTTCCTGGAACACGCTGGCGCGGTTGGTTTCGGCTGCCGGATCCGGCGTGGCGGTGGCGGTCGCGGGGGGCGGGCCGACCAGGCGCAACCAGCCGAACGTGGCGACATCCTTGTCCTGGGCGATGCCGCCGTATTAATTACGGATAATATCTTAATCATTTTATACAGCAAAGTGCAATGTAAAGTGACCAATCCTGATCATTTGCCCATTCATCGTATTCTTTTCCATAATAGCTTCCCGTGCTTCTAAAAGGATCATTAAAATTCGGTACAAGTGAATAGGCATCGATCTTATAAGGATACAAATAATTATTTGCTGCAAACCCATCCGTTCTATATATGCATAAATTATTTTTTAGTATTTCTTCAATTGTTTTAGAATAGTCCTCTCCACTGGCTTTTTGATACCACCAATACATCCATCCCATCAATGCACTCCAATAATGAGGGTAAAGGTCACCAAACTGTCTTTTTTTGCCAAACCAAAATCTGTCCCAATGCCTTAGTGCAATACTATTCATATGAAAGTCAGGTTGATGAGTATAAAAAGACTCTGCCGATTTTTTGTGAACTGTGGTTGCGTCTAAAAAACGTTTATCTTTTGTTAATAAATAGGCTTGTGATAAATATACTAAACGTTCATTTGGCCACTCATTAACATATGAACACTCAAAAGTGGCCGAACTAATTCCACATTTTATAATATTTTCTGCATTTTTAATTAAATCTTCTTTCAGCAAGTCTGCTAAGTCTAATAAGCCTTCCTTTTTCAGGTGCTTTATAATATCATACGCCTCGACGTTCTGACCACCTTCAATATATTTAGTAATTTTATAGTATTGTCTTAAGGCGTGAGCGGCCATTTCAATATATTTTTTTTCTCCTGTTAGTACATACCACTCTTTAAAGTATAGTGAAAACCACGGATAATTAAAAATACGATTTGCTTCTTTATTATTTCGGCATATCTGATTATATGTTACACCTGTTTGGGTGTCAAAATGCTCACGTTCAACGAATAAGCGATGTCTTTCAATGGACTGCATTAGGAAATCATCGTGTTTTTTTTGCAATTGCTTTAGGATAATAATTCCCATGACTATACGTTCTCTTCCTCCGTTGTAGTCACGAAATTGATCTGAAAAATGCTGTCTATCTTCAACCTTATCGTAGATAAGATACGCCCCGTCCAAATGGCTTCCTTCCTTTAAAAACTGTTGATTTTTTGCAATAAAATATGCTCTGCTTTCGAGAATTTTATCAAGTGGTTCTATAAAATTTAATTTAATATATGTATGCTTATCATTTACATATACATCAATGGTAATTTCTCCCCAATTATCACTCTTTACGTCCCATGTTATAAGTTGTTCTCTGTTTTTTATCTCAACTTCTTTTTTATTGCAAATTACTTTTATGTCATTTATTTTTCCGTTGTATTCAATAAAACAATGAATTGTATTTCCAATAAATTCAGTATAGGTATTGGCATAAACATTAATAAAATTATCTCTTTCAGCCAAAGCCTTTTCTTCCTCAAGGGTTGTAAAAAAGTATTCAAATGAAATTGTTAATTCTCCGTTGTGGTCAATAATACAAGGGGTTGGATTTAATACAATATCTCCTCTGTAATCAGCAGCTATTAGAGTTCTTGAAACATCTCTACTTATACTGTAATCTGAAATAAGACCATTGGTCATGTTTATTATAAGCTTATTATCTTGTCCGTTTATCTTTTTTCCACATATCCAGCACACTCTATCTCCACACCAAACGTGAGCATTGGATACGTGATTTAAATTTTTGGAAAGTCCCTCCATTATACTGTTAAATGAAAAATATATGCCAAAGGTTTCTTGAGTAACAAAAAATTCAGCATCGGTTTTATTTTTAAAGGTATAACTTTCTATATATCCATTGGCAGTCATTTCCCTTTTTATTTTGAGTGAAAGACCGTCTGAATCCAATGCTGTTCCCGCGGCAAAAACTGTAATTCCTTTTTCATCATCAGATACAGACTCTACGTCAAACCCTTGCACTCTACCCCACTGAGAGTTAGAAAGTACCCAATTGGATTTGTATTCATCGTTTATATCTGTTATCTCATTGATAAATCCTGTTTTCAAATCAAAAGAAAGCTGAATTTGTGAGTTTTGAACTGTTTTTTTCATGTTAATCACTACTGTCCGGTTATTCTAACGTTTAACTACATTTAACATGCTATCTGACAACGAAATAACAAGTAATTATGGTGTGAGCGATTTGAGGCACGCCACATCCGACTACGTCGGCATACGTTTGCGGCATGAATACCGGACGCCCCGTGTTTTCGCAGTTGATGGACTGGATTCACCCGCAACCGTTCCAACGATTCGTGGAACGTCACCGAGGGAACTACAAGACCCAGACGTTCTCCTGCTGGGACCAGTTTCTGTGTATGGCGTTTGCGCAGTTGACGTTTCGAGAAAGCCTGCGCGATATTGTTGGTTGCCTGACGGCACGTCCAGGCATGCTCTATCGTCTGGGAATTCACGGGCCGGTGGCGCGCAGTACTCTTGCCGACGCCAACGAAACCCGCCCTTGGCAGGTCTACGCCGACTTGGCGTACAGTCTGATCAACCGTGCTCGCGAGCTTTATCGTGGGGAGGAATTGGAGATCGAACTGAAGAACACGGTCTATGCCTTGGACTGTACGACGGTGGAAGTTTGTATCGGTTTGTTCCCGTGGGCAAAACACCGGTCGTTTTCGGCGGGTGTGAAGATGCACACGGTGCTGGATCTGCGAGGTTCCATTCCGGCCTACATCGCCGTGACGCCTTCGCGCGTTCACGATGTGAACCTGCTGGATACCTTTCCCCACGACCCCGGCAGCATCTACGTCATGGACCGAGGCTACTTGGACTTCGAGCGACTCTATCGACTGCATCTCGACGAATGCTTCTACGTGATTCGCGCCAAGGACAATCTCAAGTTCGTCCGATACCGGTCGGCGCCGCCTGCCGACAAGAGGGCACGTTCCGACCAAGTCGGGCGACTGCGCGGCTTCTACTCGCGGAAGTCGTACCCCGAACCGCTCAGGAAAGTGCATTTTTTCGATCCAATCTCCGAACTGGACCTGGTGTTTCTCACGAATCTTTGCCAGGCCGACGCGCTCACCATTGCCCGGCGTTACAAATACCGCTGGCAGGTGGAACTGTTCTTCATCAAATAGAATCTTCATATCAAGGCTTTTTACGGAAACTCGATGAACGCGGTGCAAACACAGCTTTTGAGCGTTCATCCATTCGAGAAAGTTCCTATATCAGAGATATTTATGTGTAATGACGCCCGAGAACCCAACACCTCAATTCACAACCAACTAACATTCAACTTCTTATAACCGGACAGTAGTGGTTGTTTCTATTTACGGATAAGCTCTTAAGCGTCCCAATGCTCCGAATTTTCTTCCCGGCACTTTGCACAGCAAGGGTCATGGCAGCCGTTCGACGGAGAGGTCGTCGATGGCCAGCCGGTCCATGGCGGCGGCATTGCGGAGGATGACGTGGTAATTCCCGGCGGGCGCGGCAAAAGACAGGGTGACTTGGTGCCACTGCCCGTCCGCCGGTCCACCGCCGGCATAGGCGAAACTTTCATTGCCCCACCGGTCGCTGCACACGCCGAGGATGCCGGAGGTGTTGCCGCCGCCGTTGCCTTTCATCCAAGCCCGCAATTGATAGCGGGCACCCGGTTCCAGCCCCGCCAGTTCGCGCACGTAAATCAAGTAGCAACGGGGGCGCTGGCCGATGGTGTTATGGAAGACCAGGGCTTTGGAGCCCCGGCGCCCGGCACCGGCAGTTATGACGCCCGTCGGTGCCGGAAGCATGTCGATTTGCCGTTGCCAGGCGTCCGGTTCGCCCCGGTCCGGATATTCCTCAAAATCTTCCTGAAGGACACTGGCGCGGTTGGTTTCGGCTGCCGGATCCGGCGCGGCGGTGGCGGTCGCGGGGGGCGGCCCGATCAGGCGCAACCAGCCGAAATTGGCGACATCCTTGTCCTGGGCGATGCCGCCGTAGCGTTCCAGGAAGCGGCGCGGCACCACGGCGTCATCATCGTTGAGCAGCACCGCGTAACGGATGCGGTCGTTCAGTCCGACCCGGCCCAGTTCGGGAATTGCCGTCCACGGGATGGCGGCCTCGTAGACCGCCTGTCCCTGGCTGACCACGACCTTCAGCCGGGCGCCGGCGACATCGCCAGCCGGGGGCGTGTAGCGGAAGATTTCGGGTCCCTGCGGGGTCAGGGCGAGGCCCAGCTCCACCCCGGCTTTGGCATGGTCACGGGCGAAGGCAAGCTGGAAGCTGTCCTGAATCCAGATTGACTCGCCGCGCATGTTTTGGTTGAACGTCTGATCGCGCACTTTGGCGGCGAAATACAGGCACTGGTCATCCCATTGCACCCAAGTGGTGGCACTGCAATCCTCCGGACTCCAGTTCAGGCCAAAAGAGCCCTTGGCGTACCCGGGCTGGTCCAAGTGCAGGGGGGCCGCGTCCCGCCAATCCGCCAGGTCGCCGTCCATGACCGGGGGCGTGACGGCGCGCACGGCGCAGGCAAAGTCGACGGTCACGGCTTGGCGTCCGCTGCGGCCGTCGGCCAGGGTGACCTCGGCGGTCAGCGGCCATTCATTGAAAGCCGGCACCGGTCCGGGCTTCAACGGCAGGTCAATCGTTTTCTTGGCCTTGGGCGCCAGGCCGCTGAAGTCGGTCCTGGCCGCCGCCGTGGTCTGTCCGTTCAGGAGCAGGCGGACCCGGCCGCTTTGCGCCTGCCGGTCAAGGTTGCGCAATTCCAGTCGCAACGGTGCGGCCGGCAACAGGGCTTCCAATGGCGGCAAGACGACCTTGACCGCCGGCGCGATTTCGACCTGGTCGTACGGCACCTCCACCACCGGTTTGCCGGGGATGGCGACCCGGGCGGTTAGGATCGGCGTCTCAACCTTGCCATTAGGGCAGGTGACTTGAAAGGTGGTTTCCGCCGCCTGTCCCGGCGTCAGCCGGATCTTCCTGGCGGCCGGCTGGGCCCGCCAGCCGGGCGGCAGGCGCAACGAAACCTCGGCATCACAGGCCCGGCGGGCATAATTATTGACGCGCATCTTGACTTCCCGCGGATTTCCCGGCACGAACTGAAGCCGCTCGACCAGGGTTTTGCCGTCCGCGTCGAGGGTGTATAAATAGGGCCAGACCGCCGTGAACCGACGGGCGGCATCCGGGAGCAGCTCGCGCCCGGCGTAATCGGCCAGCAGCGCCTGGGCCGCGGTCAGCCGCTTGGCGAAGGTTCGCCGTCCCTGCACCTCGGCAAAACGCCGTTCCAGCTCCAGGTTCTTGAATTCCTGGGCCGCCCAGCGCAGGCCGGGCAGGTCCAGGTCCGCCGCCTGCGCTCTGGCCATGGCGGCCGCCGCCAGGCGCGGGAAAGCCGCGGGATCGGCGGTGGTGGCGGGTGCATCGCCATTCACGGTCCGGCCCATGCGCGCCTCCAGCAGGGCAATGCGCAGGCGGTTGGCGGGGATGTCCGCCCGGTCGCGCAGCCAGGCGAGCTGGTTGGTCCAAGCGGTGGCGGTCAGCGCCGGACTGGCGCCGGTGACATATTGCGGGCCGGTGCTCAGTTCCAGCGTCAGGGTGCCGTTGGCCACCCGGGCCGGTTGTTCATTGCCGAACAGGTCATAGACGCGCACCTTGCCGGAACCGACCGGCACGCTCCAGCTTTGGCTGCCGGTCACGCTCCAGGCCGCCAGCACCGGCTCCCCGAATTTCTCCCAAACCACGGCCCAGCGTTCCGGCGTCCGTTCCAGAATGCCGGCGAAGCGGGCGCCTTCGAGGAACTTTGCCATGGCCTGGGTGGACACGGCGCTGAGGAACGGGCGGCCGTTGTCGTAGATGCCAAAGTGTCCGTCCCAGGCATAGAGGCCGTGCTTGTCATAGCCGGCGGCCACGCCGATCATGAAGTGCCGCGGCGTCCAGTCGGCGCGGTTGAGGGCGGGGACTTCCGCCGGCCAGCCGAACTCGGTGGTCCACAGCGCCTTCATGCCGCCCAGTTGGTCGGCCAGCGCCACCACGCTTTGGGCCTGCTCGTAAACGCCCCATTTTTCCGGCGAGTCCGCGGTGGTATAGGGATGCACGCACAAGGCGTCGAGCCAATGGAAAAGGCCGCGGTCCGCCTGCATTTTCAGCCAGTTGACATCGCAAAAGGCCGTGCCGCTGTTGGCGATCTGGGCGAAGGGGTCGGCGGCGTGCAGACCGGCGGCGGCATGGCGCCCCACTTCGGTGTACAGGAACTTGCTCGGGCCGTTGTCCTCATTGCCGATCTCGTA
>JBAZJM010000265.1:0-6486 GCA_041651315.1 Lentisphaeria bacterium | reverse complement strand
GCCCTTGGGCATGGATGCGTTCGAAACGGCCGCGCCAGTCGCCAAAATTGAAGGTGCCGGGGGCAGACTCGACCTCCCAGCCCATGTGGATCTTGGCGGCGTCATAACCCAGGCGGCGCATCCGTTCGAAATCCGCCGGCGGTTCGCCGCCGCCGGCAATCATGGTCAGATAATAAGGCCGGTCCGCCGGTTGGGCACCGGGCATCCAGCCGAGCAGGCTGCTGGCCGCCAGCGGCGCGCCGCGCGACCGGAAGACCAGCCGCACGGTTCCTGGGGCGACAGCGGCCCGGGCAGGATCCAGCCGCAGGCGGCCGAACGCGAACGGGCCAACGGCATGCAACCGCATATCGCCCAATGCAATGTGCGAGTTTTCCTTTTCCACGGCCAGGGCGCCCGGAAGCTCACCCGCGGGCGGCGCGGGCCGGTACAGCATCACGTCCGCCGTGAGCGGCCGGTCCGGCCGGATCGCCGCCTCGCCCGGCTCCACCAGGCCGACCGCCGTGCGGTCCACCGGTGTCAGCGTCAGCCCCAGCAGGGTGTACTTGGGGGCGCCCGGCGGCGCATACAGCACCACCCGGTCAACGGTCTTTTCCGGGTGCGGATTCAGCACGCGGGTGGTGTACACCCCTTGCCACGACGTGTCGTATCCGCCTTTGGACAGATAATGAATCGCCGCGAAGGGGTGCCCGGTCGGGCCCCACCAGGTGGCCATCGCCTCGCAGCCGCTCCAGGTGGCCGAATCGTAAGTGCCGCAATTCCAGCCGACATCGCAGAAAATGACCTCGGTTGCGCCGTCCGCATACACCACCTGCAAAGCCGCCACCCAGTCCTTGCCGGGCGCCGGATTGTCGCTGCAATGGGCCAGATTGAACTGTCCCGCCCGGCGGTTCACGGTGATGCCGATGGGGGACGCCCCCGCCTGGATCGCGGTCGGGCACAGCTTGAACGGCACGCCATCCAAGACTGTTTCCGCGCCGGCGGACAACGGGCCAACGGCCCAGCCGCCGGTTTCGGGCGACGCCCACTCCAGCAGATCGTATCCGCCCTTCGCGGTGCCGCGGGCGACCGCGTGCCGGCCGGCCGTCACCGGCGGAACCGGCTTCAACGGCGCGCCCAGCAGGGCAAGGTCCTGGATGCTCACCGGTTGTTTCCCGGCAGGTTCAAAGCGGACGAAGAACAGGTTGTCACCGCTCACGTGCGTATAGGCCAACTCCTTTTTGCGGCCGGCCCAGCGGGTCAGAAAATCCTCCAGGCCGATGGTCCGGGTCTGGGCTGTTGCCAGATTGCCCGTGGACTCATCCCACAACAGCGTGTAGCCCAACTGGATCGATTCCGCCGTGCCCGGCTGGGTCACCACCACCTTCAGGGCGCCGGTGGAACGCCATTGCAGGTTCAGTCCCCGGGCGTTCAACGGGCCGCGCACCCCGTAAACCACGCAACCGCCCGGCGCCACGGTCTGCCCGCCGGCCGACCCGGTGGCCTGTTCCGAATACACGGCCGCCACGCCGCCGAGCCGGCCCTGATCGGCCAAGGGGCGCGTCGTGAGATAGGCCGGGTACAATTCGGCGGCCACCGGCTGCGTGCCGTCCTGACGATACTGCATCAAGTCAGCCACGCACTGGGTGTCCTTCGGCGACGCGGTTCGGAGGACGGCCCGCGCAGGGGTGCCATCCACGGCTAGGTTCTTTTTGAGCGTCGTCCACGCGCCGGCACTCCCCGCCGCCCGCCAGAAAAATGCCAGCGTCTGGCCGGTCCGGACGATCCGCAAGGTGCCGGCCAGGCCGGCTTCCGGCACGGCACCGTCGTCCTTGGCCGGGCCGCGGGTGACCTGCCAGGCCACTTCGTTTTTGCCCGGGGCCAATTGCCGGCGGGAAAGTTCCGCCGACCACGTCCCATCCACCGCGGCCACCGCCAAGATCACGCCGTTCCAATGGTCCAGGCGCTGAAACGCCACCGCCAGTTCCACGGCAAAGTCGCCGCCCAACAGTTCCGTGGAGGACAGGCCGGTGTAACGGTACTGGCCGGCATCGCCCCGGGTGGAATCAAGGCGCATCCGCCCGTCCTGGAACACCACCAGTTCCGGCATGCCGCCGTCCAGCGTCCAGTGCGCATCCATCCGGACGTCCCGGTCAAAGCTTTCGGTGAAGCCGCCGGCCTGAACCCGGGCCACCCCGTCCGCCAGCAGAAACACCAGCGTCGCCAGCGCGCCACGGTGAACAGCGCAGCGAGTGAACCCGGTCAATTTCTTCATCATGAGCGCAAGACCTTCTGCAGCGTTGCGGCATGCCCCAGGCAGGCAAGAATGCCTGCCCCACGTTGGGGGCTGTCCGTCCTTGGTACTTGGTGTGGCGCAGGCATTCTTGCCTGCGATGAATGTCGGCCAAGCATTTCTGTCTGGCCTCTCAACAGGGGGAGACGTCCCCGCCTCACGTCCCGGGGGGGTTACTCATTCCAAGTCCACGGCTTGCTCTCGGCATAACCGTTGGGCTTGCTGCTCAGGGTGAAATACGCGACATGCCCGTCCACAAAAGCGAAGTTTCCTCCTTTGTGCCGCGGCGCCAGGAGATAGGTGTCGCGGTACACTCCGCCGGTGGCCGCCTCATCCCAGTACCAGCCCGCCGTCTTCCCGTAGGTGTAATACGGCACCCCGTCGCCCAGCAGGATTTTTTCCGAGGGATTGACAAAGTTAGCCAGGGTCTTCCACGACGGGCTGCCGCCGGTACCGACGTAGCCGGCCCACAGCATGATGTAGCTGTCAAACCACCCCGTGTCGAAGCCGCCGGAATCCAGACTGGTAGCCACTGCGGGGCAAATCAGGATTTTGGCCCCGGTGACGTCAAAGGCCCAGCCGTGCTGGTACTCCGGCAGGTAACCGGTGATCCTCAAGTGGGCGAACCAGGGACCGTCGCCAATCACGGTGGGGCCGTAATTGGGGGTGACCTGGTAGTCCGTGTCGTAGGTGGCCACCGACAGCATGTTCTGCCGGAGGTTGGACATACAGGCAAGGCTCTTGGCTCGTGCCCTGGCACTGCCGAGCGACGGCAGCAGCATCGACGCCAGAATGGCGATGATGGCGATCACCACCAGCAATTCAATCAAGGTGAAGTGGCGTTTCATGGGGAAAACCTGGGCGGTGGGGTGGGAGACGGTTTTGGTGGACCCGGTGGACTTGGTAGACCTTGTGGACGTTGTTCCCGGTGTCCACTGGGGGCCACCGGGGTCCACAAGGTCCACCCGTTATTCAGCGCCGGCGGCGGAGCAGGCCCAGCGCGCCCAGGCCCAGCAAGGCCAGGGACGCGGGCTCGGGGACCACCACGAAGTTGTCCCAGGAGGAAATCACGGAAGTGCCATCCCCATTGACGACGCCAAGGGAAAAGGTTGCGTCGCCCGTGCCGACGGTGGCCGTGTCAATGGTGATCCAATTCGACTGTGCCGTCAACCCCTTGGCATAATAGGTGAGAGTCGTATCCGTGCGGGTGATCTTAAACTGCATATCGTTGAAGTTCATGTTGACCGCCGTGCTGCCCCACGGATCACCCCTCGTATAGACCACGCCCGTGGATCCGCCCTGCCACTGTTTGCCGAGTTGATAGCCCGTGCCGCCGATCGTCACTTGGATGAAACAGCTCTGATACCAACCGTCGGAAGTACCTTTCGTCTCATCAATCTGCACTGAGAAATTTCCCGTGGGCAGGGTATAACCCGTGGTGGAGGCGATGGTTGTGGAGTTCCATTTGCCGTCGACCTTGTTGATGTTTGTGATCAAGCTTCCGCCGCCCACCGTAACCGGGGAATTGACGCCGCCCGGATACGCCGTCCATTGCGCGCTCAGTGCCGTGCCAGTAAACGTGTCGCTGGTCATGATTGCCGCCGAGGCCGTCACCGCCGAGGCCAGCACGCCCGCCGTCATCATCATCCATTTGCTGCTCATGTGCACTGCTCCTTGTGTCCTATGTCACCCCGCCGCACCATGCGGCGGATTACACGGTTTTCGCCACTGAATCCGCGGCCCCGGCCGCCGCCCGCCGGGCGTGGGCCGGTTTGCAACCGCAACTGGCGCGGGCCACCACTTCCGGCTTGAGGATCAGCGAGCGGTAGTTGCCGCGCGTGCCGTTGGCAATCCGGTCGTGGAGGAACTGGACCGCCTTGCGCCCCATCTCCTGCTTGGGCACGCGCACCGAACTCAGCGGCGGATCGATCACCAGGCACAACGGCTCGTCGTCGTAGCCGATCACGGCCACCTCGTCCGGCACTTTCACGCCCCAGCCCGTCAACATGCGGATCAGGATGGCGGCACTGTTGTCGTCGGTCAGGACAAACGCATCGGCTCCCGCCTGCAAATGACGGCGGATAAGGTCAGTGTCATGGTCAAGGTTCCAGGTTGACAAGGGTGGCAGATCCGATACGGCCAAGCCGTGGTCCGCCAAGGCCGCCGCAATCCCCTTCCAGCGCTGCCCACCTTCATAGGAGGGAGCGACCTGTCCCGGCGTCAAGCCGGTGAAGGCGGCAATCTTCTTGCGTCCATGCCGGATCAGATGCGCCGTTGCCTGGTACGCGCCGGCAAAGTCGTCCTTGAGCACGCAATCCACCCCGATATTGGGCATGTCCATGCCGAAATGGTCAAAAACCACCACCGGCACCGGCAGGGCGGCCAAATAATCCAAACTGCCCGGCGGCCGGGGCAGACTGAACGGATGCTTGAACTCCGGCTGGGCCGGACCATAGGGTTGCACCGGCGCCAGAATGATGCCGCTGGCGCCTTCCGCGATCTTTTGGGCAATCAACTGCCGTTCCAGTTCAAGACTGCCGTCCACGCATCCCAGGAAGACGTTCATCCCCAGTTTGCGGGCTTCTTTTTCCATGGCTTGGATGACCGGAGGATAGAAATAGGCCAGGTCCGGCACCAGGACCGCCACGGTCGGTTTCTCGCCCGGCTTGCGAACGGCGGCCACGGCATTGGCCGCCACAAACGTGCCCTTGCGGGCGACCCGTACCAACCGCCCCTGGCCGGCCAGTTTGTTGACCGCCAGCCGCACCTCTCCGAGCGAGGCGGAAAGCTGTTGGGCCAAAACGCGTTCCGCCGGCACCAGCCCGCCTGCGGGCAGCACGCCATTGGCGATCATGGCCTCCAGTTCGTGCTGGACGCGGTGATAGCCGCTGGGTTGCCGGTGTTCCGTTCCGCTCATGCCGCGATACTTTCTTGGGTGACCAGTGAACACTTCATGTGAACATGTCACATGAACACATTAGCCGTAAAAACGGTCGCGTCAAGTGCTCCCGGCCAGTTTTTGGCTGTGTTAGGGGGAAAGTTTTAAATTAATGGCATTTCTGCTAGGCACGGGCGTGTCGCCCGTGTGTGACGCGGCCTCACGACAGGGGCGCACAACGGGGGGCAACCACGTTCCCACAGGAAAGAGGAAAAACGAACCAAACGCAGGATAGCTGGTGCCAAGCCCGATTCATGCCAGGGCAGGATTTCTGAACTTGGAGTGGCGGGAGGATTGCGCCTTCGGAAACGTTATCCTATATTGTGCGCCGTGTGCCGCAGCGATCGGACGGATTGCCGCCATCGTACCGCAGCGGTGCGCAGACGGAACCCCATGACCCAATCGTTCATCGCCATCCTCCTCTGGATGGTGACGGTACTGGCCCTTCCCGCCGTTGCCGCAACCGCTGCTCCGCCCCCAACCGGCGGCTGGACGGCTCCGGCCAGCCCGGCCGGGGGCGGTTCTGCCGTCTTTACCGCCACGGTTCATGGGGGGCAGGAGAGGGGAAACCAGCCGCCGGCGCGTGTCGTGCCCGCTGAAAACCGCGCACCGCGGAAGGCGTCATTTCTTGAGCGCGCCGAAGAAAGTTTCCGGCAGAACCTCATCGCGGAGGGCCGCTGGCGCCTCATCCTGAACGGCCTGTTGTGCACCGTGGTCATCTCCGTGCTGGCGACGGTCTTGGGCACCCTCCTCGGCGCGCTCACCTGCCGGATGCGCATGTCCCGGCACTCCCTGCCCGAGGCCGTTGCCGCGACCTACATCTCGATCGTGCGCGGAACGCCGGTGCTTGTCATCCTCATGCTGACCTATTATGTCGTGTTCGCTTCGGTGAACATCCATCCGGTCATCGTGGCGGTCATCGCTTTTGGCTTGAACTTCGGCGCCTATGTCGCGGAAATCTTCCGCACCGGCATCGAGGGCGTTGACCGGGGCCAGGCCGAGGCGGGCACCGCCCTGGGATTTTCCAGGGTGCAGGTCTTCCTTCACATCATCATGCCCCAGGCCGCCCGGCGCATCCTGCCGGTTTACCGCGGCGAATTCATCTCGATGTTCAAGGCCACCTCGGTGGTCGGCTACATCGGCGTGGAAGACCTCACCAAGGCCAGCGACATCATCCGCAGCCGGACCTTTGATGCCTTCTTTCCCCTGATCATGGTCGCGGTCATCTATTTCGGCGCGACCTGGGTGCTGGGACTCGCGCTTGACCACCTTGAGCGCC
>JBAZJM010000264.1:0-6497 GCA_041651315.1 Lentisphaeria bacterium | reverse complement strand
GTTTTCCACCAGCGCCGGCGAGGCCTTGCCGGTGCGGAGCGCCGCGAAGTCGCGTTGCATCGCCTCGACGGCCTTTTTCATCTTTTGGTCGGCGGACTTGCGGATCGTGTCGGTCATGGCGGACATGGCGGGTCTCCTTTGGAGCTTGCGGCAGGCCTGGTGAGAGGCCGGTGATGGAGTTTACTATAAGCTCTTGGGGGGAAGGATGGGGTAGGGGGGCGTTCCGGTCAGCCGGCGTCGAGTTCGGTGGGGCCGTTGCCCACGGCCGTGGCGAACGTGAGGTCGCCGGCCAGGGCGCGGCGCAGGCCGTCGGGGCGGAAGAAGTTGAACACCAGGGTGGGGAGGTGGTTGTCCCGGCACAGGGAGAAGGCGGTGGCGTCCATCACTTCCAGCCGCTGGGCCAGGGCGTCGGCGTAGGTCAGGCGGCGGTAGCGTTTGGCCTCCGGGTGCTTCTTGGGATCGGCGGTGAAGATGCCGTCGACCTTGGTCGCTTTGAAGATGGCCTCGGCGCCGATTTCACAGGCCCGCAACGCGGCCGTGGTGTCGGTGGTGAAGAACGGATGGCCGGTGCCGCCGGCGAAGATCACCACGCGTCCGGCTTCGAGGTGGGCGATGGCGCGGCGCCGGTCAAAGGGATCGGCGGCGCCGGGGACGGGGATGGCGCTTTGGACGCGGGCGGGCTGGCCCGCGGCCTCCAGGGCATCGGCCATGGCCAGGGCGTTCATGACCGTGGCCAGCATGCCGATGGTGTCGGCGTTGGCGCGGGTCAGGCCGTGGTTGCTGGCGGCCAGGCCGCGGAACAGGTTGCCGGCGCCAATCACCAGGGCGAGCTGGGTGCCGCCGGCGGTTTCCCCGCGGATCTGCCGGGCCACGGCCAGGACCGTGTCAGGGTCGAGGCCCTGGGCCGTACTTTTCAGCGTTTCACCGCTGAGCTTCAGCAGAATCCGTTGGTAACCGCCGTTCATGCCGCGCCCGTCCTCTCCCGCGTCCGGCCGGGCGGCCGGACGCCATGCCCCCGTCAGATTTCCTCGCCGACCTGCCAGCGCGCAAACCGTTTGACGACCAGCTTGGGCGCCACCTTGGCCAGGCAGCTCTTGTCGTCACGCAGCCAGGGCTGCTGGAACAGGCAGACTTCCGAATACCACTTGTTGATCTTGCCGTCCACGATCTTGGCGATCATGTTCGCCGGCTTGCCCGTGACCTGGGCGCCGGCGATTTCGCGCTCCTTGGCAATGGTGTCAGCCGGGATGTCGGCGGGCAGGATGAAGCGCGGGTTGAAGGCGGCGATGTGCATGCAGACATCGGCGAGCAGGCCGGGGGCGGCCTCGCCGGCGGCTTCCGCGAGGACGACGATCTTGCCGCCCATGTGGGTGTAGCTGGCCAGCGTGGCGCCGTCCTTGGCGGTCCAGCGCAGGGCGCGGCGGATCTGGATGTTTTCGCCGATGGTGGCGATCATCTCGGTCAGCGCCGGTTTTTCCTGGGCCACCACGGTGGCCGTCAGGTCGCCTTCTTCCGTCATGGCGGCGATCTTCTTGACCAGGGCCGGGCCGTAGGCCTGGAACTTCTCGTTGCGCACCACAAAGTCGGTTTCCGCCACGATTTCGACCAGCGCCGCCATCTGCGGGGTGATGCAGGTGAACACCAGCCCTTCCTTGGTGGTGCGGCTGGCCTTCTTCTCCGCCTTCAGCGTGCCCGATTTGCGCAGGTTGTCGACGGCCTTCTCCATGTCGCCGCCCGCTTCTTCAAGGGCCTTCTTGCAGTCCATCATGCCCGCGCCGGTTTTTTCGCGCAGGTTCTTGACCATTTCCGCGGTGATCGCCGCCATATTAGGAGTTCCTGAAAGTTTGAGGTTGGGGGGGGCGGACCGGAGGATACGCTTCCGGCCGCCCGTCAGGGGACATCACGATCAGAGCATCAGGCTTCGGTCGGGGCGGCCACTTCCTCGTCACCCTTGGCGGCGAGGACGTCTTCCTTGGCCTCGCTCTTGCCCAGGGTCATGCGGCCTTCCTCGATGGCGGCCGAGAAGGCATCCATCAGCACCTTGATGGCGCGCAGGGCGTCGTCATTGCCCGGCACCACCTTGGCGATGCTGTCCGGGTCGCAGTTGGAGTCGACCACCGCCACCACCGGGATGTTCAGGCGGTTGGCCTCGCGCACGGCGATCGCCTCGTGCAGGACGTCGATCACCACCATCACCTTGGGCAGGCCGTTCAACTCGGTGATGCCGCCCAGGGTCTTCTTCAGCTTCTCATATTCCTTGCGCAGCTTGGACTGCTCCTTTTTCGGCAGTTTTTCGAGGGAGCCGTCGGCCAGCCGGCGCTCCAGATCCTTGAGGTACTCGACGCGGGTCAGGATGACCGAGTTGTTGGTGAGGGTGCCGCCCAGCCAGCGGTCGCACATGTGGGACTGGCCGGTCCGTTCCGCGGCTTCCTTGACGATTTCCTGGGCCTGGCGCTTGGAGCCGACAAACAGGATCTTGCCACCGTCGGCGGCGGTTTCGCGCAGGAATTCGCAGGCGTCGGCCAGCATGCGGATGGTCTTGGTCAGGTCAAAAATGGAGATGCCGTTGCGCGCCCCGTAGATGTACGGCTTCATCTTGGGATTCCAACGCCGGGTCTGATGCCCGAAGTGGACGCCGGCTTCCAGCAGGTCGTTGATCGTGATCGTGTCGGCCATGGCTTGTGCTTCCTTTGCGCGTTCGTGCGAATGCTTTGCCGCCGGCGGCGCTGTTTGGCCCCGCGCCTGGGCGGAAACATTCTGGAGTTGTCGGGTGTTCCGGCGGCGGGGCGAAAAGGGGCCCACCCCTGCCGGCACGCAACGTGCGCACCGACCCGTCGGAGGTCAAAACCAAGTACTATAGAACCTGGCATCCCCAACGCAAGCCGGTGTTGCGGGATGGCGTCTCCACCGCTACAGTGCCCCCGCATTTCTGAGAAAGCCGTCCGTGTAGCTGTTTGGGCAAATAAGGTTATCGTCTTCATGGACAATCTTCGTATTCACTGCCCTGACTGTGCCACCGAATATGTGTTCAATTCGGAAAACCGCGGCGTCAATGTGCAGTGTCCGGTTTGCCAAGGGGTGTTTCAGGTCCCCCGGGACGGGGACATTGCCGTGGTGGTGAGCCATGGCCGCCGTCCGGCGCCGGCGGTGTCGCCGGCGGCACTTCCCTCCATGTTCCAATTGTCCTGCCCCAAATGCGGCACCGCCTATGGGCTGCCGGAAGCCTACCGCGGCAACCAGGGGGAATGCGGCGTTTGCGGCGTCACGTTCCTCATTCCCGCCGTCGGCAATGTCGGCGAACTGCTGGGGGCAGAACCGGCCAAACCGCCGGCGGCCGTGGCGGCTCCGAGCCAGCCGGCCGCGCCGCGGAAGCCGTATTCCGGGACCAGCACCATGGCCTTGTCGCGGACGTCGATCATCCGCAACACCATGTCGCCCCAGATGAAAAAGGATCCCGGACCCGCCGCCCCCCCGGCCGCGCCGGCGGCGGCGCCCGTCGCCGCGGTTGCCAGCCCGGCCCCCAAGCCGCCGTCTGGGGGGCCGGGCCTTGCCCGCCCCGCCCTGCACCGTCCGGGAAACGGGCTGCACCGTTCCGCCACGGTGGTGCCGAGGGCCGGTTTGCCGCCGGGGCCGGCGGCCGCCGCTGCGCCGTCGCCGGTTGCCGCCGCGACCGCGGCCCGGGGGGTGCCACCGGCTCCCGTCAGCAAGCCGTTGCCGGCTTGGCTGGCGCATGTTCAGATGAACCCGGGCGAGGCCGTTCGTGAATGGTGTCCCGGCCGGGAAAACAGTGGCGTGCTGCCGGCCGTTGTCACCTTTCTGCCAATCCTCTGCACGGTGCTTGCCGCCACGCTGGCGGGGGTGCTGGGCGCCGTCGTCAGCGCGCTGCTTTTTGCCCTGGTTGGCGCGGGGGCGTGGGGCTTTTTCGTCTTTGTCTGCCTGCCGGCGCTGCGTTGCCGCCGGGCGGTCATCGTCACCAACCAGCGGGTCATCCTGGTAGAAGGTGAAAACACGGTCGCCGTCAGCACGCCGGGACCGGCGGCGAACCGCTGACGCCGCTTGCCGCGCCCCGCGTGATTTTATCCGCGGAATCCGCGGGGCAAGGGATTATTTCCAGCGCAGGATCGGCTTCACGACGTCAAAGTAGTTGGCGTCGGTCTCGGCGTAGGCCCGGGGGGCGTCGTCGATGTCGTAGACGGGACCCCAGGCGGTCTTGAAGCGGCCGGCGGCGATCAGCGCCAGGATGGCGTCCTTGTGGCCCGGCCCGAGGGCGCAGGTCATGGTGATCGTGGCGTTGGTGACGAACCAGTTCTGATACGGGGTCAGGATGATCGGCCGGGGATAGTCGCCCTGAAGATGGATGCGCCCGGGCGGCGCGTCGTCCACCCAACCGCCGCCCTTGAGGTAGTTGCGGAGGGTGTTGATGATGTCCGGATTGCCCGAGCATTCGTCGATGGCGTCCACGCCCCGGCCGTTGGTGAGCTCCAAAACGGCCTTCACGGGGTCGACCCGGGAGGCGTCGACAACGGCGTCGGCGAACGGGCGGGCCCGTTCGGCGCGGTTGGACACGGTGTCGACGGCGATGACCCGGCAGTTGGCCAGGATCTTGCACAGCTGGATGGCCGCCAGTCCGACTTGGCCGCAACCGGTGACCAGGATCGTCTCCCCGTCCTTGGGCTGGAGCCGCTTGAGCCCCTTGAGCGCCACGGCGGGCAGGTAGGCGCAGATCGCCTGTTCGAACGACACGCCGTCCGGGATCTTGGCCAGCGCGTCGCCGGCGCCGCCGGCGGTTTGCGCGTTCTTGATGGACAGGCCGGTCTGGCCGCCCCAGGCCGCGCAATAGTCGGGAAAGTGGCGGATCTCGTTGGCCATGACCCGGTCGCCGATCTTGGGCAGATACCCCTCCCGGGCCTGGACCTTGGGGCCGACATGAACCACGGTGCCCACCGATTCGTAACCCGGCACCAGCGGATACCACACCTCGTGCCCCTTGTCGATGGACAGGCCGCGGTAGAGCTTCATTTCGGTGCCGAGCGAGATCCCGGTCAACGCGGTTTCAACGACGACCGACGCGTCATCCACCGCCGCCATGGCGGCCTTGGGAACGACGGTGGCGCCGCGGGGGCGGGTGAGGATGACGACTTTGGCGTGGGTGAAGGAGGTCATGAGCCGCTGAATTTATCCGTGATTGTCCGTGCTTCAAGCAGATTGACGGATGACCAGGCGGGCGGGAATGAGGATTTCGTCCGCGGCGGCGGCCGGCGTTTCCGCCAGTTGCTCAAACAGCGTCAGCGCGCGCTCGACGAAAAGCCCATGATTGTGGTCGACCGTGGTCAGCTCGGGATCCAGGCGCCGGGCGAGATCGTCATTGTCAAACCCGACCAGCGCCACATCTTCGGGAATGCGCAGGCGGCGCCGCCGCAGTTGCTTGATGGTTTCGGCGGCCCACTGGTCATTGGACGCGATGATCGCGGTGACGTGGCGGCGGTCCAGCAGTTCGGCCAGGGCGGCGGCGATGGCGGGCGCGGTGGGATCAGGCGAGTCACCGAACCAGACCAGGGAACGGCCACCCGGCAGCCCCAACTCCCGCAACGCCGCCTGATAGCCGCGCAACCGGGCCAGGATCGGGTCACCGGGCCAGCCGCCGCGGGCGGCCAGCATCATGCCGATGCGGCGGTGTCCCCGTGCCGCCAAATGATGGACCGCCTGATGGATGCCGCCGGCATAATCGACCCGGATCACGCCGCCATGCGGACACCAGCGCTCATCGTTGAAAATCACCCGCGGCACCTCGTTAAAGATGGCGGCCTTGGGCGGTTGTTCAAGACAGAACGGCAGATGCAGCCAGAACACGCCTTCCACGCCGCGGGCGACCAAGTCCGCCATCAGGACCGCGCTTTCCCGCATGTCATGCAGATAGGCGATCAGCAGGCGATACCCGCGGCGGAACGCCTCCGCCTCCAGTTGCAAAAGGCGCATCTGATTGACCTGCGGATTGTCGGCGCCGATGACCACCCCGATCAGCCGGCTGCGCCCGGTCTTCAACTGCCGGGCCACCGCGTTGGGCCGGTAGCCAAGCCGTTCCGCCGTGGCGCGGATCCGCGCCGCCAGCGCCGGACTCACCCGCGTGTTGCCGCCGGAGGCGAACAGCGCGGCGGCCACCACGGGGCGCGACACCCCCACCTCGCGGGCGATGTCGATTAAACGAATGGTACGGCTGGCAACTGGCATGGGGTGGGGAGTGTTTCTCTGTGGCAATGGGCTTGCAGCCCGCCAGTGCGAATGGGACAATCCCCGTACCGTAACGCCCGCCTACCGGACAATCAACAAACGTGAAACAGGCAATTTTGCCTGTAAAGAATGTGGGGCAGGCAATCCTGCCTGCCGCTGGAGTTTGGCACAAATTACGGTGGGGCGGCTTCGTCCCGTGGGGACTGAACAGAAGGCAGCAAAGATAGCGAAGGCTGGATGATCCTGAGGCGGCAGCCTCCCTGGGAGTG
>JBAZJM010000263.1:0-6497 GCA_041651315.1 Lentisphaeria bacterium | reverse complement strand
TGAACGCCGCCCCCTGCTTGGTTGCCGCCGCCTGAATGAACGGATCCAACTGGGAATTGCCCCAGGTGCCCAGGCAATAGATCTTGGGATGCCCCTGGCCGGCCAGGGCCGCCAGCAGCTTTTCGTATCGCGCCTGCAAGGCCTCCACGGTGGCCGGGCCCCGGTAGTTGTCGCCCAGTTCGACCACAATGAGGTCGGCGCCGTTGCCCACCAGGTGGTCAAAGCCGCCGAACTGGCCCTCGTCCGCAATGTTCTGCGTGCTCAGTTCGGGCGGGGTGCCCCGCTGGCTGGCGCACAGCTGGCGGTAAACCAGGTGCACATAATCTTTTTCCTGGCTGGACGCCGCCATGCCGTTGGAATTGTTCCAGCCCAGATCCGCGTTCGGGCCGTGAGCGGTGATGCTGTTGCCGATGAACAGGATCTTCTTGATGGCGTGGGCCTTGGCCGGCCGCGTCAGGCGTCCGTAGAACAGCGGCTCGCCCTCGCGCAGGATCAGCTGGTCGCCGGTCAGGGTTTGGCGGGCAAAGCGCCGCCGGGCGAAGTCATACTGGTCGAAGGTCAGGCCGGCCAGCCACGGCGCCCGGACGATGGCGCCGACGCGCTCCACCTGGATGGGCAGGCCGCCCTTGTCCGCCTCGCACATCTGGGCGATCCCCTGCTGCCAATAATCGGTCGTGTTCAACCGTTCCGGCGACACTTTTTGGCCACGGTTGTAGTTGCGGGACATCGCCGTCACCAGGATGCTGGCCGACTTCTCCAGCGGCAGGCCGTCCTCGGCGATGAAGGAAATCGTGCCGAAATTCCGGCTGATCTCGTTGACCTTCACCCCGCCGGCAAAGGTCAGCGCCGCCGGGAAGAAGCCGGTGTGCAGCTTGGCGGCCGGATGGTCGACCCGGATCGCCCCGGAATCGCCGGCCCACTGATAACCGATATAGGGGCCGGCCGCTATAACACCATAGTCGACCTTGACCGGCGGCGGCAGGCGCGAGGGGCGGTTGGGGTCATAAATCGTGCGCACCCCTTCCTTCCAGGCATAGGGGCGGAGCAGCTCCTCCAGGTTGCCACCCTGTTCCATGCTGCCCAGGCCGTTGCCGGTGAGGTTCAGCAGGATGTCACTGCCGATGACCACCGTGAGCGGCTTGGCGGGGGGCGGCACGGCGCCGCTGCGGAACAGGGTGCCGGCGGCCTTGACGGCGGCCAGCAACGCCTGGTCGTTGCTGAGGATCAGCCCGGCATTGGGATAGCCGGGGTCGGGAATCGGCAACGGCCGTTCCAAAAAGTCCTGGTCCGTGTGCAGGTTGGGCAGGTAGCCGCTGTCGTCCCATTGGAACCAGAAGGCGCCATCATAGTCGTTCTGGATGGCGTAGGCGGCGATGCGGGCGGGGAATTCCACCGCATAGGGATTGGGCCGGAAATCATTGCATTCGTACAACAGGTGCGGCTTGCCCGGCACCCGCAACACATCGAACGGCTGTTCCAGCAGCGGATGCTGGGCCACCCGGGCGACGTACGGATAGAACGGGGCGTCCTTTTTGAGCTCCCACGGCCGCAGCCCGACGCTGTAGTCGCCCATGGAGACGAAGTCGCCGCAGGCCGCCGCCGCCCAATAGGTCCGGATATTGCCGCCGTACTCGCCGGACGGCGTGATGGGGACGCGGCCGATTCCCCGGCCCTGGACGCGGGCAAACTGGACAAAGCGCTGGGTGTGGCCGGTGTAAAGATCGATGACAAAGCGGACCATGTCATCCCCGCGCGCCTTGGGGTAGCGTCGGGCCGACTCGCCAGTTCCCACATATTCATTCTGCACCGCAATGCCCTTGACCAGAATGCCGTCCTGGGTCGGGGCATAGGCGACCGTGCCCTTGGCCAGCGATTCATCCTGGCCCAGCTTGCCCCAGGCCTGTTTCAGTCCGGCGTCGTCCCGGTACTTCTTTTTCAGCCAGCCGTTCCACCGCTTCTGCATCAACACGCCGGCATAGCCAGGAAACGGCTGGGCCAGGGCGCGGCCGATGAAGGTATTCTCGTTCTGCATCTCCCACAGGCCGATGGCCTCCTCATCGGCGTAGCGCCGGCCGTCATAGGGATTGACATGGTTGAACAGGTTTTGGGCATAGTGCTCGAACGCCTTTTCCGCGCGGTCGTCGAAATACATCAGATGCCCGACGCCGACCTCCTTGGCCGCGGCCAGCCAGTCCGCCCGATGCCCGTCGTCCGGCAGCAGGGCGTAGTCGGCCGGCCCCAACCCCATGGGGATGTCAAGCGTGAACCAGAAGAACATGCCGTGCCGCTTGCCGTAGGCGACGGCGTAGTCCAGCCGGTCGATCCCGGAGCCGCTGCCTTTCACGGTGACGGGGACGGCGTGGCGGCCGTCCTTGTCCTCGGGGAGAAAGGTCGGTCCGAACAGGTTGAGCCGGACCCCGTTAAAGCCAGCGTCCCGCATCCGGTCCATGCTCAGTTCCAGGTCCTTGCCGGCGGTCTTGGGGAAATTGGTGAAATTGGTGCCCCACAGCCGCAGCCGTTCGTTACGGTAGGAAAGATGTCCGTTGCGGACTGTGACGAACTGCCCGTCCGCCAGCGGTGCGGAGTCCGCCGCCCACGTGTCCGCGCCGCCGCAGGCGAACGCCGCCGCCAGAACCACGGCCCGCAACTGATTCACTGGATACATAAATAACCGCCTGCCTTTTTCTCGTGAGTCTTCTTCGTAGAAAGGGCCAAATCACCTGTTCTGGATTTTGAACAGGAGACCACAGAGGTCACAGAGACGTTTTTCTCCGTTCTCTCCAGATTTCTCCTGTTTAAATTCATGAATAGTTTAAGTTAGGCACGCTGAAGGCGCATCTGCTTGTCTTTTTCCCTGTAGGAACGTGGTTGCACCACGTTGTGCGGCTCTGCCGTGAGGGCGCGTCACACACGGGCGATACGCCCGTGCCTACAGGAATGCCATTAAAACGTTCACCTTAACGCGGTATAATGTCAAAAGTTTGAAGAGAACGATGAGGATTGCGAACTGGGAACGGCGAGCATCAGAGCCCGGAACGTGAGTGACGGGTCACGGCGGTTGGTAAAACTTGGAGCGCCAACGGCGCGCCTTCATACCAGCCTGGGGCAACGCCCCAGAAAAAAAGCAACCTAACGCTTGAGCCCTGAAGGGGCGATTGATAAAACGGGCCTTCAGCCCTCACCTTCTTCCTATCACAAACCTGGGGCGTTGCCCAGGCTGATATAAAACCGGGCCTTTGGCCCTGCCAAAAACATCATTTACTTACGGGGTGACCGGATTGAACGTGTGTCCGTAGTTCTGTAACTCGCTGGCGCCCCAAGACGCTACATGAAAATCGACAAACAACACATTGGCCCGCCCGTTGTGCCGGATGGATGCCGTCGTATTGAAGGGTGGCATGATGCGGAACCATTGCTCCGAGCCTGGGGAGTTCCAACTGCTGTCGGCAATGAGCGGAAAGGTCGAGGGTGACGGCTGGCAGTGGCCGACGCCCTGCTCGCAGACCAGGTTGTTCGGATCGGTCGTCCACCACTCATCCCAGGCCCCGCGCATGCCATAACACTTCCAGGCCCGAAAAATATCGGTGACCGGAGCCACGACTTTCGGGATGCCAGACGGACACAACAGGACATGATTTTTACCCGGGACAAAATCCGGTAAGTAATCCATGTCGAGGCCGCTTGTGTAATAATTCTTGCATAACGCCCGTGTCCATATGTTACTGTTCATCTGCCAGTAATTGACATTGGGCACGGCGCCGTTGTAATCCCCCCCGTACACCGCCAGCGCGAGGCCGACCTGCTTCTGGTTGCCGATGCAGGCCAGTCCCTTGGCGCGCTCGCGCGCTGAGCCCAGCGCCGGCAACAGCATGGACGCCAAAATGGCGATGATGGCGATGACGACCAAAAGCTCAATCAGCGTAAAGCGCTTCATAGATGGGGAAACTCCTGTGGCCGTTTTTCAGGGGGGGGGCGCTAATTATGTCAGACCTATCCGACATGTCGGACGTGTCAGACGCCCCCCCCAAAAAAAGCACTTTGCCTTGGCCAATTGCCGGTCACCGCCGCCGCCGGAACAGGGCCAGGCCGCCCAGCGCCAACAGCGCCAGGGACGCCGGCTCGGGAACCAGGTTGATGGAGGCACTGTACAAGCTAAAGTTGCCTTGGTTGCTAGCCCCACCAATCTTTCCCGCCACCACCAAAGTGTCACCGGCCTCCAAAACGATGTTATGAAGCACTGCTTGGGCATTCAAGTCCAGACCTGCCCCAGGCTCATAAATCTTGATCACTTGGGTTGCCAGCAAGGGCGACCAAACGCCAGCCGCAGAGAATTTTCCAAAAACAATATCCAACGCATTACTATTCACCGTCCAATTGTTCCAGCTGACACTTCCCTGCCAGCTATACGTTCCGGCCACATCGGGCTTAAAAATCAAGCCGGCGTTGTAGAGGACTTGATCATTGTAGGCGCGTTCCACATAATACGATGTACCGCCCACTACCGGAAAACTTTGAAAACCCGGGTTATTACCGGAATAGCCAGTAAAGTCACCACCACCAAAGTTAAAGGTTGATTGGGTGGTCATGGGTACCCAGGCGCTAGTGGTGGTGTAATCACCCCATGCGCTGGTGTTGACGCCGGTATACGCCACTTGGCACGCCGTCCACTGGTTGCCGTGCGCATCGGTGGTGTAGTTGCCCGAGGTGCTGTTGAAGCCCGGGACCGGATTGGTCTCAAGAAAACCCGCCCAAGCACTCGAAATCGTCATCAGACCGGCTGCCGCACAAGACAGGATCGTTTTCGCTTTCATGACGTTACTCCTTTGTTGACGGAAACAGATGAACTCAATGGAACAAAACATCACCCGAAAATGCAGATTTAGGCACCGCGTGCCCGCCAGGCCTCCTTTCGGGTTGAGGATTTGGGGGTGCGCAACGGCGCGAGCAATTCCAGCCGGATCGGCGGCACCGCCGCGGGCTGCGCCCGCGCATAGACCCAGGTCTGCAGCTGGTCGGCCGCCACCTGGATCAGCCGCGGCAAATCCAGCAGCCAGCGCCGGATGGACCGCTGATTGAACGCCCGCGACCGGTTGTTGGTCGCGGAGGCGGTGACGGTGCCCAGTTGCACGTCGGGGAAGTGGGCGGCCAGCCCGGTTTCCATCAGCACATGATCGACCACATCGTCATGGAAACAGAACAGCGCGTCGTAACGCCCTGACTTCAGCCAAGTGTCAAATTTTTTCTGATAGACATCCACCAGCGCATAGTCCCCCTGATCCACCTGCTGACAGATGGTGGTGGAGGGAATCCGGCGGAGGGTCAGGTCGCGCTCGCGTCCGAGTGCCGCGGCCGCCCGGGCCAGGCCGGCCTCGAACTCGCGGTACGGCGGGATGTCCAGGTCATCCATCACCGCCAGCAGGCCGCGGCGCGACGGCGTGCCCAGCAACTGCCGGCCCGCATCGTACCCGGCCTGCTCGAAATCGAAGGTCACGCAGGGCAGGTCGCACTCCGCCAGAGCCCGGTCGATGACGACGACCGGAATGGTTTTGGCCAGTTCGGCGAAGAACGGCCCGTTGGGGTCGTTCTCCACCGGCCACACCATGATCCCCTTGATGCCGTTCCGCACAAAATGCTCGGCCACCGTCCGTTCCCGCCGGGCATCCCCCTCGGACGACCGGGTGACCAGGAAATCGTTGCGGCCGCTGAAGACCTTTTCCGCCGTCCGGACGATCCGGCTCTCAAACGCCATCTCGCCCGCGTACGGCTCGATCAGGCCGAACAGGATCGCCGCCTGGTCGCACGGCTTCTCCTGCATCACCCGCGTGCCGCGCCCGTGCTGGGTGACGACGATCTTGTCCTGCTCCAGCTCGTAGATGGCCTTCTGCACCGCATTGCTGCCGACGCCGAACTCCGCGCTCAGTGTCCGCACGGCGGGGAGGAACGCCCCGGCCGTGTAGACGCCGGTGCGCACCCGCCGCCGCAGGGTCTGGGCGATCTGCCGGTAGAGCGGCACCCGGTTGCCGGGCATGAGCGGCGCCGTGCGTTTCATGGTTGTGGTCTGCTCCCTGGTTGGCGCGGCCCCTGAGGCGTACAGCGGTACACCGGCCCCCGTGAAAAGCCCCAGGCGTACAGTGGTACACAAGGGGCAAATAAAAAGAACCGGATCGTTATTGATACAGGCAATCTAACCGGCAGCCCCGGAAAAACCTTCACAATCCCGCCAATCTCTAGCACAATCCCGCCAATCCGCCCGACGGGGCCTCGGCCCGGGCGCCCGCCGCCCTTTTTGCCCCGTGAAAGCGGGGGCCCGGGATGGTGGCGGCCGGAGCGGCCGGCTCCGGCACGGGAGTTTGGCAGAACTCCACGAGTACGGTTTTCCCGTCCCAGCGGGACGGGGCGGGAATAGGCAGGGGCTTCAGCCCCTGTTTTGTCACCCCCCATTTCGCGTGCCGTCAGGTACGCGGCGAATCGCGGCGTACCTACGGCACGCCATCGTT
>JBAZJM010000262.1:0-6499 GCA_041651315.1 Lentisphaeria bacterium | reverse complement strand
CAATCATCCGCCGCAGCCGCACGGCCGCCGGCGCCACCACCCGCACCCGCAGGGCGCAGGCGGCGGGCAGGATGTACTGCGCGCCGCGCCCCACCACAATGACATCCCCTTGGTGCCCCAGGGTCAACACCAACCGCCGCAGGTCGCGCAGGTACTCGTCAAACCCGCGGTCGCCCGGCTTGGGTTCATGGTGAAAGCTCTCCTCCCATTTCGCCCGCGTCCCATCGTCCACGCTTTCCAGCAGCTGCTTGTGGAGTTGGGGCAGCTTCCGGATCTCGTCGATGACCCCTTTGTTGAACAGATGCCAGCCCAGCCGTTCGCCCACCAGGCAGGCAATGGCGCCGCCGCCGCTGCCGCGCTGGCGCGAGACCAGCAGGCAGGGGCCGTAGGCCACGTCGTTCTCCAGACAGCGCCCGGGCCGCTGGCGCAAATCCTCCAGCTGGCGCTTCATCCGCCACAGGGCCGTCTGTTTTTCCACCAGCAGGTTGAGAATGTTGCTCATGGTTCTTACTCCTCTTTTTCCGGCCCGGCCGGGCCGCTGGCTGGGAGGCGTCGCACCCTGTACCTAAAGAATAACCCGTTTCGGCGTGAAACGCAAGCGCCGCATTGGTTTCGGTGATTTCACGGGCGCCCCATTTTAATTCTGTAGAATCATAGCCGTCCCATGGGAGGTCATCATTCATTCCGTGCCCGTGCCTTTGCCCGTGCCCGAACGACCATCCCTTCTTTCGTGGCCGAAGCAGTCCATGGGCATCCTTCTTTACGCGGGTGTTCGGGCACGGGCAGGGGCACGGGCACGGAAATGCAACAATGGGTTAGGATTAAAACAACCCGCCTTAAGCTTATAATTTCAGGAAAAACGCGGTTTTTAAGCAGCTATGGGATGGCAGTGTGTTTAGAATCAGAACTATCGACCCGCCCCAAGCGTTTGGCTTCGAAAAAATTGGACGCCGGCGCGCGGCCGGCGATATAGTACGCCAACGATGTTCCCATTCCTGCGCCAACCCAAGCGCCCCGCCGACCCCGTCGCGGAAGCACGGATCCGGCAGTTGCAGGCGCTGGAAGCGGGTGACATCCTGTGCCCCAAGTGCGGTGCGCGCCTGCCGCCCCCCCACCCGCCGCCGCTGGAAATGCGCGAATGCCCGGGTTGCGGGACCCTCAGCCTCTCCCCCCTCACCGTCGGCCACTTTTGGCTCACCGAACCGCTCGGGGGCGGCGGCATGGGCAGCGTCTACCTGGCCCTGGACAGCACCAACCCCGGCAGCGCGTGCGCCATCAAGGTTTTGGCCCGCAATGAAAAACAAAAAATCCGCCGGATGCAGACGCTGTGCAAGGAAATCCAGGTCGCCCGAAGCCTGCCCCCCCATCCCAGCCTCCCCACGTTCATTGACGGCGGGTATGACAATGGCGAGTATTACCTGGCCATGGAACTGATGGCCGGCGAGCGCCTCGACCAATGGGTTGAGGGCCGCGGCCGCCTCTCCGAAGCCCAGGCCCTGCTGATGGCCCTGCACCTGCTGGCCGCCGAACAGCTGCTGTTCGACGCCGGCTTCCTCTACCGCGACCTCAAACCGGAAAACATCCTGGTCCGCCCCGGCGGCTACACCGCGCTGGTGGATTACGGCCTGGTCATCACCACCTGCCAGGGCGCCAATCCCGCCGGCCGACGCCTGGCCGGCTCGCCCTATTTCATCCCCCCGGAACGGGTCATGGGACAACCGGAGGACGCCCGCGGCGAACTCTACAGCCTCGGCCAGGTTCTCTATTATGCCCTCATCGGCCAAACCCTCTATGACGCCGACGAAATCGAGGACCTGGTGATCCGGCATGTGGCCCGCCTGCGCATCCCGCTGGCCCAGAAGCTGCAAAAACTGCGTCCCGAACTGGCGGCCGTCATGGTCCTGCTGATGGCCCAGCAGCCGGACAAGCGCTACCCCGATTTCGCCACCGCCGGCGCCGCGCTCCAGGCCCTGCTGCCCACCGCGGCGGCGTAACCGGATCCGACACCGAGAACGCCGCCGGCTGGTTAACCGTTTCAGGATGCCTGAGGCTGGGGATTGACCGAGTCCGGATTGCCCCCCCCATTCAGCGTCCCCTCCCCCCGTCGCCCAAACGGCGGCGCCCCGCGATATATTGCGTGTATTCTCAAACCCACCTCAGGGCCCAAGCCCCATGCCAACCCCAACCGTCACCCCCGCCCTCCGCCTCGCTTGGCGCGCCGGCGTGTCCCTGTACGACACCCCGGAGGCACTGGCCAATTTTGCCGCCTTTGTCCGCGAACACCGCGCCGTGGTCGATGAGGTCGCCTTCTTTGAAACCATCACCCACCACCTCTACCTGCCGCTTGAGCAGATGGCCGAACGCGCCACCCAACTGGCCCGCGCCATCCGCGCCGTCAAGGCGGCGGGCGTGCCCAGTGCCGGCATCAATGTGCTGACCACCATGGGGCATCTCGACGAGGCGCGCGACATCATGCCCCCCCTGCCGTTCCAGCCCATGGTGGGGCACGACGGCAAGCTCTCCACCGGCTGCGGCTGCCCCAACACCCCCGAATGCCGCGCCTACGTGCATGAAAAATACCGGCTGATGGCCGAGGCCGGCCCGGACTTCATCTGGGTCGACGACGACATCCGCATGCAGCAGCACGGCGTCGCCTTTGCCTGTTTCTGCCCGGCCTGCCTGGCCATCTTCGCCAAGATGATGGGCCGCGCCTACACCCGCGAAGAGTTGGTGGCCGCCCTCAACGCTCCGGACGGCGGCGCCGTGCGCCGCGCCTGGATCGCCCAAAACGCCGAAACCATCCGCTCCCTCATGGCGGCGGTGGAAAAAACCATCCACGGCGTCAACCCCGCCATCGTCACCGGCCTGATGACCGCCGGCCCCGGCTGGACCACCTACAGCGGCCTGGACTTTGACGCCTGGTTCACCGCCTTGAAGGCGACCAAGGCCCGGCCCGGCGGCGGCTTCTATTCCGATCATGCGCGCCTGGAGATCCTGGACAAGGCGTTCGACATGGGCCGCCAGCGCACCCTGCTCCCGGTCACCGTCACCGACCTCCAGTACGAACTCGAAAACTTCCCTTACGCCGCCCTGCTGAAATCGGTCGGCTCCATGATGCACGAATGCACCCTGGCCCTGGCCGCCGGGCTCAACGGCATCGCCTTCAACGCGCTCGGCATGTGGACGCCGTATCCGGGCCAGTATGCCGACATCCCGCGGGCTGCCGCCCGCCTGCGCCCGTTGTGGGAACGACTGGTTGCCCACACCCACGGCCTGCCCACCACCGGCCTGTGGACCGCCTGGACCCCGCACTTGCTGGCCCGCCGCCAGGTGCGCCCCGGCGAGGAATGGCTGGCCTTCAGCCGGCAGCACCACCACACCACCGCCAACATCCTGGCCCAAATCGGCCTGCCCCTCGGCGTCGACCAGCCGGCCGCCACCGGCACCGTGCTGTTCGGCCGCATGGCGGAAGCCTTTGACGACACCGACCTGCGCGCCATGCTCGCCGGCGGCGTGCTGATGGACGGCACCGCCCTGGAGGTGCTCGAACAGCGCGGCCTCGGCCACCTGGCCGGCGTCCGCCTCCGGGAACGCCGCGAGAACGGCGTCATGGAACGCTTCACCGACGACCCGTTCAACACCCCCTTCGCCGGCACGGTCCGCGATGCGCGCATCGAATTCTGGGGCGACGCCCGCGGCATGGGCGACGTGTTGGAACCGACCACCCCCGGCGTCCGCGTGCTGGCCGCCCTGGAAGATTACTTCAACCGTCCCGTCGGCCCCTGCCTGACCGCCCACGAAAACGAGCTGGGCGGCCGGGTGGTTGTCATGGGCTACGCGCCCTGGATGTTCCTCCAGTTCCCGCACAAGCGCAGCCAGTTGCAGAACGTGGTCGACTGGCTCACCCGCGGCCGGGCGCCGGTGCGGATTGACGAGGCGGTCACCCTCACCCCGGTCGTGCGCCTGGCGCCCGACCGCCGGCGCGGCGCCGTCCTGCTGTTCAACACCGGCCTCGACCCCATCGCCCAGGCAACGGTCCACCTCCGCACGGACGCCGGCACGGTCACCCTGCTCACCGCCGATGGCGAGACTGCGCTGCCGTCCACCGCGGAACCCGGCGGCCGCCAGGTGGTGCTGCGGGAACTCGCCCCGTGGTCGATCACCGTGTTGCTGCTGGGCTGAGTTTGCCCGGAGTTATGCCTTCGGCAACCACTGGTCCGTGATCGATGGCTATCGATAGCCGTCGATGGCCATCGAAGAAGGGTACCCCCCGCCTGGATCACTTGACAAACCCAGATCCCGCGCCATATTGTCTATCGATAGACAATTACCGCCCAGGACCCCGCGATGAGCAGCATTTACGAGATCGCCCGCCAGCTCGGCATGTCCGCCCGGACCGTGTCCCGAGTGATCAATGACTCGTCCCTGGTGTCAGCCAAGACCAAGCAACGGGTCCGCGATCACTTCCAGGCCGTGGGCTTCTCCCCCAGCGCCGCCGCCCGCACTCTGGTCCGCGGCCGCGCCGATGTCGTGGGCATTGTCAGCTCCACCTCCCGCGCCCATTACGTCATGGAACTGCTGTTCGCCCTGGAATGCGAGATCAGCCGCCGCGGCACCCGCTGCCTGATGTTCACCGCCCACAATGCCGAGGATGAGCTGGCGGCGGTCCGCGCCCTGCGCGCCAGCGACGTGGACGGCCTGTTCTTCCTCTCCGCCTTCTGCGATGACGCCACCGTGGCCGCCCTGGCCCAAGAAAACCCCAAGATCATCTTCGGCCACGGCCCCAAGGAATTTCATCTGGTCCGCACCTCCCAGGCCGCCGGCATCGGCGACCTGCTCCGCCGGCTGGTCGCGTGCGGACACCGCAAGATCGCGTTCATGGGGCCGCCGGAGAGCATGTACCCGGGTCACAATGAACGCCGTGACGCCTATGATGCCGCCATGCAGCGGCACGGACTTGGCAGTTGCCGGACCTTCTATTACGCCCCCACCACCCTGGCCGGCGCCCATGCCGGAGCCGCCCGGATCCTCCACGCCGCGGACCGCCCCACAGCCATCATGTGTTTCAATGACGAAATGGCCATGGGCACCATCAAGGCCGCCCAGGAACTGGGGATCCGGGTGCCGGAGGAGTTGTCAGTCACCGGTTTCGACGGCCTGGAATTCGGCCAGTACTTCATCCCCGCCGTGACCAGTTACCGGATTGACCCCGACGCCGTGGCCCGGCAAATGGCCGACACCCTGTTCGCCCTGATGCTGGATCCTGAGGCACACCCAGCGCAGGTGACCCTCTCCGGCAAGCTGTTGAAAGGAGGTTCCATCGCCCCCCTGCGGCCCGCCTGATCACCCTTTCGCCACGTCCCCCGTGCAAAACCGTCCCCCACCATCACCCCAAAGGAGTCCCGAACCATGAAGACCACCGCATTGACCACCACCCTGGCGTTCCTCGTCACCGGTGCCCTGTCATCCCTCCACGCCGCGCCAACCGCACAACCCTACGGCGCCGCTTCGGCAAACAATCCCAATACACTTGTTCAGGCGCAACTGAATGGAACCCTCGCCAATGACGCAACCAGCGGAGTATCGGGCCTGAGCCTTTTTGGGGGAGGAGTGGACAATTTTGGCTGGGGCCAATCGGGTCTGACCGCTTTCGGCCAGGGGCTCAAGGGGTATTATACGCCGGGAAACGCCGCCAACGGTTCGAACTTCGGCAACCTTAACACCTCGCCCAACGCCTTCACGTTTGAGGTGGTGACCACGGTCTTGAACAGTTACAACAGCGGAGCTGTTTACGGCTTGGGCGCCCGTGACAACCTGAGCGGCTCGGACCGTTTTTTCCAGTTCTACGTCAGCGGCGGCACGCTGACGGCCGTTCTATTCACCGCCGACATGACGCCAAAGTTTTTCACTGCCGCCACCTCAACCGCCTTTGTCAGCGGCGACACTTATCACCTGGCGCTTAGTTTCAACGGAACCGAGGTTTCACTGTTTGCCACGGACTTGACCACGGCGTCTGCCATCAACCAACTGGCGCTAACCTCAAGTTCCGCCCTGGGCGCCGCGTTCAATACGGCCGCCAGTGGTGCCGCCTTGATCTTGGGCAATAAGGATTCCAACTACACGGTGCCGGCCACCGCCTTTCAATTTGACATGGTCCGTTACAGCTCAGTGGGATATAGCGCCGCCGATTTCGCTTCCGGGTTGAATGTTCCCGAACCGGCCGCCGCCGGGCTGTTGCTGCTCTCCGGCCTGGGGCTGCTGGCGCGGCGGCGGCACCGCGACTGAGAGGTCTGTTGCGTTATACCGCGTTAGGGTGGATGTTCTAATTCAATGGCATTTCTGTAGGCACGGGCGTGCCGCCCATAGCCATCGGGTTAAGCCGTTTTTGAGCGCCAACGGCGCGCCTTCATACCAGCCTGGGGCAACGCCCCAGGAAAAGAAAAAGATAACGTTTCAGCCCTGAAGGGGCGTTTCATGAAGCGGGCTTTCAGCCCTTTAT
>JBAZJM010000261.1:0-6524 GCA_041651315.1 Lentisphaeria bacterium | reverse complement strand
CCACCAGTTGTACTCGGAATTGTGGCCGCTGGACTCGGTCACGTAGTAATTGAGGGCCAGGAACATTTCGTTGCGCACCTTTTCCTCATTGTAGACCGCCGGCTTCTTCATCGCCTTGCGGATCAGCGGGTAGGCGTCCTGGCGGTTCCATTCGTACTTGAGGTAGAACGCCTGGTGGTTGATGCCGGCGCAGACGTAGTCGATCTCATGCATCGGCGCGCCGATCCACTTGGCCAGCATTTCCGCCGTGCCCTGGACGCTGTGGCAGAGGCCGGAGACCTGGATCGTGCTCTCGCGCTGCATGGCGCGGCAGAGCATGGCCATCGGGTTGGTGTAGTTCAGCAGGATGGCCTGGGGGCAGACCTTCTCCATGTCCTTGACGATGGAGAGCATGACCGGAATGGTGCGCAGGGCGCGGAAGACGCCGGCCACGCTACGGGTGTCGCCCACATTCATGTCGACGCCGTATTCCTTGGGGATCAGGATATCATGCTGCCAGACATCCACGCCGCCGGCCAGGATGGTGCAGATCACCGCGTCGGCCCCGGCCAGCGCCTCCTGGCGGCTGGTGGTGGCGACGACCTTGGCCGGGTACTTGCCTTCCTTGACGATCCGTTTGACCGCCTTGGTGATGGAGTCGAGCCGTTCCGGGTCGACGTCCATCAGCGCCAGCGTGGCGTCCTTGAGCAGCGGAAAGGTGAGGATGTCCTTGACCAGGGTGCGGGTAAAGCCGAAGCTGCCGGCGCCAATGAAGGCAATGCGGGCCATGGGTAGTGTCCTTAAGTGTCTCGGAAACGCGCGACGTTCCGAACGGGTTGGGTGCGGATGCGGGCGCGCTGCCGCGCCATTCGCAAATAGTATAACCGGCACCGCTGCCGTTCCCAACCCCTTTCAAAAACGCCGTGCCGCCGTTTTTGAAACTGTCTTCGGAGTGCGGCGGCGGCGTGGCGAGCAGGGTTTCCGCCAAACCCCAGCCCGGAACTGGAAGCTCCGGCCACTTCCACTTTATCTTCCCGCTGTAGCGGCGCCTGTGCCAGGCGCCCCAAAATGGTTCATCAATTTGCAACAGAAGGTAGCGAAGACCGCACAAGGAAATACCACACAACCACCAAGCCAGCCTTCGCTATCTTTAGCTTCCTTCTGTTCAAAATAGAAACGTCAGGCCGGCGTTTTGGGCCCCCAGCACCGGTCCCTTCGCGCCGTCTCCGCACCATCTTCTTGAAAAATAATGCAATCATAAATATGGTATCAATATGAATAAGATGCGGTTTGCCTGGGACTCTGCAAAGGCGGCGGCGAATATCCGCAAACACGGCGTTTCATTTGAAGAGGCCGCGACCGTTTTCGCGGATGAAAATGCCCGGCTGAAGCACGATCCCGACCATTCGCATGACGAGGACAGGTTCATCCTTCTTGGCCTCAGCGCGAAGTTGCGCCTGCTGGTGATATGCCATGCCTACCGGGAAGGCGGGAACAGCATCCGCATCATCTCCGCGCGCAAAGCAACCACCAACGAATCCGCGCTGTACGGGAGCTACTTATGAGAACGGAATATGATTTCACAGATTCGGTTCGGAACCCTTACGCCAAGCACTTTCGCAAACAAGTGACCATGCGGCTTGGGACGGACGTCATTGAGTATTTCAAAGCCCATGCCAAGGAAACTGGCGTGCCGTATCAAAACTTGATCAACCTGTATTTGCGGGACTGTGCGAATTCCGGCAAAAAACTCATGCTAAAATGGGCGTCGTGAGACACCGTTGTAACAACTGGGAGTGGCGCCTTTTTTAGGGCGAACCGCTTTCCGTGAAATCCTTGACCTTGCCGTTGGCATCCAAAATCACTTGCAGCGATTTCCTGCCCGCACTCGCCCTCTGGATATAAGTTGGGTCTAGCCCCGAGAACGGCGTCACTATGGTGCCGGGCGAATACATGTAATGCAGGATCGTGGTTCCGTCCGCGCTATGCATCCGCTGAACTGGCTGGCCAATCAGCTGGAGGACTTCCTGCTCAGTCGTTTCCCCCACCTTCAATTGGCTGACGTTTGCCGAATTGAAATCGGTGCCCATGCGTGTGCTGCTACACCCCACGCAGAGGATGGCGACGGAGAGAATGAGCGAAAATTGCTTGAGCCGTGTGGCGTTTGACGGCATGTTTTCCTCCTTGATGCAATGCCCCGTTGTCCGGAGGCTATTTCTCTGTGTCTTGGTGGCTCTGTGAGAAAATTAAAAGAGTGCCCGGCGCACGCTCTGAGGCCGTACGCCGGGCAGTGGAGAGAACGCGTTTACTTCAATGCCGGCTCGACAACCCCCTCGCCGAGGATGTCCCACCAGAAATATTTCTTGGCGGCCTTGGCCACAACGGCCAGCTGGGCCGCGTAAACGGATTCGCAGCTGGTGGCGCACTCGGGGCAGTACGGGTCGGCTTTGACCTTGGTGCCGGATTTCTTGAACGATGCGGTGACAAACGCCGCCTCGCTGGCGTCCTCGCACTCCAGCTCGGCCAGCGGGTCCCCATCCTTTGGCGAACTGACCGCAAAGAGCGCGGCGCCGCCCTCCAGCGCCACGATGTTTGACGCCCCCTTGGTGCTGGCCTTTTGGCGGGTGCCCGCCAGGGCGAAGCTCATCGGGAATGACGTGGTGTACGTGGTCCCGGTCAGCCCCTCAAGGTCGGCATAGGGCAGGAAGGCCGTGAAGTTCACGCCCACATTGCCGTTGCCGAAGCAATACCCTTCAACATCCATAAGCCCGCCGTCCTCCAGACTGGCGGCAAAGACCTGCTTGCCCTTCTTGTCCACCAGCCACAACCAGGCGTCGGTGATCTCGAACGGGCACACCGGGCAGAGGATCTCGCCGTAGCACAGCACCAGATAGGCGTTATACGTGACCGGGAAAGCAACCCAGTCATTGCAGTTGACGTCATCCGCATCCAAACCGCTGAAGTTCACCCAGTTCGCCTTCACCGTCACCGTGCCGGTGAAAGCCGTGGAAACGGCAGGTTCCGACGTCACCGGGTCCGGTGCGGCCTCAGTGAAATTGGCCACCAAGGTGCGGTTGGCCGTGGCCGTGAACGAGTAGCTGGCCCTGGCGCCAGGCACCTCAACGCCGTTCTCCGTCCAATTGCTGAACTTCTTACCCGAATTGGCCTTGGCGGTCACCGTTGCCAGCTTGCCCTTCTCCACATTTCCGCCACCAGTGACGGCGGCCGTGCCGGCATCGGCCGGGCTGGCGCTGACGCTGATAAGCACCGTCTCAACCGGCGTGAAATTGGCCACCAGCGCACGGTTGGCCGTAACATTCGGGAGAGTGTAGGGATTGGCGGATGAGAGGGGTTGGCCGTTCTCCGTCCAATTCACGAACTTGTAGCCACTGGAGGGGGAGGCGGTCAAGGTGAAGGAAGAGCCGTAGTTCTTGGTGGTGCCACCACTGAAGGAACCGCCATTGGCCGGGTTGGCCGTCAGGCTGACCGTAACTTGCTGGGTCGCGTAATTGGCCCTCACCGCAGCGTTGCCCGTCATGGTGAAGGTAAGCGGGTTCTCCGTCTTCGAATACGTCCCCGTCCAACCGGTGAAGGTCTTGCCATCCACCGGCGGCGCCGTCAAGCTGACCGCCGTACCAGCCAACACCGATTTCTCATAAGGGGTGGTTCCCCTGTAACTGGTTGGAGTAGCCGTGATCGCAACCCCCGACGCCCCGCTGGAAGTCACCGACAAAGTCACATTTTGAATAGCCACCCAGTTCGCATACAGCGTGTGTGCCGCATTGTTCGTAACGGTTGTTGTAGGGGTTACCTCGGTACCGGTGCCACCCGTGCCCGTCCACCAGCCGGCAAAAGTGTAGTCCGCACGTGTAGTGACCGCCAAGTCGCCATAAGGCGCACCATAGGCCACATTCTTGGACGGAGGAACCGGTGTCGCACCTCCCCGTGCGTCAAACGTCACTACAACCGTAGCTTCTACCAACTGAATGTCCTGTTGCGGCTGATCTCCTGAAACGAGGGACACTGGAACCGTCTTGGCTTGCCCATTGCCCGTATTGTTCATCACAATGGTCAATTCATCCCCCGGCTGCCACTGCGTGGTAAACCTGCTAACGTCAATGTCGTACTGGGTCAGTCCGCCACTGCTCGTTACCACACAGCCCGTACTTGTCTGCGTAAGGATCTCCGTTGGCCGCGCGGTGATGTAGGCCGTGAAGGTAATGACCGAAGCGTCCGGCGAACTACTATCCGCATTCGTGATAGTGCCGAATACCTCATGCGGCATACGAGGCTCATCCGCCATCGCTGAAAATGCGAGACTGACAATGAAGAGCATGATCCTTGCAAGACTTGCTGGAACCGTGTACTGCCTGATTCTCATCGCTACCTTCTCCTTGTTATCGCTACTGCTTGGGACGGAAAAGACAAAGCTTTTGATTAAGGCCAAACACCGTCGGCCGTGACATTGATCAGATAAGGTTGTCCGACATGGACGTCAAAATTTTTGATGATTGTCCCCTTTGGGTGGCCATACCAACTTTGCGCGTCGGTATCCCATTGCCACACGGCCGTGCAGTTTGCGACGGCTTGGACCAATTCTTCCGCCGTGGTCACGCTCTGCTGCGAGTTGGGCAGGGAAACCAGATTGTACCCTTTTTTGATCGCATACGAAACGGAGGCCCAGGTTCCCTCCTGGCTAAATGTCCCCGCCCCACTCACACTGGCCAGATACACGCCCCCTGGCACAACGGCAAAGTTCCTGATGATGGTGCCCTTGGGATGGCCTGACCAGTTCTGCGCAGCCGCGTCCCAATACCAGACGGCGGTGCAATTTGGAATTCCCTTGGCCAACGTTTCCGCATCGGCAATCGAGGTGTCGCTGAACGGCACGCTGACCAGAGAAAATCCCGCTCCGGGAAAGGCCACGGAAACCTCTGCCCCAGTCGCAACCACCGGCGCGCACCCATTTGCGGCCAAATCCACATACGTGTGGGAATAATCGCCAACCCCTGGAGCCCAATTCGTATATCCAATCCACCCCAGCGTGCCATCCCTTCCAGCTTTGATCTCTTGCCCGCAATCATTCGTTTCTGCATCCGGGAAACCATGCCTGACCCCGATCAGATTCAATGCATTGCCGGCACTGTCAAATTTGTATGTGGCAACAAAAATATCTTCATTGCTATAATCATGGATAAAAATGTTGTCATCATAACAATTTACAACATTTCCATCACCAAAATCAGCGGAACCCCAAAACTTTCCAATCACAAAAATAGTGTCATCGCCGTCAACGGCAATATCATAGGCATGGCTCTCGCTGCCGCTGGCAATGGTCAGGGGCTGGGCGTTTTGCGCGCTTGAATCAACAACCGCAACGAATCCAGCTTCCGTCCAACCGTCGGTGGAATCCCCCGCAACCACAATATTTCCTTTACTATCAAACGCTATCCCATATCCAACCCATTTATGTTGTGCCCAATACTTATCAAAAACAACCGTCCCGTCGGCGGAATACTTGGCTACAAAAAGCCTTTTTTCATCGCTTGCCGTTCCTTTATTATATCCGGTATAATAAATTGCTCCTGTTTTATCGGCAACTAAATCATTACCGCAGCTTTCATAACTTCCGCTTCTTATTTTCCCCCAACAGCAAGCTCCATTATTATCGAATTTTACAATTATCGCCTTTCCAGAAGATGACCCGGTAAAAAACATATTTCCACTCTTGTCGCATACCGCTTTGGATGGCGTGTCGTTACCCACCACTCCCCATCTTTTTGCCCACATGACGTTTCCGCTGGCACCGTTTAGCTTCGCAATAAAAATGTCGCTGTTAGCGACGTTGGCATCAGCGCTGGTCAGACTTGTCGACCCGATTTTTATGGTTCCATTGAAATACCCTACAACGTAGACATTTCCGGAAGAATCAGCCGCTACCCCCGTGCATTGGGCCTGGTCAGCATTGGTTCCGGCAATGTTTTTTGCCCAGGCAACGGTAAGATTCCGGTTCACCTTCAAGACATATCCGCATGGACTGCTCGTGGTCAAATAACCGGTGCCTGTAAACAGGCTTCCGTAACCGTTAAGCGAATAGGTGCCGACCGCCCAAGTGCCATCAACCGTCCCAACGATGTAACAGTCACCACCCGCCGGGTCGAGCGCCATGGCGCGTTGGTTGAATGAATGGCTATAATCATTGGCGGAGCCGATGTATCGGGCATAATCGGTATAGGCCATGACGGCATGCCCACACAGCATGACCATGCTCCATGCCAGACGTTTTCCCGCATGCCGCGCAAAGATGGGTGTCTGTCTCACTTGCCACTCTCCCCAAAAACAAGACAAGATACACCCCATTTAACCACATTACAAATACTTTTTACCACATTATTGCCCTGCCGTCGGCCAGGTGCCATTGGCGGTCACGCTAATCAAGTACGGTTGTCCAACGCTCACGCCGAAATTGCGGATGATGGTGCCTTTGGGATGGCCTGACCAGCTTTGTGTGCTTGAGTTCCACTGCCCCACGGCCGTGCAGTTTG
>JBAZJM010000260.1:0-6530 GCA_041651315.1 Lentisphaeria bacterium | reverse complement strand
CCCCAGCGCGTCACGGCCCACGCATCCCATCAGCTCGACCCGCTGTCCGAACCGCTTCATCGCCAGGCCGGTATTGGCCACCACGCCGCCCAGGGAAAAATGCAGCCCCTCCGTCTCGATGAGCTTGCCGGGGCGGAACAGTTCGGCAAACGGGACGGGCGCCCGCGCGGCGCTGAAGCCGGGCGTCAGGTCAACGCCCAGATAGCCCGCCACCACGGCGTCACTGACCGTGTTATTTCGAGATTCAAGGTTCATCTGCTCGTTTAACCTTAATACAACTCAACACTTTCACCATGAAGATCATGAAGAAAAAACGTAATCAGAATGTCTAACCAGGATTGGGTTGCCTTGCTGCCGGTTTACTTCATGATCTTCATGGTGAAAAATGCGTATGGTAGATGGGCTGCAGAGGAGAACAAACCCGGCTAGCTCCCGAACAGTTTGCCAATCGCCGCCACCGTCTCGTCCACCAGCAGCCGGCCGCCGTCGGCGCCCACCGTGCCGTTGATGATCATGCCGCCGTATCCGCCCAACGCCTCGCCCCGGGCCGACGGCAGATAGCCATGGCAGCCGTTGGCCAGCTGGACGACCAGGGTCTGGGCCGCCGCGCTGCGCGCCTTGATCCGCTGTCCGAACTCAAGATACAGCTCGAACGGGTTGGTGGCGAAGGCCAGATCGCCCAGCCGGATCACCTGCACCTCCACCGCCTGCTCCGGTTCCTTCATCTGGGTTTCGTAGCGTTTCACAATCGCTTCCTGGTTCTGGATCAGCACAAAATGGTGCCGCTTGTCGTCATAGGGCCCCGGCCGCCCCGGAATCTGCTCGTTGCGCCGGACCTCGGCGCAAAAGTCCCGGTAGGCCGCGGCGGAATCCTGCACCGCCTCCAGCCGCGTCCTTTCACGGCGGGCGTCGAGGTATTCGGCGTAGGACGCCCGGCGCTTGGGCAGGCGCAACGCCAAGGTCTCATGCCGCAACGGGCCGGGGGTCATGGAAACGTGCCCGGCCGCCTTGGCATAGCCGCGCCGCACGGCATCCGTGAGCCGTTCAGCCAGCACCTCCACGCCGTCCGCGTGCCAAAAATCGGGTTCGCCCTTGTAGTTGCGCGCCAGGTCGCGCGGCGACTGGCAGCCCGCCGCGGCAATCTGGCAGAGCGTGACAAACCCCGCGCCAAACTCTTTTTTGAGCTTCTCCCGCGTCGCCCCCATGTAGTCGGACGACACTTCGTCCGTGGCCTCCATCACTTGCGATGGGCAGGCCACATTGACAATGGCCCCGGTCGGCCGCTGTTGGGCGTCAAAGAAGAATACCAGGTCCACCCCGGAGTCTTCGCCGCCCTCCATGCCCATGAAATCCTCACGGTCCGTGCGGCCGTACATCTCCGCCGAACCGTCGGCGTAGGCCGCCCGCCGGCAATGCCCGATGCGCGCGAAATCCAGGACATGCGCGACCCCGGCCGGCTGCCGGCCGGCCCAGGCATCCCGCACCGCCGCCAGCACCTGCTTCTCCACCAGCGCCTGGAATTCCATGACGCCGATCATCCCCGGCATCGCGGCATACCAATCCGTGTCCGGCTCCAGCCCCGGCGCATTGTGCGTGTGAATGGCGTTAATGACGATGTGGTCCGGCGAGATTTCCAGAACGGTCCGGTGGACGGCCTGTTGCAGGCGTGCCACATACGCCTCCGACACCGCGACGACATCCAGGGTGATGAACAGCGAGTGCTGCTTCCCCTGGCTCAGCACCAACGCCACCGCGCGCAACGGCGAATGCACGCCCGTCGCCATTCGCTGGTAATACTGTCCCGACAACTCCACCTGGCGCCCGTGGGGCGTGATGTCCGCCTCGCCCCACCCGGCACTGAACGCACCATTCGTTTTCATTTTGGCATCCCCGGTTATTCGGATCTTGTTTTCAGTATAGATTTGCACCTCCCCGAATACTCATCATATTTTCAGCCAAAACCGATCACTTTTTCACGCATGTGAGACAGGCATTCCTGCCTGTCCGGCGATGTTCCGCCGGGCGGGTGCCGAGCGACGCCACTCGGGCGCCCACGCCCCGATTTCCCAAAGGCATCAAACAGGTTTGAAAAGGGATGGGGTCGCGGGGAAGGGAAAATCTTTCCTCAAAAGATTTTCCCTTCCCCGCGTCTTCACCCCACCGATTCAACCGGCTTATCCCCATGATTTACCAGGCCATTGATTTCTCGCGGCTCTCCCGCGCCGCCGCCTTCCGCCGGTTCAGCCGGCTGCTGTGCGAAACCACCGGGCTCAACTTGGTGTTTGCCGCCCCCGGCGATGTGCGCCGCGACCCGCTGTACTATCAGAAAAATCAGGCGCCGCTGTGCGACCTGCTGCGCCGTGACCGCGGCTTCCTCGCCCGCTGCCAGCGTTGCGACCGCGACCACTGCGCCGAGGCCGCCCGTTGCCGGCGCGGCTCCTCCTATCCGTGCCATGCCGGCCTGATCGACATCGTGGTGCCGGTCTACGTCGGCCGGCGCCATGTCGGCACCTTTATGGGCGGCCAGCTCCTGCCGGAACCGCCAACCCCGGCCCATTTCCGCCGGCTCGCCACCCGTCTGGAAGGTTTCGCCTGTGACCGGAAGCAATTGCGGGACGCCTATTTCCGCACTGCGTACATGCCGTCGGAACGGCTGAAAAACCTGGTCGATCTGGTGTCGCTGTTCGCCGAACATTTCCGCGAGCTCGGCTCGCGCCTGGTCGAGGAACCGCCGGCCGCCACCCCGGTGGCCCGCGCCCGCGAGTTCATCAGCCAGCACCTGACCGAACCGTTCACCCTGGCGGACGTCAGCCGTGCCACCGGCCTGGCCCCCACCTATTTCAGCGGCCTGTTCAAGCGCGACACCGGCGAATCGTTTGTCACCTATGTCCGGCGGCTGCGGGTGGACCACGCCCGGAACCTCCTCGAAGCCACCACCTATCCCGTGACCCGGATCGCGCTGGAATCCGGCTTCGCCAGCCTGAGCAGTTTCAACCGCTGTTTCCGCCAGGTCACCGGCACCAGCCCCCGCGCCTGCCGCCGGCGGCCGTGAATTTCGGTGGAAACGCTGGTTTGCATTTCTCGTGCCCGTACTCGAAACACAGTTCCTAGATAAGTATAACAAAATACCTGACCTTCCTCGCCCCGTCTGCCACGGCAGCCCTCCGCCACGGGCGACACGCCCGTGCCTACAGGAACCCATATTCTTTCCTGTAGGCGCGGGGTTGCACCCCGCGAAGACTCTCAGCCTGTCAGGTAGTTATCAAGTATGCCCCTATTTCATGGCAACCCACCCGTGCATTATGTTGTAGCGTGCCGTAACCGATCCCCTGCAATCAAGGAGGCCATGCCATGCGTCTGCAGCACATTGTTCCCGCCGCGATCGCCACCGCGGTTGCCCTGGCCCTGGCCGCCTCCGCCGCGGAGCCGGTTATCATCGACCACAGCTGCACCGACCTCACCCGGGTGCCCGTGAATTCCCTGAAGAAAGCCCGTTCCATTTTCGGGGTTGCCTACGGCCACACCTCCCACGGCAGCCAGATCGTGGCGGGCATGGAGGCCCTGGCCAAGGCCGAGCCGGCCGTCTTCGCGTTCGGCCGGGAAGGCGGCCGGGGGCGCCTGTCCTTTTGGGACGGCATCCCCGAGGGCGATTTGGGGAACCCGGATCGGGGCACCTGGGCCGAACGGACCCGGAATTTCCTTCGGAATGAGGGGCGGGACCGGAACCTGGTGATGTGGTCCTGGTGCGGCCAGGTTTCTTCCGCCTCCGCCCAGGACATCAAGGGGTATCTCGATCTCATGAACGGCCTGGAAAAGGAATTCCCCAGGGTCAAGTTTGTCTACATGACCGGGCACCTGGACGGCAGCGGCAAAAACGGCAACCTCAACCGCCGCAACGAGCAGATCCGCGAGTTCTGCAAAAGGCGCGGCAAGATTCTCTTCGACTTCGCCGACCTTGAGAGCTACGATCCTGATGGCAAGGTCAATTTCATGGAACGGAACGCCACTGACGCCTGCGATTATGTCGCCGGCGGCGGGCGTCGCAAAAACTGGGCCGACGACTGGCTGGCCCGGCATCCCCGCAGCGGCATCGCGCTTCCCGACAACGCGGCCCATACCCGGCCGCTGAACGGAGCCTTGAAAGGGCGGGCTTTTTGGTGGATGCTGGCCCGGCTGGCCGGCTGGAATCCGTCCCCGCAACCGGGGCTCCCCAATCCGCCCCGGCGCCCGGCGCAACCGGCCGCGGATGATGCGGATTTTTAGCTGCGCGCGCCCCCTCCCAATTCACCCGAATTACCACCCGGCTGTGGGCAGGGCGTCCGCACGGACTGACACGGACAGTCACGGACGCACACGGACCGGGCAAAACCGGCGCCAATCACCCGTCCGTGTGGGGCGGTGCCAGTCCGTGTCAGTCCGTGTGGCACGCTCTTGCCGGCGGTGCCGGCTGAAACCTTGGGCTCAGCCGCGGTAGCGGGGAAATTCCCAGTCCAGTTCTTCCCAGGTGATGGGGATGAAGGAGAACTGCGGTTCGCGGCCGTGGCGCCGGGCGAGCTGCGCCAGGCCGCGCAGGAAGAACCCCAGTTGCGCGGGGGTGACGGCGGGGTCCACGTCCCACAGGGCAAGGTCGCGCACGCCCGTCTCCAGCGCGCGCCCGACGCCGGCCAGCACCTCCGCCGGCGGCTGGGTAAGCAGTTCCACCGGCGTGATCATGCCGGAAAAGGCAGTCGCGGGCAGCGCGGCATGCAGCGCCGGGAGATCCGAGTGGACCGAGGCCTGCAGGCTGCGCAGGCCGGGAATGGCGCGATAGGCGTCCGCAAAGGGGTCGGCGGGCACGCTGCAATGGTGCAGGTCGCAGCACGGCGGCACGCCCTGGCTGGCGGCGGCCGCCTCAATGAAGCGCACGTCACACGGCCGCACCATGTCGGCATAGACCTCCGGCGAGATCATGGTGACATTGCAGTTGGCCAACGTCACCGATTCCAGCCGCCCGAAGTGCTTGCCGATGAAGCGGTGGGCCATCAGCATGGTCTCGGTGATCACTTTCAGATAATGGCGGGCCAGCGGCGGGTCGGCCAGCAGGTCAAGATAGAACTCGGTGCCGCGCAATGAGAAGGCATTGTTGGCCGGGCCGGCCAAATCGATCATCTGGGTGGCGCGGCCGTAACGGGCCCGGCGCCGTTCGCGCTCGGCCAGCAGCAGCTCCCCGACCGGCGACTGCGCCAGGTCGACCGGCGCCAGCTTGCCCGCCTGGGTTTCATCCAGCGGATGGTTCTGATAGCCGCCGACCTCCTGAATCGTCGCCGTCATCCCCAGCACCACCGGCACCAGCATGGTGTGGTAGGGCAGCAGCATGGAGACAACATCGGGGTCGAGCACCGGCTCGGCCTGGCCGATGCCGAGGTCGCCAAACCAGGCATGCAACTGCCGCTGCCGCCCCAGGTAGGTGGCGTCCAGCCAGTCGAAATCGATGGCTGCCGGCCGGCCGTGGGCCGCCTGGTAATGCTGTTCCCACCACTGCCAGACGCAGTAGAGGCTGATGGGCAAGGGGGTGGTGTCAGTCATGGGGAGTCAGGCGCTCCTGCCGGGTCAGGTGAGGTGAGGGGGCGGCGGCGGGCCGGATGGGACCTATGGGACCTATGGGACCTATGGGACCTATGGGACCTATGGGACCTATGGGACCTATGGGACGGCCGGCCGCATTCGAACAACGACAAGAACAAGGGAATTTATACTGGCAAACCGGCTTGGCAGTCATTTGCCGGCAACGCCGGCAAATGAAGGACAAAAAGGTTTGACGAAGGTTGGGGCGCGGGGAAGGGAACGCCTTTCCTTAAAAGGGGTTCCCTTCCCCGCCATCTTCACCTCAGGCCGAGAAGGCGGCGGTGATGGCGGCCAGGCGGGCCTGGACGTCGGCGGGCAGCGTGGCGCCGCCGCGGGCGATGCAGGCGCGGGCCTGCTCCTGGGCCCGCTTGTAAGCGTTCTTGGAACCGGCGGCAAGCCAGGCCCCATGCGGCCCCCGCACGCCGACCCGCGGTTCCCAGAACTCGCCGGAGGCCAGCCGTTCCAGGGTGTGGTCGGCGGTCAGGAAGCTGCCGCGCGGCCCGGTCTCCTTGACCAGCCCGGCGGCAATGGTCTCCGCGGTGACCTCAATGCCGCCGGTGAGCCGGCGGCCCATGGCGGCGATCTCCGCATCCATGACCAGCTGCTCATGGCTGCACGTCATGCCGGTGGCGAACATGCCGCAATTGACGATCAGGTCGTGCCCGGCGGCCTGGGCCGCGAACAGGCTGAACGTCTTTTCCCAGGCGTTCTGCTCGTCGTGGGCGTGGTTGTCGGAATTGGGCGCCGTGGTGTGGGAGGGAATCCGGCAGTGGCGGGCGAGCTGCGCCGCCGCGATCCGGCACTGGGTGGTCTCGATGGAGCCGACCAGGGCCGCGCCGGTGCGCATGTCGGTGGTGGTCCAGGAATTGGCGTACATGACCTTGGCGCCCGGTTGCAGGAGCTGGATCATGATCAGTCCGGAGAGG
>JBAZJM010000259.1:0-6578 GCA_041651315.1 Lentisphaeria bacterium | reverse complement strand
AGGTAGAACGCCTTGTCCGCATGGTAGTAGTCCCAGTAGACGAGAGAGGCTTCGTGCGGTATCGACTTCACGACATCGCCGGGGATGACGCCGTCCTTATCGTAGTAGTTCATGGTCTTGCTACCCATGCTGAAGTACATGTCGGACCAAATTATCGGGGAGAGTCCTTTCGCCTTGCAGATGGAGACGACCCTTCCGAGATGCCGGTTGAAGATGTCGAAGTGGCGTTCGTCGCCGTGCCTGTCGTAGAAGCGTCCGCGCCCAAGGTCGTGTGTCTCATCCATGCCGATGTGGATGCGGCGCGACCTGAAGACGGTGGCCCAATGGGAAACCATCCGCTCAATCAGTTCGTAGGTTTTCGGCTCATCGACAAGGAGCACACTCGTCGTGTCTCTGACCTCCCGGTATTCGGGTTTCCCGAGAATCCGTTCGAGATGTCCGAGCGTCTGAATGCAGGGGATCATTTCGATCCCGAGGCTTGCCGCGTAGGCGTCGATGTCCCTGAGCTCGTCCGTCCGGTAGGCCCCGCGCAGGAAGCCGAAGCGCGGCTCTCCGTCAAGCTCATAGGTGTCTTCCGTGTAGAGCATCGCCATGTTGTAGCCCAGGAGCGCGAGCCCTTCCAGCCAGCCCTTGAAATGCTCCGGCCTCATGACGGCGTTCCTTGAGCAGTCCAGCATGATGCCGAAGGTAGAGAAGGGGCATTCCTCCGAGACCGATCCGCCCTTTGGAATCAGTCCCGCGAGCAGCGAGCCGACAGCGCGCAGGGCCATGTTCGCCGAGGCATAGGAGACGGTTGCGACGTCTTTTGCCAGCGAGACTTCGCAGAGCCCCGCCTTGCCGGTCTTCTCGAACTTCAGCGCGGTGCCTTTGCCTCCCTCGACTATCGGATACCTTTTCCCCAGGACGCGCAGTGCTGACGTCAGCTCCGCCGGAGTTCCGGCGACAGTCCATGAGAGAGGCATCGCCTTATTAGATTTGGACAACCCCATTTTTCCTTGTCCCTTTTTTGATCGCCGCAGCCTCGGCCGGAACATCCATCAGGCAAGCGCATTTATTGCTCGCACAACCACCAACGTTTTCTCGAAATTAGGGAAAGGATGTCATTTCCCGCCCCCAGGTCGGAACTTGTTAAACTCTGCTGTACATGCCCGTCCCACAGCACCGCATTCAGTTTTAACGAATGATAGTAGGCGACCGTCCCGGTTGGCATACCGCCGCTGTAATCCCAGCCCCAGTTGGCGGGTTGACGGGTCGGATAACTAACGGAAAAGGCGGCGTCTTGCACGTCGGAAACGCCGGCACAATGGATTCCGTCAAGAAGGTCCAACTTATCGCTGGGACGCCCTATCGTTTGTATCTTTATCGCCTGATGCCAAAAGTCGGTCCAATATGTGTTGAACGTATATTGCGAGTTTCGCGAGTAAAAATTACTGGTAATGGTTTTACCGTCATGGGGCGCCGGGGACGATGGGCAAAGCAAACCAGCCGGAAGAAAAATATTATTACCGGTTCTCTCTTTTCCGGCCACTAAGCCGGCCCATTCCGGAAGGTTGAACCAATAAAATGACTCTGCGTATCCCACGCTCGCGTAATCGCACAAAGGAACGATATCACCGTTGTAATCATTACTGTACAGGACGTCGGCGAGGCCGAAATTTTTGAGGTTGGAGGCGCATTTGATGCTCTTGGCGCGTTCTTTGGCGCCAGATAACGCCGGCAACAGCATCGACGCCAGAATGGCGATGATGGCTATTACCACCAGGAGTTCGATCAGGGTGAACTTAAAATTCCGCTGATTCATTTCCGTTCTCCAACTGTCATATTTTAGAGATCCCGTGACCTCACTCCGGCTTCAGTTCGATTAATCTGATCCCTGGGCCGGGAAGCGGCAACGTCAATTTGGCTGTGCCGTCCTTGAAGAATACCCCGGGCGGAGCAAGCTCTCCAAACTTCGATGCCTTGAGGATCTGTTCGTTGGCCTTGACATCGGAGATGGGGGTTCTCCCGAGTTTGATCCATTCGCCATAGCTGTTGCCGTAGTGTTCATCCGCAGCCCAAAGGCGCGCACTACGATACTTGGCGTTCATCGGCAACCCCTTCACCGTAACAGTGACTTGGGTGACATAGGGCTGGCGCGAGAGATCCTCATCGTAGCTGGTGAGGACCATGCGGATGGAGCCGTCCGGCATGGAAACCGCAATGCCGTCGACGGGATCATTGCTGGAGGCGAAGGGGAGGCGCCGGCCGCCCTTTAGCTCGTTAAGGAACACGAAGGCGTTGTAGACCGGTTTCGGGATGGGCTTGTAGGTGATGTGCTTCTCGAAATCGTTTGGCCGGGTGAACATACCAAAGGTATTTGTCTCAAAGAGAGCCGGCGGCAATTTTTGTTCGGGATGGTCCACGAGGGCGAAATAGGTGGCGTAGTCAAGCTTGGAGTCGAGGTAGACCCTGACCATCTTGACGGCCATCGTGGCGTTCCAAGCGGTGTCGGGGCGGGTATCGCTCATCGCCGTGCTGTTCCATTCGGTTTCGCCGACAAGGTAGTCCTTGCGGCCCGACAGGGCTTTCATGAAGGTCCTGGCCTCCTCGATGAAGCTCGGTATGATGCTAATGGAATCAGAAGCTCCGGCGTAGTTGTGGTACGAGATGTGCTCGACCAAATAGAGTTTCCCGATGGACTTGAGACGTTTCACAATGTACGCGTTGGCTCCGGGACTGCCGCTGGTGAGGCCAAGCATGATCCGAGTCCCGTACCTCGCGTCCACGCGCTCCTTCGCCAGATAGGTCTCCTCTGCCATGGCGACAAAATCTTCCACATTGCCGATGTATTCGCCCGAGTTGGAGGGGAGGCAGGGCTCGTTCCATATTTCCCATAGCCATTTTCCGACTTCCGCCTTGCCATAACGCTGGATGACGTGTTCGAAAATGGCCTCCGTGAAAGCGCCCCATTTCTTCATGTCGGACGGGGCGGTTCCGTTGGCCCAGTTGCATTCGCGGGAGCCGGGCCTGTCCAGGGCCGGCGGCGTGGTTCCCAAGGTTATGACGGGGACAAAATGGTAGTCATTGACGAGCAGGTCGAAAAGCTTGTCGAACTTGTTCCAAGTGTAGACCGGTTTGCCATCCTTGTCGTCACGGGGATAAATGTCGAGCATGTTGCTCATCTCCCGGAGCCGGAGGTATTCGAAGCCGGCGGCCTTGAGGTACGGCAAACATTGCTGGACGTCTGGACGCGTAAGCCAACCGGAGGCGCAGGCGTCCACCCCGGCCCAGGTCTTGTAGTTGATGTCCTTGGGCTCCGGCTTGGAGAAGTCGATGGACACCTCGGCCTTGTCCTTGTTGAACGGGGGCGGAGCCTTGTCCGGCGACTGACTGCGAAGCCTGACCTCGTCCAGCCATAGCGTCCCCTTGGCTCCGTCAAACAACCTAAGACTGACCTGAACCTTTTTAACGGATCGTGGAAAGGTGATCTTGTTTTGGCGGAAGCACCACGGGGTTGTGCCCAACAGGATTTCCAAATCCCGATGGCAGAACTCAACGCCCTTTTCGTTGAGCCCGACAAGCTGGACCGCGCCTCCGGCCCAACTTGGCTTTCCCTTGCCGGGCGTGATGCCGTCGGAGCGGAGCCAGCCGCTGATGATCAGGTTCTCCCCGTCGTACGGAAAAGGCTTGCTCACGAGGGTGACCCCCCCGCCGGAGAGACGGAGGGATTTCGTCCCTGCCGCGACGATCTTCGTGTCGAGGTCGGCGCGTCCCAAATCCTCCCAGCATTTCAGGCCATCCCAATCGGCACCGTCGCGCTTGAAAAACCAGTGGTTTGCTCCCAAGACGTCCTCGAAACCGCTGTCTCCAATCAGCTCGACGCTCTCATCGCGAAGGGAAATCTTCAGATTGCGATACAGCACGTGGCCCACCTTCGCGAAATTGGTGAGTTCAACACTGATGAAACCGCAACGCTCATCGGGCATGAACTTGCATTTGTACAGCCTCCAGTCGCTGTCACCTTGGAGCAGGCAGATGTCCCGGTGGGCATATTCTGACTTCGTCTTGTCATATAAGTGGATGGTGGCCCAAATGACTTCGTTGCCGGAGGGCACGACCCCTTTGCAGGAGGCGTCGAGGGTGGCGGTAATGCAATCTCCCTTCCGCACCGGCAACAAGGCCGTCTGCATGTCGGCCTGCGGAGTGAGGCGCGCGACATCGCCGTCGATGGCGATGTTGCCCCAGTTTTTCGGCATGAGTTCCCGCCAGGACGGGCTGCCGAAGTTCACTCCCACCAGGGTTTTCTCAGCGGCGTGAGCGGGGGCTTCCGCGGCCATGATCAACGAAAGCGCGAGGAGAAAGCTTTTCACGTGGGATGGCATGTCTGATCCTTTATGTTTAAAGACGTTTGCCTGTCAATCCAGCCCAGTCTTATTGCCCGGCACAGCCGCAGGAGCGGCGCCTGACCATGCCGGGGGTGATGATCCGGGCGGAGTCCGCGCCGGCGGCCCCGGTCCTCACCTCGTCGAGGAGACCGATCATATTGGTTGCCAGCGAGTTCAGGTACTCATAGACGGCGGTGAACGGGACCGGCAGCGCGGGGCGCAGCCATGGGAAGTCCGTGTACATGACGGCCGCCAGGTCGTCCGGAAGTTTCAGGCCGCGCTCGGCGAGTTTCCGGCAGATCCCGATGGTGGCGATGCCGCCGGCCGAGAGGAACGCCGTGGCACCGGTCTTGGCGTCGAGCCAGTTGCCGCAGGCCTCAAAAGCGGCGGCATCGTCCCACATCGGAACGTCATAGATCAGGGATGGGTCGAACGCGATGCGCGCCTCGTCCAACGCCTCGCCATACCCCGTCTGGATTAATTCAGCCATTGAGAAGTCGCTGATCGGGCCCGCGAACAGGGCGATCCGCCGGTGCCCATGCTCAATCAGATGGCTGACGGCCAGCCGCGCCCCCATCCGATGATCCGTCTCCACATAGGGGCAGTGCCCTTTCGCCGGGAGCCGGCCCAGGGTGACACAGGGCACGCCATGGGCCTTCAGCAGGGCGAGGCCCGCTTCATCCATCAGCGAGGAATAGGCGATGACGCCGCCGGACAGCCCCTCCGCCCCGCAGGAGTCCAACAGTGTCTGCGCGCAATTCTCCCCGGTTCTCGCGGAGCAGATCCGGAGGCCCCGGCTGGTCTTCGCCAGCAGATTGGAGATCTCGCTGCTGAGCGTCAGCGCCAGGATATCCTGCTGCCCGGGAGCGGAGTGGGCATGAGCGACAAAATGGACGGTCGAGGTTCCGGACCGCCTTGCTCCGCCCTTGTCGTGGTTCACAAAGGAGCCTTTGCCGTGGATGCGGCGGATACTCCCGTTGCTCCCGACTTTTTTGAGGGCGGCCCGCACGGTGACCCGGGAGACGCCGAATTGCTCCATCAGCTCCCGTTCCGAAGGCAGGGCGCTGCCATGCGCGTATTCCCCCGACGCGATGGCGGCGTTCAGTTTCCCGGCGACCTCGTCGGTCTTGGTCATGTGGCGGAGTTCCATGGTGATCGGTCGGTAGGCGGACGCTTTTCAGGCGGTAGGCTGACGGTAAGGTAAGCCTCGTTTCATACCGTACAATACCACAGGTATTACAATAGGCAATCTTGTATCAGTTGATGTGTATGGCCCTTATGTCGGCGGGAGGCCTCTTTCACATTCCCGTCGGAGCTGCCCGATGGCGTAGAGCGGCAGGTTGACGAGCCACGGTTCCCGGCGATAATCGGACATGGAGGTGCGAACCGAGACGGCTGGCGAAAATTTGTCGCGATAAGCCGCCAGGCTTTTGGCGCGCAAATTCTCCGCCGCCTTCACTTCCAGCGGAATGACGTTCATGCCGTTTTGGAAGACGAAGTCAACTTCCGCGTCGCCCCGCTCCGCCGACCAATAATGGGGGGAAATGGCGAGTTCCGCGCGAAGTTGTTGCTGCACATATTGCTCCGTCAAGGCGCCTTTGAATTCCGAAAAAACGCGGCTGCCGTCCAGCAGCGTTTTCGGGTCAAGCCCGCTTTTGGCCCCCAGCAGTCCGACATCCACCATGAACAATTTGAAACCATGGGCCGCATAGGCCGAAAGCGGCATGTCGGGCTTGGTAATCCGCTCAACCGGATGGACGAGGCCGCAGTCCCGCAACCACTGAATGGCAAGCTCAAATTCTTTGGCCCGCGCGCCCGCCCTGAGGCTGCCGTAAATAAACTTGCGGTTTTCCCGGGCCAGTTGCCCGGGGATCGAGTTCCATACCATGCGGATACGCGGCACCGCTTCAACGGGCGCATGCTTGGAAAAGTCATTGTCATAGGCATCCAGGAGCTGCTGTTGGATCCTCCGCACCCGAGAAAAATCGCCCTGCCTGACAAAGGATTGCACCGCCTCCGGCATGCCGCCGGTGAAGTAATAGTGGCGGAGCAGTTCGAGGTATTTGGCCTTAAACGACGTTATGAGCATCCAGTCGCCTTCAACCAGCAGTTCGGCCAACCGTTCATTTCCGGTGGCGGCCAGGAACTCGGAAAAAGACATCGGATGCAAGTCGAGAAATTCCACCTTGCCGACCGGAAAATTGGTGCCGTGGT
>JBAZJM010000258.1:0-6589 GCA_041651315.1 Lentisphaeria bacterium | reverse complement strand
ACGCATTGGCTTCATGACCCCGGTGGCGTCGTCGTGGGGCAGGGCGGGGTCGAGACCGTCGAGGATGATGAACGTCGTGATTGAGCCGACCTGTTCCTGGGGCGCGATCCAGCTCCAGACGGTGTTCCCCTCGTTATCGAACTCGAACAGTTTCAGGCCGTGCTTGTAATCGCTGTCGTTGTGCCCGTTCCAGTTGGCCTGGACCACGTGGCCGTTTGCCAGCAACTGGAAGCCGGAGTAGTAATAGCTCTCCAGGCCGGGGGGCTGGGTCACGGAGAAGGCGCGCAGACAGCGGCCATCCGCCGCCAGTTCGAAATTGCCCTTGGCGTAGCCGCCGGAAAACCGGTAACGGCCGTCCGCCTGGCGCATGAGTTGGTAGGCGTACTGGGCGCCGGGCACCGTGAACGACCGCAGGATCCGGGGGTGTTCCCCGGCCAGTTCCACCTCCACCGCGCCGTCGTGATGGGCGAACAGCCAGGAACCGGCGGAACTCCGGCGCAACTGCCGCAGGTCCCTGAACTCATGAAACGCGTAGGTGCGGCCCGCCCGCCCCTGGTCATCAAATTCCACCAGCTCAATGCCCGCCGGCGTGTTAAGCCCGGCGAGGACGCCGCTGTCGGGCAGCAGGCAAAGGGTGGCGATGCCGGTGACGCCGGTCTTCACCCGTTCCTCTTCGCCGCCGTCGGCGAGCCGGCGGAAACTCCAGCCGTCGTCCAGGGAAACCATGAGCCGGCCGGCCCCGGCCAACCGCAGGTCCTGCAGCATCCCGCCGGAGGGTACGCTCCAGTTCGCCGCCGGATGGCGTTCATCGACATGGTGCAGGCGCCCGTGCATATAATCCAGCGCCACAAACCGGTGCTTGATGTCACTCATGGAGAACTTCACCTTTTGTTTTCATAGCCGTCCCGTGGGATGCCATAATTCATTCCGTGCCCGTGCCCGCGCCCGTGCCCGAACTGCCAGCCATTCGTCTGATGAGTTGAATCAGCATTGAGACTATGCGCAATAGGAGGTTACGGCCGGCATCAAGCTGTTTGCCATTTGCCAGATCTAGCCGACGGCAGACATCGAGGACGGCGGCGCACTCAGTGGCTGAGCGCTTGGCCATCCGGTAGAAACGAGCCTTTTCGTCGCCAGCGAACTCTCCGGCACCCTCGGCAATATTCAATGCTATCGAGGAACACGCTCGACGGAGTTGGTCGGCCAAGTAGGCTCGTCCACGGGGTAGGCCATTGACGACTTCATCGGCAAGCGCAATAAAATCGATGGTGAGATTGTAGACCTCCATTTTTTCGTGGTCGAAGCTGTCCATGGGCATACCTCATTCTGTGTTCGGGCACGGGAAAGGGAAAGGCAAAGGCAAAATGGGCCAGGGTCAAAACAAACCGTCTTACTCTTGGATTTTTTAGGAAAAATCGCGTTTTTCAAGCACCTGTGGGACGGCAGTGTTTTATTTTTGCGGATTCCGCAGGCAACTTCTGCTGTCCCCGTTGTGGCCTGTCGCACGAAAGCTGCCTGCGGAATCCGCAAATCAATGCATACTCTTCCGGAGGTCGACCAGGTGCTGGTCGGCGGCGTCGACCCGGATCAGGCCCAGGCGGGGATATTCGAGATCCAGGATCACGTACACCGACAGCGACATGATGGCCGCAAAGGCCACCGTGTGCAGCCAGGTCCGGCCCTGGTTGCCCGCCACATCATACCCCACCAGCAGCGCCCCCATCAGACTCAGTCCGATGAGCAGCACAAAAACGACCGGCGGCGGATGGTTCTGGCTCGCCGCCTTGCGGGTGGTGGTGATGTCGATCATGGCGTTCAGGGCGGGCAGCAGCAGCATGGCAGCGGCAGCGGGGGCCTCCGGCTGGCGGACCGCGGCCACCGCCCTGGCCCAGATTTCCCCCTGCAACGCTTCCGTTTCCGTCAGCTTCGCCAGAGCCGCCGCCAAGTCTTGGTTCACTTGCTGGTAGGTGGCCGTGCGTAGGTCCACATAGCGGCGGAACAGGTCGCGCAACTCCGGCTGGGCGGCGGCCGGCAGCAGATCGAGGCGCAGGTAGGCGGTACCGACCGCATTGGCCTCCTCCGTGACCAGGTGACGGCGCCCCTCAAAGCGCGAACCGGCGCCGGAGAAAGTGAAGGCGATCAGCAGTCCCAGCAACGCGAAAACCGTGCCTTCCGCCGTGCCGATGCCTTTCGCCAGACCGTCCGGGTCGCGGGCGAGCCGGGCGATGCCGATGCGCCGCCCGACCTCGGCCAGCAGCAGCATGGCAACAAACAATCCGGCGGCGAGCAAGACAAGGAGCGCCAGAAAATTCATTTGCGGTTCCTTTTTCTGTGTGGTTCTGCCCACCACTCCCAGTCATCTGACCCACGTCATATCCCGGGGACACAGCCGTTATACTATACTCGTCCATGAAGGCGCGCAAAGGGACGAACACCGACCGGAGAACCCCAAGAACCAGGAAACCGACACCATGATCCGAAAGCTGCTGATAGTGGGGGGAATGCTGCTGGCCGCCATGGTCCTGGCGGGGCCGCCGCCGGCCGCCGCGGCGGAGTCCGCAGGGGGTGCCGGGCCGGCCGGCGCCGTGGATGAGCTGTTGCTGGAATGGCGGGACGCCGCCCGACAACGGACGCTGCCGGTGAAATGCTACCTGCCGGTGCTCCGGCCGGGAGCAGCGGCGCCGCCGGTGATCCTCTTTTCCCATGGCCTGGGCGGCAGCCGCACCGGTTATTCGTATCTCGGACGTTATTGGGCGGAACACGGCCTGGCCGTGGTGCATCTCCAGCACCCGGGCAGCGACGAGACGGTTTGGCGCGGCAAGGGGCCCGCCGTCATGGAAAACCTGCGAGGGGCGGTGAACCTGAAACAGTCCGTGGAGCGGCTCAAGGATGTGGCGTTTGCCGTGGCGGAGCTGCAACGGCTGGCCCGGAAGGAGGGCCGGTTCCACGGGCGGCTGGATCCGGAACGGATCGGCATGGCCGGTCATTCCTTCGGGGCGAACACGACCTTGTGGACGGCGGCGGTGGCCGGCGGTTTTCCGGTTCCCGGCGTGCCGGTCCTGCCCGAGATCAAGGCGGCGGTCCTGCTCAGCCCGTCACCGGCGGGGCTGGACGCCGTGTACCCCCGCATCCGGATCCCCTGCCTGCACCTGACGGGAACCGAGGACCACAGTCCGATCCGCGACATGACGCTCGCCCAACGGCGGGAACCGTTTGAACGAATCACCGGTGTTCCGGAATACCTGGTGGTCTTCACCGGGGGCGACCACCTGGTGTTCAGTGACCGCAACGGCCCCCGTGCCGGTTGGGGACAGGGGAAAAACCGCGCCCTGGACGCCCGCCTGCAACCGGTGATCCAGCAGGCCACGCTGGCGTTTTGGCAGGCCTTTCTCCAGGGAAACCGGCCCGCCCGCAATTGGTTGGACGGCCAGGGCAAAGCGACGCTGGCGGAGTGTCTCGGGCCGTTGGGCGAACTGAAGCGGAAAACGCCCGGACCGGGAGCCGGGCCCCGGACGGGCGGCCGATGACCAACCGGCGGGCGCCTACGGCGCGACATGCTCCCAATAGACCAGGGTCGGCTGGGGGGTGTTGCCGTTGCGCAGGGTGCGGCAGTCGCGGGTGACCCGCAGGGTGCGGCGCACCGCGTCATTGCCGCTGCGGGCGGTGACCGTGATGACGGCGACGCCCGACTCCTGGAAGGAAAAGTGTTCCTGGAGCCGGGTCAGCAGGTCGGCCGGCACGGCCTGGTCCAGCGGCTCGCCGGTGTTCAGCCAGCGGCTGATCCCCTCCTGCAGCCGTTCCTGGTCCTTGGCCTCCGGGAAATAGCGCTGCAGTTCCTCTGCAGAAGGCGGAAAGGAACTGAGCCGGCCGCCGGGAAAGGAACTGCCGCTGGGCGGCACGATGCGGAAATCATCCTCGTCCAAACGGACGGGCGGGGCGTCGGCGGCGACGTCGGTGCCACGGGCGGCGGCCAGCACCGCCGGCAGGCCGTCGAGCCAAAACAGTTCCTCGCGGAACTGCAGCGGGCCGTTGCGGGGCAGGCTGGCCCCGCCGGGGCCTTCATAGTCGTCCTCTTCGCGGCCGTACAGGCGTCGGTTGTTGTCGACGTCCGCATAATCGCCGAGAAGGTCCAGGAATTCCGTCAGTTCCTGCTGCCGGTCGTGCTCGTCGCTCGCCGGCAACCGCGATTTCAGGGCCGATTCGGGCGCCGTTCCGGACACGTCCAGACCGCGGTTGGCGTCCGTGATGGTGACGGCAACCGCGCCGATGGGCCCGTCCCAGGAATGCGTCCGGCCATCCATCAGCCACGGCTCCACGCTGTCATTCTCGCGCATGCTGAGGTCGGCGCCCAGGCCGCGGTTGGGATAGCGGCGCCGGTCCCACAGCAGCAGCCAGAAGGCGCGGTCGGCGGCGGACTCCGCGGCATAGAACAGGCGGCCGCGGTTCACCGCCACCTTGGCTTCCGCCGCGGTGATCTGGCTGAGCACGGCGGCGTGGGTGGCCAGCACCGCCAGCACCGCCAGCATGCCAAGGACGACCACCAGCGCGATGCCGCGCTGCCGGTACCGCCGCGGGACGGCGCCGGCGGTCAAGGCTTGGGTGCAGGGACGGTGCGGCATGGGGAAGGGATACCGGGGCACAAGGTTTCGGTTTTCAGGTGCCAGACGAGGCAATCGATTGGAGTCGATTTATTCGATTGAATCGATTCCTTCGATGGTCATGACAGCTCCAAGCTGGCAATATAGACCACCGGAAAGCAGAACCGGTTCCCTCAAACATTGAACCTTCAGCGGGCGACGGCGGTCGGCGGCTCTCGATGGCCATCGATGGCTGTCGAGAGCCACCGATGTCCGTCGAGAAAACCGGAACAACCGCCATCCCCTTCCGGCCGGCGGCAACCTCCGTGCGGGGGCTTACATTACCCGCCGCCGCCTTGCCAACGCCGCCGTGTGTACAATCGGAGTCGCCGCCACCTTATGCTGAACGACCGCAAACTGACCTCCCAAACCCGCCAGGTGGCGGAGGCGGCGCTCTTGCTGCTGGTGGAAACGCTGGCACGCCATCGGCCGGCCGACCGCGTTTTGGCCGCCTTCCTGCGGGGACGACCGCAGCTGGGTTCGCGCGACCGGCGCCTGATCAGCGAAACCGCCTTCGCCATCCTGCGCTGGTGGGGCTGGCTGGCCCCACTGGCGCCCCCGGCCTTCCACCAGCGCCTGGCCGAGGCCGCGGCTGCCGGCCCCCCGCCGGCGCCCGCCGACGAGGCCGGTGATGAGGCGCCGGACACCCAGCCCGCCTCCGCCGCCGCCACAACCGGGACGCCCCCCTCCACCAGGCCGGCCGCCGTCCCGCCGCCCGATCCGGGACCGGCGGAGGCCTGGCATCCGCTCTTCCTGGCCGCCCATGCCCTGGACGGCCTGACCTTCCCCGACATCAGCGGCTACTGGACCGGCACCTCCCCGCTCCGCCAAAATCCGACGCCCGCCGTGGCGGGCCAGCCCCGGACCGAGACTCTGGCCACCCTCGGGGAACGGGCCGCAACCCTGTTCCGGCGCTTCCGGGTGCCGCCGCCCGCCGGCGGTTTCCAGCCTGCGGGGCTGGTTCCCGCCTGGGCGCCATCCCTGCTGGCCCCGGCCGTGCCCGCCGACACGCTGCTGCCGTGGCTGCAGCGCCGGCCGCCCCTCTGGCTGCGCGTGCAGCGCGGCGAACCGGCCGCCGTCCTCGCCGAACTGGCGGCGGCCGGCCTCTGCCCGGAACCGCATGCGCGCCTGGCCGGCGCGGTCCGGGTCGGCGATGCCCGGATCAATGTCTTCACCCTGCCCGCCTACCGCGAGGGGCGGGTGGAGATCCAGGACCTGGCCTCCCAGGCGGTCGGCGCCGTGTGCGCCCCGCGCCCCGGCGAACGCTGGTGGGACGCCTGTGCCGGCGCCGGCGGCAAAAGCCTGCAACTGGGCGCGCTGATGGCCAACCGCGGCACAGTGTTCGCCACCGACATCCGCGAATACAAGCTCGAAGACCTGCGCCGCCGCGCGCGCCGCGCCGGCCTCTGCAACATCCAATGCCGGGGCTGGGACGGCAAGCCACTGTCCCCCCGCAAGGCAACCTTCGACGGCGTCCTGGTGGACGCTCCCTGCTCCTGTTCCGGCACCTGGCGGCGCAATCCCGGCGCCCGTTGGAGCGCCGAAGCCGACGAACCGGCGCGCCTGGCCGCCCTGCAACGGCAGATCCTGCACGCCGCCGCCAGCGGCGTCCGCCCCGGCGGCGTCCTGGTCTATGCCACCTGCTCGCTGTTCCGCGGCGAGAACGAGGACGTGGTGGCGGCGTTCCTGGCCGACCACCCCCAGTTCCAGCCGGAACCGTTCACCGATCCCATCACCGGCGAAACCGTCAGCGCCGGCATGCGCCTCTTCCCCCCCTGGGCCGGCGACTCCGACGCCCTCTTCACCGCCCGCCTCCACCGCCAATCCTGAGCGGGGATACAGCTGGGAACCCCCTTTTGAGGAAAGGCGGTTCCCAAACCCTCCGTCAAACCTGTTTGTGCCTTAAACACGGCGGGCGCTTTTACCACAAGCCCACGCGCACAAACGCGAGG
>JBAZJM010000257.1:0-6632 GCA_041651315.1 Lentisphaeria bacterium | reverse complement strand
GCAAAGTTCGCAGGTCATGATGAGCGATAACCTAACCCGGCCTAGCCGGAACCAAAACGATTCAGCCTAAAATGCTTCAGCCTCCCGTTTTTCGGTGCCGGGGGTGGCTCCGAGGAGGCGGGCAAAATGGCGTTCCGGGAGGCTGCGGGCGGCGGCCTGGAGGCGGTTGAGGGCCTCCGTGGCGGCGGCCGAATCCCCGCCGGCGGCGAGACGGCTGCAAAGCAGCCAGGCGTCCCAAAAGGCCGCGGGGACAGCCGCGGCCTTGCCGTCGGGGTCCAAAACGGCGGGCACGGCCACACCCTGGTGCCGTTCGGCAACGGCGAGTTCGGCCGCACCGGCCGTGGTGGCGGCGGGCATGGCCACCGCCAGCAGCTCGCGGGCGGCGCCGGCAAAGCCGCGGCGAAACTCGAGGCCGGCCTGGAGGAGGAGCAGCCGCGGATAGAAGGCATGGTCGGCGGGGCGGCCAGCCTGCTTGAGCGCCTCCTGCAGGCGGGTCTCGGCGGCCGGAAGGTTGTTGGCCGCGAGGTCGAGGGCGATCTGCTGGAGCAGGATCCCGAAGCGGGTGTCGGCGGCGACGAAGCCGTCGGCGGGAACGATGCGGGCGAGACGGTCCCACGGGTCGTGGCGGCGGTCGGCGGGAAGCTGGCGGGGGGTCTGGCAGAGGGCGGCGAGAAGCAGGCGGGCGTAACGCTCGCGGAACTCGGCCGGCAGCCCCTCGGCGGCCGGGAAGTCCGCCATTGTCGGATCCTCCAGGATCTTCCGGGCCGCCTCCACGGCGCGGTCGGCGGCACTGCCCGGGGGAAGTTCGCCGGCGGCCGGCAGCGGCCGGCCGGCCTCGAGCCGCCAGGCGGCGAGGCCCAGGGCGGTGGCCTGGGCGGTCTGACTGTTGGCGCGGGCCAGGACGTTCTCCGGCAGGGCGGCGGCCGGCAGTTCCCACTGACGGGTGAACAGGGCCAGGTCGCTCAGCAGGCGGAGGCGGCCCTGCAGCAGGGCGTTGGCCTCGTCCTCGCCGGCGCCCCGGCGCGGCCGCAGCTTGGCGAGGGCCTCCAGGGCCGTGGCGGGAGCGGTGCCGGCATCGCGATAACGGTCATACAACAGGGCCCGGCCGAACAGGATGCCGGCGACGAACGGCGGGTACTGGTTTTCGCCGGGAACCCAGGCGCGGTTGCGCAGGGACAGGCGGGCCTCGTTCCAGGCGCCCATGTCGAGCAGGGCGGCGGCGGAGAGCTGGGTCAGCAGCGGTTTGATGGAGGCGGTGTCGCCGTGCTCCTTGAGCTGGCGCAGGATGGTGGCGGAGTCGCCGGGAAACTGGGAGGACCAGCCGGCCAGCGGATAGAGCGGCGGGAGGGCGTACAGGCTGGGCAGGCTGCCGTTGTCCTTGCGGAAGCGGGCGGCCAGGACGTCCAGGGTCCGTTCGCGCAGCGGCACCACCTCCAGCAGTTCGGGCAGCTCCAGGGCGCCGTAACGGGCGAGGCACAGATTGAGCCGGCACAGGGCCTGCCGCGGGTCGGCGGCCTGCTCCTTTTGAGCCTGGAGCACCAGGGCCGACACGCGGACTTCGGGGGCGTTGGCCGCCAGGACCTCCTGCAACTGCCGGATCTCGGCCGCGTGCCGGGTGGCGGCGGCGGTGGGCACGGCACACGCGCGTTGCAGGCTGCGGCGGGCGGTGCGGAACTCGTGGCTTTGGGCGGCGGCAACGGCGTCGGCCAACGCCTGGAGACATTGCGCTTCCTGGGGGGCGCTCCGGCAACTGGCGGCCAGGATCAGCCATTGCCGCTGCTCGGCGGATTCGGGAAACGCCTGCAACTGGGCATCAAGCTCGTCGGCGCGGCCGGCCAGGAGCAGAAAGGCCAGCAGCGGCCGGGCCGTTTCCAAGGCCTGCCCGGGAGCGCCCAGGCTGGCCTTGCCAAGGGCGGCCAGGACGGCGATGCGGTCGGTTTCGGCCCACGGCACCTGAAGCTTGACCTCGCCGTAGTCCGTTTTTTGGCGCAGGCTGACGCCGCGGAGCGAAACCTCGTCCAACGGCAGGGTGCCGTGCGCCTTGACGGTGACCGGGATGCCGGCCAGCTTCGGCGAGGCCAGGATGAGCTTGGGCAGCAGCTCCTCGGCGGCGGGCAGAACGGTGTCGAGGAAGAAACCGGCCTGGGCCGCCTCGTCCGAGGGGCCGGGATAAGCGTCGCACCAGGCGCGGCCCAGCTTGATGACCGGCTCCCAGGCCGCCGTACCGGGAGTGGCGCCGGCCTGGACGGCGGCGGCCAGGAAGACGATGAAGCGGTCGGCGCGTTCAACGGCATTGACGGCGGGCGCCGGCGCGGCGGCCGGAACGGCCACCGCCGCTTCCACCGGCGGGACCGGCCTGGCGGCCAGCTTGGCTTCCGGCGGGGCGGCCGGGCGCAGCGGCGGGGCGGCCCCCGTTCCCGGCTTGGTTTCCGGTTTAACTTCTGGTTTGGCTTCCGGCTTGACGGCCGGCGGCGCGGCCAGTTGCGCCGTCAGCAACTGCTGCTGCTGTTGCAGCGCCGCCTGAAAGGCCGGCGGTGCAAAGCGTCCGTGGCGGGCGCCGTAGTGCTGAAGCCGTTCGAGGCCGGCGGCCGGATCGGTTTCGGCGGCGAGTTCGGACTGGACCTGGCGCCAGGCGGCGGCGGCATCGCGCCGGCCGGCGGCATCCGAGAGTTGATGGACGGCCAGCCAGCCGCCCAGGCCGGCCGCCAGCAGGCCGGCCAGGATGCCCACCACCCAGGGGGTGCGGGAGACGGCGGCGGGGCGCGGTGCCGCCTCATCGCCAGCCGAACGCGACGGCAGGATCATCACCGGCCGCTTGCGGGCCAGGGCCGCCTCGAGGTTGCTGATCACCTCGGCCCAGCTTTGCGGACGCTCTTCCGCGGTCTTGGCCAGCAGGCGCTGGGTGACGAAATCGGCCAGCCGTTCGGGCAGGCGCGGATTGAACTGGCGCAGCGGCGGCGGCGCCTCGTTGAGGTGCCGCTGCATCACCGCCTGCGGGTCGGTACCGGGAAAGGGCGGCTGGCCGGCCAGGCCGTGGTAAAGGGTGGCGCCGAAGGAATAGATGTCCGGCCGGCAATCCTGGGCGGCGGCCTGGCCGCGAATCATTTCCGGGGCGGCATAGAGGGGGGTGAGCATGAGGCCGTCGCCGGTGAAGCTGTGCTCGCTGACCTTGGCCAGGCCGAAGTCGGCGAGTTTGCTTTCGCCCTTGACGCTGAGCATGATGTTTTCCGGCTTGATGTCGCCATGGACCAGGCGCTGATGGGTCCAGCCGTAGTCCAGGGCGCCGGCGATGTCGAGAACGATGGGCAGCAGGTCGGCGGGCTTGAGCGGGCCTTCGCGGGTGATGCGGTCGTGCAGGGTCTCGCCCTCGATGTACTCCATGGCGAAGTAATAGAGGTCGTCGGCCACGGCGCCGGCACTGAAGGCCTGGACAATGTTGGGGTGCGACAGGGCGGCCGCGGTGCGGGCCTCATTGAGAAAGCGCGAGACGAAATCTTGGTCGCGGGCCAGGCCGCCGGTGAGAATCTTCAGGGCAACCGGACGCTGCAAGTCCAGCTGGGTGGCCAGGTAGACCACGGCCATGTTGCCACGGCCGATCTCCCGCTCGATGCGGTAGTTGGCGACCAAGGAACCCGAGCCCAGGGTGGCGGCAGTGGCGGAGGAATCAGTCATGCGTCGTTAAAGCGTGTCCGTAATGGGGAAGGTCACAGGCCGCCGATGACCAGGCTGCCAAAAGTGAAAACGGGGGTTTGCTCGCGGAAGTCCTGGACGGCGCCGCGGACCTCGAGAATGGTTTTGCGGGTGTCGTCGTAAAGCGCCGGATCGGTGGCGAGCTTGCCCAGGGTGCCCTTGCCCGCCCGGATGTCGGCGGTGATGACTTCGGCATTGCCGAGGGTGTTCTTGAGGGAGGTGTACACCTCGCCCTTGTCGTTGAGCAGCCGGCCCAGCGAGGACTCGCCGGTGGCGAGCTGGTCGGTGGTCTTCTTGAGGTTGGCGCCGACGTCGCGGAAATTATTGAACAGCGAGTCGTCGGTGAACAGCTTGCCGACCGTGCCCTTGCCCGCCCGGACATCGCTGGTGATGGCCCGGATGTCGGTGAACAGGGAATCATCGGTGGCGAGCTTGCCCAGGGTGCCCTTGCCCGCCCGCACGTCGCCGATCAGGCCGTTGACATTGTCGCCAGCCTGCTTGAGGGATTGCATGACCTCGGTGCCGCGGTCGTACAGGGTCTGGTCGTTGAGCAGCTTGCCCAGGGTGCCCTTGCCCGCCCGCAGGTCGGCCGAGATGGCGCTCATGTCGTCGGCAAAACGGGACACCTTGGGCACCACATCCTTTTCGATGCTGGCCAGCAGACGGCCGGCCGACTGGATGAGGTCGGGCGGGGTGACGCCGGCCAGCCGGGTGTCGGGCGGCATCAGGCCGGCGGCGGGGGTGCCAACGCTGACCGCGACATGACGGCCGCCAAGGACGGAGGAATAGCCGATTTCAATGTTGCAGTCCCGGTAGAGTTTGACCGTCTGTTTCAGCCGCAGCCGCACCAAAACGCCGCCCTCGTCGGCCAGCCGGATGGTTTCAACGCGGCCGACATCCACCCCTTGGACGCGGACATTGTCCCCTTCCACCAGCCCCGCCACCTCCGGAAAGAGCACCTCCCAGCGCACCTTCGGCCCGAACAGGTCTTCGTGGGTCATGAGGATGGTGAAGAACGCCAGGATCACCAGGGCGGCAAAAAAGAACACCCCGGCGGCGAACTCCATGGAGAGTTCCCGGCTGTTGAGCTGGCGTTTGCCCGGGTTGTTGCTGCTCATGTGGAAAGACCTCCTGATTGCGGCAGGGCCGCGGCCGGCCGGCGGGCCGGGGGCAGTTGGGCGTCAATGAAGCGGCGCACCACCGGATGGGTGCTGGCGGCAAAACGTTCCGGCGGCGCACACTCGACCAGGCGCCCCTCGTGCAGCAGGGCGACCTGGTCGCCGACGGAAAAAGCGCTGACCAGGTCGTGGGTGACCACCACGGCGGTCACCTTGAGCTGGAGCTGCAGGTCGCGGATCAGGCCGTCAATGGCGCGCGACATCACCGGGTCGAGGCCGGACGTGGGCTCGTCGTAAAGGACAATCGCGGGATCGCGGACAATGGCGCGGGCCAGACCGGCGCGCTTGCGCATGCCGCCGGAGAGTTCGGCCGGCTTTTTGCGGCCGGCGTCGGCCAGCCCCACCAGGGCGAGCTTGCGGTTGACAATGGCGGCGATCTCGGCGTCACCGAGGCGGGTTTTCTCGTACAGCGGCAGGGCGACGTTGTCGAACACGCTCATCCAGTTGAGCAGCGCCCCGGACTGGAACAGCATGCCCATCTTGTCCAGCACCGCCTCGCGGCGGGAGCCGCGGGCCACCGCCAGGTCCTCGCCGTCAACCAGCACCTGGCCGGTATCGGGGCGCAACAATCCCGCCAGATGCTGGAGCGTGACGCTCTTGCCGGCGCCGCTGGCCCCGAGGATGACCAGCGTCTGGCCGCGTTCCACCGTCAGCGTCAGCCCCTGCAGGACCGGCCGGCCGCCGAGCGCCTTGTTGATGTCGCGCAGTTCCAGCATCAGTAGAAAAACCGGGTGATGATGTAGCCGGAAATCAGGACCAGCAGGAAGCTGTGCACCACGGCCCGGCGGGTGGCCCGGCCGACCCCCATGGCCCCGTTGGCCGTGGCCAGCCCCTGGAAGCAGGCAATGCCGGCGATGATGCCGCCAAACACCACCGCCTTGAACAGGCCGACGTACAGTTCCTTGTTGTGCAAATGGTTCATGGCGGCGTCATAATAGGCCACCGGGGCCACCCCGAGCTGGGTGTACGCCACCAGCATGCCGCCCAGCACGCCGACCACATTGGTGTACACCGTCAGCACCGGGCACATGACCAGCAGCGCCAGCAGCCGCGGCATCACCAAAAAACGCACCGGATTGATGCTCATCACGTGCAGGGCGGCGATTTCCTCCGACACCGCCATGGTCCCCAGTTCGGCGGCCATCGCCGAGCCGACGCTGGCCGCCAGGATGAGGGCGGTCATGAACGGCCCCATTTCCCGGCACATGGCCTGGGCCACCAGCAGTCCGACCTGGGTCTGCTGCCCGTAGTCCCGCAGCACCAGCCCGGTCTGCAGGGCCAGGATCATGCCGGTGAACAGCGCCACCATCGAGGTCACCGGGAAACTCTTGAGCCCGCAGATGTAGAGCTGGCGGATGACTTCCTTGCGCCGCTGCCAGAACGCCGGCAGCCAGCGTACCCCTTCGGCGAAGATCGCCAGGGCGCGCCCGGTGTCCCGCATCAGCAACAACAAGGCGCGCCCAAAGGCGGCAACCACGTTGGGCGGCGGCGTAAAATAATCGGGTTCGTAAATTTTCATGACCGCGTCGGCAGGCCGTTCCGGCGCCGTGAAAGGCCCCTGATGCTACTTAAAGAGGAAAACATACATGCGCGCGCAACGCGTTGCAACGCGCAGGAGCAACGGGGGGCACGACCGTTTTGCCGGATGATGGTGGGGCCACCCTTTGGGAAAAGGGTGCGGTTTTTCCCGTCCCAGCGGGACGGGGCGGGAATAGGCAGAGGTTTCAGCCCCTGTTTTTGCCAATTCCCCCAAACTCCAGTCCT
>JBAZJM010000256.1:0-6758 GCA_041651315.1 Lentisphaeria bacterium | reverse complement strand
CCGCCATCCGAGCCGCGCACGTCAGTAAGCGGTCAAATCGGCCACCTCCACACCAGGTCCGACATTTGACCCGTCACTTACGTTCCGGGCTCGGATAAGGCCGGCCGGCATTTGCCCCGGCCCCCCTTCCGCCCCTGGCCTGCCCGCCCCCCCCCAAAAAAACACAACCTGCATTTATTTATGAATAATAAAAATAAAATGGCTTGCATAAAACACAGATTGTGTTAATTTGCTGATAATCGCTAACCGTAGCACGACGGAACGCCCATGAGCAACGCCCAAGGCACCAGTTACAACAGCAAAGCGGTCCGGCTTTGCGAGCAGGTCCAGGACGACCTCCTGAAGGGACGCTTCCCCGCCGGCCAGCTGCTGCCGACGGAGTTTGAGCTGGCCGAACAGTATGCCGTTTCGCGTTCCACCGTCCGGCGGGTGCTGGCCTGGCTGGTGGCGGACGGGCACCTGCTCAAGGAACCCCAGCGGGGGGTGATGGTGCCGGATTCTCGCAACGGCCATCACCAGCAGCAGGTGGCCTGGGTCACCACCGGGCATTCGGAGAACGTGATGGAATGCGGGCGAGGGCTGCAAAACGCCCTGGACCCGGACCGTTGCACCCTGGCCACCTATTGCAGCCATGCCGACCTGAATCTTTACCACAAGCTGATCGACCAGGTGGTGGCAATGCGCCCCGCCGGCATCGTCTTGCAGGGCGAAGGTCTTCATCTTGCCCGCCGGCCGGTTCACAACCCCCGGGCCCTGATGAAGTCCGGCATTCCCACCGTGGTGATCGGCGGCGACGACCATTTGGAGCTCTCCTGCGACCGGGTCTTTGCCTCCCGCTTCTACGCCGCCCGAAAGACCGCCCAGTATGCCGTCAGCCAAGGCGCCCGCGAGCTGGCCCTGGTGACCCTGCTGCCGCCCAACCTGGCCAAGCCGATGATCGCCGAGTTGCGCCGCACCCTTGCCGTTTCGGGGCGGCAACTGCCGGAGGAGCGGATCTTCCGCTTCGAGTCACCCCGCGGCTGGAGCCAGCCGCCTGACCCGTATATCGACACCCAGGAACAGATGGCCCGGCTGCTGACGGACGGCTTCCGCTGTGACACCATCCTGGTCGATCACGACTATCCGGCGGTCGGCGTGTTGCGCGCCCTGCTGGCCGCCGGCATCCGCGTCCCTGGGGAAACCCGGGTCATTTCCTTCCAGAAATGCCAGGTCGGCAGTGCCTCTCCCCTGCGCCTGACCACGTTCGACCATCACCGCTATGACATCGGCCATGCCGCCGGCGAAATCCTGCGGCGCCGGCTGGACGGCCACACCGGCCCCCCGGAGGTTCACCGGATTTTGGCCGCCGACCTGATTGCCGGTGAAACCGGCTGATGCCCGCCCTTCATCATCCAACCATGTAATTGTTCACACGAAGGCACGAAGCAAACGCAAAAAACAAACAGTCTCCTAACCTTCGTGTTTTCGTGCCTTCGTGTGAGATAAAAAAGGTGCCATCACCCCATGCCTGTTTCCCAAGCCAATCATCGATCCTCTTGGATGGCCGCCGCGTTGCCGGCGTTGTTGCTGGTCCTGCCGGCGGCCGCTGGAACGGATTCCGGCCCGGTTTTGGCCGCGCCGGAACTGGTGTGTTCCCAGGTTCCGGAAACGTTCTCCGCCCAAACCGCGTGGACTGACTGGAGCCGGTATCCGGCCATCACCCTGACCCCGGATGCCGGGCTCGACTTCAGCGGCCCCGAGGATCTTTCCGCCCAAGCCGTGGTGGCCTGGAACTCCCAATTTTTCTTCATGGTCGTCCGGGTGACCGACGACGTCTTCCGCCCCGCCGATTCCATGACCGACTTCTGGAACGGTGACAGCCTCCAGTTCGGCATCGATCCGCTGGACAACACGCCGCTGAACCCGGGTTGCGATGACGACGACGTCATGGGCGGCGCCACCGACCTCGCCTTTGGGCGCAAGGTGCTGCCCACCGTGGCGCCGGCGGGACTGCCGAAGGGGGCCTGGCCCGTTCCCTTCACCGCCGTTCACGACGGCCCCGCCGTCACCTATGCCATCGCCCTGCCCTGGAGCTACCTGGGGCCGCTCAACCCGCTGCAGGACCGGCCGTTCCGCTTCAATTTGATTGTCAACGACAACGACGACGGCAAGCGGCTCGGCTACCTCAAGATCAGCGACGGCATCGGCGACGGCGCCAATGCCGGCAAGTTCCGCCGCATGCGTTTCACCCGGTCCGGCACCGCCCCCATCCTGCACGTGGCGGCGGCCAAGGCGCAGTTTCCCCTGACCGAAGCCGTCCGGGCCACCGTGACGGCGCGCCACCTGCCGGCCGGCGCCGTGGTCCGCCTGGCCGCCGGGACACAGGCTCAGGAACAGGCCGTGCCGGCCGGTGCCGTCGCCGAAGTGCCGTTCAGCTTCCCCGCCGGCCGCCTGCCGGTGGGCACCGCCCCGCTCAAAGCGCGGTGGACCGGCGGCGCCGCCACCGCCGAAACCACGGTGACCGTGCACGACCCGGGCACCGCGCCACGCCAGCTCGCACGGGCGGAACAGCTGGCCGCCGAGATCGAACAACTGCTGAAGACGGAACAGGCGCGCGGCCGCACCGTCGATTATTTCCAACTGCGGCTGAGCCTGTTGCGGCAGGCGTTCAAGGTTGCCACCATGGCTCAGCGCGGTTACCGTGACCGGGAAGACGGCAAGCTCCACACCTATCCGCAAGTATTCGAGCGCGCGGTCACCTACGTCAACCAGGCCGCGCCCAAATTGCTGGCGGAGTTGCGGGCGTTTGCCGCCAACCCGAATCCGCCCGCCCTGGCCGTTCCCCATTTTGACCTGCTCAGCCAGCCATGGTCGGTCAAGGACGGCGAACTGCTGGCCGGCCAGACCCCGGTCACCCTCCAGGGATTCGTCTGGACCTATTCCCAAAAAGATCACAGCGTCCGGCTGGCCGAGCTGGGGCTCAACTTCGACAACTTCGAGATCGGCCCCAACTCGTACCTGGCCCAGCCGTTTATCCTCAACCCCAACCTGCGCCAAAGCAACGAAGTCGCCGGCCGGCGGAACAGCGCCACCGAGGCCCAGGCCTGGGGCGAGCCCGTCGACCTGCTGAACAGCACCCATTACCTGCCCGGCTGGTTCCGGCCCGGCGGCGAGGGTGCCAACGCCTGGATGGACACCCCGGAAGGGAAGAAGCTGCTCGACCTGCTGCTTCAGGGCCATGCCCAGGCCTTCGGCGACCTCCCGAACATCAAGACCCTTGACCTAGCCAACGAATGGGTCTTCGCCAGCCAGTCGCCGGAGGCGATGCGCGACTTCCGCCGCTGGCTGCAAACCCGCCACGGCACCATCGCCCGGCTCAACCAGTGCTGGGGCAGCACCTTCAAGTCCTTTGAGGACGTCCCCAAGCCGTTCGACCCGAAAACCATCTTCACCCCCGTCGGCATTTACCGCCAGCGCGGCGCCTTCTGGGACTGGTGCTGTTCCAACAGCGAGCGCGCCGCCGGCCTCGTCCGCTGGCTGAACGACACCGCCAAGCAGCGCTTCCCCGGCAAGCTGACCCATATGAAGAACATCCTCTCCAGCTTCAGCCACCGCTCCCTGGCCCAGTGCTTCGTGGTCGGCACAGACCCCCGGCAGATCCTGCCGATCACCGACATCACCGGCCTGGACGCCAGCTACATCCGCGGCGCCAACTGGAAGGACACCCTGTTCGCCTATGACTATTACACGTCCATCTGCCCGGACAAGCCGATCTTCTGCTCCGAAATGCACGGCGTGCCCTACGGCGATCCGAACGCCCCCGGCGAGCTCCGGCGCGGCCTCTTCCAACGCTACCTCCACGGCGAGCGCCTAACCCATCTGTTCCTTGCCACCACCACCCAGGTGCCCGAGTGGTGGGGCAACTCGGAAAGCGGCTATGACTGGAACCTCAACAGCTATCCCGATGCGCTGGAAGCCTATGGCACCACCGCCAGCGACCTGCGGCGCCTGACCCCGCTGCTGGGCGGTTTCGGCCGCGCCCCCGCCGATCTCCTGCTGTTCTACGATGCCGCCGCCGACTTCGGCATTCCCGGCGCCCCCAACTCCACCCAGGACCAGTACTACGCCCGCGCCAAGGTGGTGCATGGGTCGCTGCTGAACCAGGGCCTCAAAACCGGCATCGTCAACGAACAAATGCTGGCGGCCGGCCTGCCCAGGCAAAAGCTTATCGTCCTGGCCGGCGCCCAATACGTGCACGACGCCACCGTGGAGGCGCTCAAGCGCTACCTGCGCCAGGGCGGCCACCTTCTCTGGCTCGGCGAGGACAATCTGCGCTACGACCCGTACGGCCGCGAACGCGCCGCGGCCGCTCTCGCGGAGTTCGCACGCGCCAAGAACGTCATCCGGCTGCCGCTGGAACCGGCCGCCCTGACCGCGGCCTGGCCGACCGTCCTGGCCCAGGCCGGCATCACCCCCGCCTTTACCGCCGCCGGCCCCGACGGCGCCCCGCTGCCGGGCCTCGAACTCCGCTCCGCCGCCGGTCCCGACGGCAAGCCCGTGGTGTTCCTGGCCAATGTCTCCTCCGACGCCCCCGCCTCGTTCAGCCTCATCGCCAGCCGCGCCAACGGCCCCCTGAAAGCCTGGACCGACCAGATCACCGGCCGCCGCGTCGACGCCAACGCCGTCACCCTGCCCCCCAATGGAGTCCTGCTGCTCACCCAACCCTAAACCGGTCAAATCGAACACCAAGCTTCCTGAATAAGCCGTGTTCCCCCAGAAAAGTTTCCCAAACCCCAAACGAGAGAAGGAGAGCCGACCATGCAACGCACACAGAAACTCGACTGGCTGGGAAAACTGACAGTTCTGGGCCTGCTGGCCGCTGGTGCCGCCCAAGCTGTCACCATGAGCGTCGCCAACAACCAAATCTATTGGAACCAGGACGGGGCGGGCACGGACGTCCGCATCCGCTACAGTGCCTTGGCGGATGGCTATTATCTCAACACCAACACCAGCAACGCCTGGATTTCGACCTATACGAACGGCCTGTCCTCTTTCACCAACGACCGGCGGGTCAATGAAGGCGGCGGCACGGCTTACCTTAGCCGAAACACAGATCTCAACGCCACCTACATTTGGTCCGTCAGCCTGCCCCAGGCGATCGAACACGCGACAATCCTGAACTCTTCGGCATCTTGGACTTGGGTTGAGGGCGAAACTCGCCGCGAGACGTACATCACCTGGTACACCTCCACTGACAACGGCGGTTCCTGGCAGCAATACGCCCAAATCACGGCGGGCCAGGCAGGTTCGCTTGCCACCGATGGCGGCACCGAGTGGAATGTGAGCAGCGCACTTGCCGGCCAGACCAATTTCCAAGTGAAGGTCGTGCTGCAGGGGAATGGCGAGTGGACCCCGCCCTTGAACGCCCAGATTTTCCGGACCGGCGGCGGCCCGTATTTTGGCCTGGACATGAAGCTCGATCTGGGCGTGCCCGAGCCGGCCAGCCTGGGTCTGCTGGCGCTCGGCGGCCTGTGCCTGATGCGCCGGCACCGGAGTTGAGAAGGAAAACCGTCCCAGAGCTCCCATGCATCCCATAGTTCCCAGGACTCCCGAGACTCCCGAGACGCAAGGGACCGGAGAAAACACCCCAATCCATTCTCCTCCGGTCACTAGCCTGAATTTTTTATGAAGGCAGTTTCAAAACTCCAATGAATGCCGAATGCTGAATATTGAATGCTGAATGTTGAATTAAAATCCGCCCTGTGCAACGCACCACCCACACCGTGGATTTCACTTCGACATTCAGAATTGGACATTCGAAATTCACCATTCATGAATAATCCAGGTTAACGTCACGGGAGTCGCCCCAACTCCCCCGTCAACAATGTCTTCCTTGTCCGACACCGCCCGTACTTCAGCAGAAGGCCATTCCCATGAAACGCTTCACCCTCATCGAACAGCCGGCATGCCCAGCCGTAGTCCCGAGCCGCGGCGACGGGCGGAGGCAAGTTCGAGCAGCGTTCACGCTGATCGAACTGTTGGTGGTCATCGCCATCATTGCCATCCTGGCCAGCATGCTGCTGCCCTCGCTGCGCAAGGCCAAGGACTCGGCGAACAAGATCGCCTGCCTGGGCAATGAGCGGCAGATCGCGTTGGCGGTCATCAACTACTCGTCCGCCTTTGACGGCTATGCCCCGCCCACCTACACCGCCAAGGCCTATTGGGGCACCTAGGATCCGCCATATGCATGGCATCAATACCTGGCCATTGCCGGCTGCATGGAGTCGCGGAATCAGTACAACAATGACAACCGGGCGTTGGAGTGCCCGTCGAAACGGCAATGGAGCTACAGCAATTATCAACTGGATCCGCTCTACGGCATGAACGTCTACGTCGGCGGGTGGGTCGGCCCCGACACCACCACCGCCTTCCCCGCCACTTGGTACCGGGGGCCGATCAAGCTGACCAACCTCCAATGCGTGTCCGAAACGGTGATGACGTGCGAACGCGCCTCCTATGACGAAGTTTCGCCACTGGGCTGGGGAGTCTGGCAGGAATTCACCATTTGGCAAGCCACCCCCAGCACCAGCAGAACCGCCATCGCCGACCGTCACGGCGGCGGTGCCAACACCGCCTACTACGACGGGCACTGCGCCTGGGTCAAGAACGCCCGGTATGCCTTTCTGCACATGGCCAATGGCGGCCCCAACGGCGACACCGCCCTTTTCAAGATTTGGTACGGCAACGCCTCCACCTCCATCGCGTGGTGATGATCATCC
>JBAZJM010000255.1:0-6774 GCA_041651315.1 Lentisphaeria bacterium | reverse complement strand
GAATCCTCGCTTTTGGGGCGATTCTCCCTCCAGCGGACTGTAGAATCTGGGTGAGGTCAGCGAAGTAGCGTTGGTGCGTCCGAAGCAGCGCCTCCCTGCTTGCCGCCTCTAGCAGGACCACTTCATGATTCATCCCCTTGCGGTTAAGCTCCAATTCGATCCCGAGCCGCGAGTTTTCAGCGTCCCGTCGTTGCGCATCATCGAAATCGCGAAAGGTAACGATGTGTCCTTCACTACGATTGTATTCGATTAAGAAAATCATGGTGCTTGTGTCTTGCTCACAAACATTTGGTGCTTTTTAGCGTGGATGAGGCGATCGCGATTTACCTCAGTCACGGCATAACTTTACCGGGCGGCTGGGTGAAAGACAAGCGTCTGACTGTGAATTGGGCAGCATTGGCGGCAAACATGGGAGAATGGCAACCGTCTGCCCGTGCCACCAGTTTTGATAATATCTTGTCAGACTTAATGTTATGGGTTTATTACCAAATCCATGAGGCGTCCAAGACCTTAAGGACTGCCAGAAAACTGCGCCGCCCTAGACGCCATCCGCGCCTCCGGGGGGCGAGGTGATCCTGGCTGCCCCCGATGCATCGTGAAACAAACCGCCTTCAGGATGAAACTTCGCTCCGGTTGTTTTAAGGAACAAGTACCTCCCGCCGCCACGCCGCACTGTAGTCGGAGATGCGCGAGCGGCGGCACGGGCGCCCGCCCGGCCGTGGCGCGAGAGGGGCGCGGTGCATCTTCCCCACGATTCCGCTTGCCCGGCCAGCTTGCGGGCTTATCTTGCGGACATGGCTGACTCTTCACAACCTGCAGCGGGCGCCGGCCGGGCCGTGGCGGTGATTCCCGCCCGATACGGCAGCACCCGCTTCCCGGGCAAGCCGCTGGCCCTGATTGGCGGCAAGCCCATGCTGCAATGGGTTTGCGAGCGCGCCCATGCCGCCGCCGGCATCGCGGAGGTGCTGGTGGCCACCGACGACGAACGCATTGCGCGCGCCGCCGCCGGCTTCGGCACCCGTGCCGTCATGACCTCCCCCGACCACGCCTCGGGCACCGACCGCATTGCCGAAGCCGTCCGCGACGTGGCGGCGGACCTGATCATCAACGTGCAGGGCGACGAACCGTTGCTGCCCCCTTCGGTGATTGAGCGGTTGGTGACGGACATGCGCACCAGCGGCGCCGAGATGGGAACCGTGGCCGTTCCGCTGGGTCAAAGCACAGTGGAGTTTCGGGATCCGAACATCGTCAAGGTGGTGGTGGATGCCCATGGCAATGCCCTTTACTTCAGCCGGGCGCCGGTGCCTTGGCCGCGCGAAGGCGGCGAGGCGTGCGGCGCCTTGTGGCACTGGGGCATTTACGCCTACCGCCGGGATTTTCTGGAGCAGTTTGTGGCCTGGCCGCCCAGTCCGCTCGAACGGTGCGAGAAACTGGAGCAGTTGCGGGCTTTGGAGAACGGCGCCCGCATCCGGGTGCTGGTGGAACGCCAGGCCCAAAGCGCCGGCGTGGACGTGCCGGGCGACGTGGCCAAGGTCGAACAACGGTTGCGCGAACGGGGAGAGATTTGAACCATGCGCCAAGTCACAGGTTTCGAATATGCACCGGGCCACAAGATTGGGTACGGCCAGCCGTTGACCCTGATTGCCGGTCCGTGTGTCATTGAGTCGGAGTCGGTCTGCCGCCAGATTGCCGCCCATGCCAAGACCATCTGCGCCGAGCTGGGCGTCAATTACATCTTCAAGGCGTCCTTCGACAAGGCCAACCGCACCAGCCTCGCCTCGTTCCGCGGCCCCGGCCAGGAAAAAGGGCTGGAACTGTTGGCCGCCATCGGCGCCGAGTTTGCCGTGCCGGTGCTCACCGACATCCATGAACCGGCCCAGGCGGCGCTGGCGGCCCAGTACGTGGACGTCCTGCAGATTCCGGCCTTCCTCTGCCGCCAGACCGACCTGTTGCTGGCCGCCGCCCGCACCGGCAAGCCGGTAAACATCAAGAAGGGGCAGTTCGTGGCGCCCGAGGACATGCGTCCCGCGGTCGACAAGATCTACGCCGAAGGCAACCGCCGGGTGCTCCTCACCGAGCGCGGCACCACCTTCGGCTACCATAACCTGGTGGTGGACATGCGCGGCCTGGTGACGCTGGCCGAACTGGACTGTCCGGTGATCTTCGACGCCACCCACTCGGTGCAGATTCCCGGCGGCCAGGGGCAGTCCTCCGGCGGCCGCCGCGAGTTCATTCCCCCGCTCGCCCGCGCCGCCGCCGCGGTCGGCATCCACGGCCTGTTCCTGGAGATCCACCCCGACCCCGACCAGGCCCTGTCCGACGGCCCCAACTCGCTGCCGTTGCGCGACTTGAAACCCCTGCTGCAAAAAGTGTGCGACATCCATGCCCTGTGCAGCTGACATCATCGCCGGCCTCCAAGCGGTCATCCTGGACGTGGACGGCGTGCTCACCGACGGCCGCATCGGCTACGGCCCCCACGAGGGGGAGATCAAGTTCTTCGACGTCCGCGACGGCCATGGCATCGTGCTGGCCCGCCGGGCCGGCCTCAAGGTCGGCATCCTCAGCGGCCGCGCCTCCCAGGCCAACCGCCAGCGCGCCGCCGAACTCAAGCTCGATTTCATCTATGAAGGCTGCACCCGCAAGCTCGACGGCTTCGAACGGCTGTTGCGCGAACAGGGGCTGGAAGCCGGCCGTTGCCTGATGATCGGCGACGACTTGGTGGACATCCCCGTCATGCGCCGGGCCGGCGTCGCCGTCGCCGTGGCGGACGCCGCCCCGGAAACCCGGGCCGCCGCCCATTGGACCACCCGGGCCGTCGGCGGCCGCGGCGCCGTCCGCGAAACCATTGAATGGCTGCTCAAGGAACAGGGAACATGGGCTGCGGCCACCGCCAGTTATTTTGCCTAAGCGCCGTCCTGACGGCCCTGGCGCTCCCTGCCGGTGCCCGCGATGACGGCACCTCCGCCCTGGAGTTCGCTCCCGAACGCGCCGGGTTGACCATGGACCGTTTCGTCACCCGCGGCGTCACCGCCAAGGACGCAACCCCGTGGCGGCTGGAGGGTGAGCACGCCGTCATCCAGGGCTCCCAGGCCCGCCTGCAGGGCGCGCGGCTGACCTTCACCACCCAGGAGAAGGATCTGATCGTCATCACCTCGCCCGACTTCACCTTCGACCGCATGACCCGGAGCGGCCACAGCGAGGGGCCGTTCCACGCGGAGCACCGCCAATTCATCCTTGACGGCGTGGGCTATGACGTGCTCGCCGACAGCCAGATCCTGCACATCCGCAGCCAGGTGCAGATGCGCATCCTGGGCACCGGCGGGCTGATGGATCAGGATCCTCTGATGAAAAAACTCGGGCGCCGGGAAGCCGCCCCGCCGGCCCGCCCCAAACCCCCAAACAAATAAGGCATCCCAAGGCCGCCGGCCCGCCGCGGCCCGTTCCGTTCACCAGCACTGGCGGTCCGGCCGCCCGGCATTACGTTTCAACCCTTTCTTCCGGAGACTCGAAAATCATGCAGCCCGCCAACCGTCTGTCCTCCACGCTCCGCACCGGCTTGTGGGGCGCCCTGCTCCTGGCCGCGCCGCTGCTGACGGCCGCGGACGCCCCCCCGGCGCCGGCCAAAAAGGCCGCCCCCGCCGGCTTGGGCGGCCTGTTCACCCCGCCCACCAGCGGCGCCCAGGAGGTCCAGATCTCCAGCGACAGCATGGACATGAACCTGGGTGAGCACACCGCCTCCTTCACCGGCAACGTGCTGGTGCGCGACCCGCGCTACCAGATCCGTTCCGACAAGATGATCGTCCGCTTCAGCGTCGATCAGCAGCTGGAACGCATCGAGGCGGTCGGCAACGTGCAGATCGACGAACTGACGGCCAAGCGCCGGGCGGTGGCCGGCCGCGCCGACTATGACGTGATCAAGGGCACCTTCGTCCTCACCGACAAGCCCGCCCTGAGCATGGGCGGCGACTCCATGCAGAATGCCAGCAAGATCACCTATTTCCGCGACAACGAGCGGGTGATTTTTGAACGGGGCGACGACAACCAGCGGCCCACCCTGCGCTTCACCCCCAAGACCGGTGACAGCATCGGCCTTCCCGGCCGCGCCAAGGACACCGCGTCGGCGGCAGCCGGAGCCGCGGCAAGCGGAGCGACGGAAAACGGAAAAACGGAAAGCGGGAAAACGGCCCCATGAGCCAGCCGGCAAAGGCAACTGACGCGCCCCTGCTCGAAGCCCGCGGCCTGGTCAAGAGCTATCACGGCCGTCGCGTGGTCGACCAGATCCAGGTGACCGTCCAGCGCGGCGAGGTGGTCGGCCTGCTGGGCCCCAACGGCGCCGGCAAAACCACCACCTTCTACATGATTGTGGGGCTCATTCCGCGCGACGGCGGCCAGGTCTTCTTCCAGGGGCAGGACGTCTCCGACCAGCCGATGTACCAGCGCGCCCGCCTGGGCATGGGCTATCTGGCCCAGGAGCCCTCCATCTTCCGCAAGCTGAGCGTGGCCGACAACATCATGGCCATTTTGGAAACGCTCGAACTGACCGCCCAGGAGCGGCAGGCACGGCTGGCCGACCTGCTCAACGAACTGCAGCTCACCCACCTCGCCAAACAGAAGGCCATGACCCTCAGCGGCGGCGAGCGGCGGCGGCTGGAAATCACCCGCGCCCTGGCCACCAACCCCTCGTTCATCCTGCTCGACGAGCCGTTCAGCGGCGTCGACCCGATCAACGTCTACGAAGTGCAGAAAATCATCGCCCATCTCCGCGACCGCGGCCTGGGCGTGCTGATCACCGACCACAGCGTCCGCGAAACCCTCGCCATCGTCAACCGCGCCTACCTGATTTGCGAAGGCAAGATTCTGTGCGAGGGCGGCCGGGACTATCTGATCAACGACGAACAGGCCCGCAAAGTCTACCTCGGCCCACGCTTTTCCGTTTAACTTCCGTCATTTCGTCATTCCGTCATTCCGTATTTCCGTATTTCCGTTTCCGCAGTTCCCCGGAGCGCGCCACGGAGCGCGCCCCCAACGCACCCAGACCCCACAACTGGAGAGGAGGCCCGCCATGGACATCACCGTCAGCGGCCGTCATCTGCCCGTGTCCGAAGATCTCAAGGGTTACGTCGAGGGCAAACTGGCCAAGCTCGCCACCCAATATCCCAAACTGACCCACGCCCGGGTCATCTTGGACCACGAGAAAATCGTCCAGAAGGCTGAAATCACCCTCACCGGCAAAAACATCAACCTGGTGGCCCACGCCGAGCTTGAGGACATGTATGCCGCCATCGACCTGGCGGCCGACAAGCTCGACAAGCAGCTCCACAAGTTCGTGGAGAAGCTGCACGACCATCACGGCGACCCGAAGCTGCGCGACATCGAACCCGCCAGCGCCGGCGCCTAAGCAGGTCCCATGCGGGGTCTGTTCCTCAGCGTCTGCGCCGCCGGCGGTTTGGTGGTGGAATTGTGGGCCGGCAGCGGCAACTGGCTGCTGCCGGCCTGGTCGGTGACGGCCTTTTACGCCACCGTGGTCCATGACTGGCGGTTGTCCTTTTTTCCGTGGGCCATTGCCGGCCTGATCTTGGACGTCGCCTATGGCCGGGCGTTCCCCGTCACCGCCGTGCTGCTGTTGCCCCTGGCCGTGCTGCTGGCCCGTTTTTGGCGGCGCGAGGGGTATTGCCGTTCCATCCCCACCCAGGCCATCCCCGGCGCCGTGCTGGGACTGGCCCTGTGCATGCCGGCGTTGTGGTGGGAAGGCTGCCGCCCGGAAAACCAGCTGGGCTGGCGGCTGATGTTGCACATGGGATTCCTCGGCCTGCAATGGATGGTGGGCAGCGCCCTGCTGCTGCCCGCCGTCTGCTGGGGGCTGGACAAGCTGGCCGCCCGCCTGAGCCTGCCCCGCTACCAAAGCATCCAGCAGCGGCGGATCGAACCGCATGCTTGACGACCGGTCATTCCCGCAATTCTATCAGCGCCTCAGCATGCTCGGCGGCGTCTGCCTGTTGCTGCTGCTGTTCCTGCTGCACCGGCTGTGGGAACTGCAAATCCTCCAGACCGACGACCTGACCGACACCGTCGCCCGCCAGTGCGTCCGCCACATCCGTCTGGAACCGGTGCGCGGCCGCCTCTTTGCCAACGATGGCAGCGTGCTGGTCGACAACCGCGCCCGCTACGATCTGGTCTTCCATCCCGCCGACATGCGCCAGCCGGGCCGTTACGGCAACACGGTGCAGTTCATTTTGGACCAGGCGGCGCGCCTCGCCGCCATGCTCAACCGCCCCATGCCGCTCTCCGCCGACCGCCTGGACCGGCACCTCCGGCTTTATCCCGCCCTTGACCTGGTGATCTTCGAGGACCTGAGCCCCGTCGACATGGCCAAGGTCGAGGAACTCATGCCGCGGCCGCCGGGGGCGGAAATCGTGCCCGCCATCGTCCGCACCTATCCCACCCCCGGCCTGGCCAGCCATCTCCTCGGATTCACCGGCCGGCGCATCCCCGAACTGGCCGCCACCGCCGGACCGCGCATCCATTATGCCCGGCCGGAGCTGCAGGGCCGCGAGGGGCTGGAGAAGTTTTACGAACTGGAGCTGGCCGGGCGGGCCGGTGAAAAGTTGGTGCGGGTCGACAAACGCGGCTTCATTCACGATGACATCGGCGTCACCGAAATGCCGGTGAACGGCAACGACCTGCTGCTCACGTTGGATCCCCAGGCACAGCGGGCCGCGCAGCGGGCCCTCGCCGGCTTCACCGGCGCCATTGTGATGCTGGACGTGCGTTCCG
>JBAZJM010000254.1:0-6859 GCA_041651315.1 Lentisphaeria bacterium | reverse complement strand
GTTACACCAGTGGAAGCGGCCAAGCTACCGGAGACGCTGAAGCCACCACCGGCGGCGGTGAACGGATAACAGCCATCGGGCTTCCCGGGGTTAGCCGGGACGGCGCATGCCGAAAGAAGTCATCTGGGAACTGAGAGCCCCTTCCGCGCGGCGTCCCGCGAGGGTCGGCACCGGCATGGAAATCCATAACCGTGAAGGTGGCCGGAAGGGAGTCGGATGGGCTCGTAGTAGCGATGAAGCGGGGTAGCTCCCGTGGAGCGAAGGAGCCCTGGCGGTGTCAGGCGGGGTGCGAACTCCGCCGCCTGAGACAAAAGCTATACCAGAAAGCCAAGCAGGAACCGGCGTTCCGCTTTTATACACTGTATGAGGCGGTGTGCCGGGAAGACGTGCTGGACGATGCGTGGCTGGCGGTGCGGAAGAACGCCGGAAAGCCGGGCGTTGATCGGGTGACCTTCGAGCCGATCTTCGAGGCGGATTTCCTGGATTGCTCCTATGGATTCCGCATGACAAGCTGATGAAGTGCGTGGAACGCCGCATCAGCGACCGGAGCGTGCTGACGCTGATCCGGATGTGGCTCAAGGCGGTGATCGTGGAGCCTCCCTCCCGTGGCCGGCATGAGCCGCCCAAGGCCACGCGGAGCAAGCAGGGGACGCCGCAGGGCGGGGTGATCTCGCCCCTGCTGGCGAACCTGTATCTGCACTGGTTCGACAAACAGTTCCATGGCCCGGACGGGCCGCGCCAGTGGGCGAATGCCCGGCTGGTGCGGTACGCCGATGACTTTGTCATCATGGCGCGGCATGTCGGCGAGCCGATCCGCCGGTTCGTTGAAAAGCTGCTGGAAGGGCGCTTTGGACTGACGGTCAACCGCGAAAAGACCAAGGTGGTCAAGCTCCGGGAAGAGGGCGCCAGCCTGGACTTCCTGGGGTATCGGTTCCGGTACTGCCGCGACCTGCATGGGCGCGGATGGAACTACCTGAACCTGACGCCATCCCCCAAGTCTCTTCAGCGGGAACGGGACACGATCCGGGAAAAGACCGGTCCGGAGCAATGCTTCAAGCCCATCACGGAGTTGATCGGTGAGATCAACCGCCAGACGCGGGGTTGGGGGCAATGCTTTGGTCTGGGCTATCCTCGGAAGGCGTTCCGTGACCTCAACCGCTATGTGCAGGAACGACTGACGCGACACCTGAAACGCCGAAGCCAGCGCCCCTACCGGCGAACGGAGGAAAGCTGGTATGCGCAACTGCATCGCCTTGGGCTGGAGGCCCTGTGATGGGTATGCGCAACTGTGAATGCCGAAGGAAGAACGACGCTGCGAGAGCCGGATGCGGGAAATCCGCCTGTCCGGTTCGACGAGGGGGAACTGAACGGCCACCGGGCCGTTCAGCTCCCTACTCTACTGTCTCCGTGAGAGAATGTTTTTGAAGTAGAAGTCGCTTCAGCCGCGGCGCGCCGCTTTCTCGCGCAGTTGCAGCAGGCGTTCGCCGGCGGCGTTAAGGGTGTCCGCCTTTTTGGCGAAGTGCAGGCGGACCAGGTGATGTACCGGTTCGCGGAAGAAGCTGGAGCCGGGCACGGCGGCGACGCCGACCTCGCGGGCCAGCCAGTCGCAGAAGGCCAGGTCGTCGGTGACCGCGAACTCGCCGACGTCGATCATGACGTAATAGGCGCCCTGGGGCCGGCTGTAACGCAGGCCGGCGCGGTCGAGCCAGCCCAGGAACAGGTCGCGCTTGGCGGTGTAGGCCGTCCGCAACTCCTCATAATAGGCGTCGGGGAATTCCAGGGCGGTGACGGCGGCCTCCTGCAACGGCGCCGCGGCGCCGACGGTGAGGAAGTCATGCACCTTGCGCACGACGTCCAGCACGGCGGGCGGCGCCACCACCGTGCCCAGGCGCCAGCCGGTAATGGAATAGGTCTTGGACAGGGAACTGCACGAGATCGTGCGCTCGAACATGTCCGGCAGGGCGGCGATATAGGTGTGGGCATGGGGGGCGTAGACAATGTGCTCGTAGACCTCGTCGGTGATCACAAAGGCATCGAACTCCCGGGCCAGCGCCGCGATCAGCTCCAGTTCGGCGCGGGTGAACACCTTGCCGGTGGGGTTGGCCGGGTTGCAGAGGATCAGGGCCTTGGGCCGGTGCTGCTCAAAGGCGCGCCGCAGTTCGGCGGGGTCGAAGTCGAACGCTGGCGGCCGCAGCGGCACATACACCGGCACGGCGCCGGTGAGGAGGGTGTCCGCCGTGTAGTTTTCATAGAACGGTGAAAAAATGACGACGCGGTCGCCGGGATTGCAGGCGGTCAGCATGGCGGCCATCATCGCCTCCGTGCTGCCGCTGGTGACGACGACATGAGCGTCCGGGTCGATGGGGATGCCCATGAAGCGCGCCTGTTTGCGGGCGAAGGCCTGGCGGAAATTGGCCGCGCCCCAGGTGACGGCGTACTGATGGGGGCCCTGGCGGCCGGCGCGTTCCGCGGCGGCCAGTAGCGCGGGCGGCGGATCAAAGTCCGGAAACCCCTGGGACAGGTTGATGGCGCCGCAGCCGTTGGCGATGCGGGTCATGCGCCGGATGACGGAGTCGGTGAAGTGGCGGGTGCGCTGGCTGGTCTGTGGCATGACGGTGGATACTTTCGTTTGGAAGGTGCTTGCGTGGACGGCCAAATGGAAGCGGTGGCATCCGAGCCCGGAACGTCAGTGACGGGTCAAATGAGCGCCGTCCATGAATAATTTGGGTTAAAGTCTCATTCTAACGCGGGGTAATATGCCGCCAAAACGAAACAGTTTGCGCGGACGCTCATCCGCTTTTACGTTGTCCGCCACATCCCATGCGTTTGGCACAGGTCATCACCAGTCTGGAGCATGGCGGGGCGGAACGGGTCGTCACCGACCTCTGCCTCGCGGCGGCGGCGCGCGGCGACGCGGTGCTGGCGGTCAGCCTGCAGCCGCTGCCGCCGCCGGGGCGTGACACCCTGGTGTGCGGACTCCGCAATGCCGGGGTGACGGTGGCGGCGTTGGGGCTGACCAAGTGCCGGCCGTGGCGCCTGTTGCGGCTGCGGCGGTTGCTGGCGGAGTGGCGGCCGGACGTGGTTCATGCCCACCTGTTCCATGCCGCCTTGGCGGCCCGGCTGGCCGCACCGTCCGCCCGGCGGCCATGGAAGCTGCTGGAGACGGTGCACATTGCCGACCGCCGGCCCGGGTTGGGCTGGCGATTTTGGCTGGACCGCCGGACCTTGAACCGCTGCGATGCGCTGGTGGCGGTGTCCGGCGCCGCCCGTGACTTCCATGCCGGCCGGCTGGGGGTGTCCCCCGCCCGTTTCCAGGTCATTCCCAACGGCATCCGGCCGCCGGTCCGGCCGGCGGCGGACGCGGTGGCGCGCTGGCGCGCGGAATGGGGGCTGGCCGGCTGTGCCCGGGTGATCGGTACGGTGGGGCGCCTGGTGCCGCAGAAGGGGTTTGACCAGTTGCTGGCGCTGCTGCCCGAGCTGGCCCCGCAGGTGCCGGCCGGCGAACGCTGGGGGGTGGTGATCCTGGGCGAGGGCCCGGAGCGGCCGCGGCTGGAGAAGCTGGCCCGGCTGGTGCCGGCGGAACGGGTGGCGGTGGCCCTGCCGGGGTACCGGCCGGACGCGGCGGACTGCATCGGCGCCTTCGACCTGTTTGTCATGCCGTCGCGTTATGAAGGCTACGGGCTGGTCCTGGCCGAGGCGATGGGGCACGGGGTGCCGGTGCTGGCGGCGGCCGTCGATTCGCTGCCGGAGCTGCTGGCCGGTTATCCCAATGGCCGCTGCCTGGCGGTTGGCGAATGGTCCGGCCGCCTGTTGGCCGAGGCCACGGGGTGGGGCGGCGGCGTCCCCCGCCGGCAAGCGGGCGGCATCCCGGAAATGTGCGACGCCTACGCGGCGCTTTACCATGCGCTGCTGCCGGCCGGCCGGTAATGCCAATCACACGTCAATGTGATTCCCAAATTAACCGCAAAGATCACAGAGATCGCAAAGATAAGCAATCTAAAAATGAGTAATTGATCTTTGTGTTCTTTGCGTTCTTTGTGGTAGAATAAAAAGTCAATTTGAGCTTTAATTTGGAATAACGCCGCCGGTGCGTCAGGCGGCGTCCTTGGCGCGCCGTTCCCGAAGTTTGGTGATGGCGGCGAGGAACTCGTCCGGCGAGGTGAAATAGAAGTGCACCTTGGCGACGCCAAGGAACAGCTGCACCCGCTGCCGCCATTCCCGCGACACCGGGTTGAGCAGGGCGATCATGATGTCGCCCCCGAGGCTGTCGAACGGCAGGATGCCGAGGCGTTTCTCCTGTTCCAACGGCATGAGGGAGGAGGTGGCTTCGTCGCATTCGCACCGGCCCAGTTCCAGATAGGGCAAGCCGGTCTCGACGGTGAGAAAGGCGATGATTTTGTCCAGGTTCACCCGGTCCATCTCGCGCAGTTCCTGCAGCAGCGACAGGGGGCTGTCGCCGCGCGGCGCGGAGCTGCTGGTGGTCAGCCGCTCGATGGACGTCTCGTATTGATCCTGGGTGATGATCTCCTTCTGCAGCAGCAGCCACGCCAGATCCAGCTCGGCGTGCAGGTCGAAGGAGAGGTCGCCCACGGTGTGTGCCGCGCCGGCTTCCGCTGCCGCCCGGGCCGGCGCTTCCGCCGCGGGCTCGTTCATGCCGGCGATGATGTCCTTGGCCAGCGCCTCCTCTTGAATGGCGTGCAGTTCGGGATCGTCGGGGGCGGCGTGCAACAGCCGCTCGACCAGCTTGAGCACCGGCTTGTGGTCGTCCCCCTTGGCCAGCAGCTGGGCCAGCCGTTTGCCCCGCTCCAGCAGCTTGGGGATGTCATGCATCTCCTCGTAGGCGGAGACCAGCGACTCCAGCGAGGAGATGTCTTCGGGAAACACCTCCAGCAGGGTCTCGAGGGTGTGGACGGCTTCCTGGGCGGCGACGGCCATCTCGGGATTGGCAGTGGGTGAGGGCATGACGGGAAGGCTCAGGCGTGGTGGGTGGTGGTCACGGCGTGGTAGACGGCCAGGATCAGGGTGAGCAGGCCGAAGCCTGCGAACACCAAAACGGTGACGACCGAGACCTGGTTGAGCGACAGCAACCGGAGGTTCTCGATGAAAACCCAGTTGAAGGTGAACAGGTAGCAGAACAGCAGGATCAGGCGGTGGCGCTCGCCGATCGAGGCCAGGGAAACGATGACGATAAACAGCAGGACCTGCCACAGCGGCACGGACAGTGCTGGCGCCGCCGCGAACACCTGCCAGATGTGGTGGCACGTTTCCATAATGGTGTACTGTACAGGTTGCCGGAGACCGCCGCAAGCCTGCGGCGTTCCGGGGGGCATGACCGTTATGTGGGTTGGGGGGAGCAACCTTTTTCAAAAGGGTGTCCCCAACATCATCCCACAAAACTGTCACGCACCCGCGCCAATTTCGCCTGACCAAGTAAGCGTAAAGTCTACCTTACTCTAAACCAAATTGACGCACCAACGAAGTGATTGTTGTGTTGGGGCTCCCACGATTCACCTTCGCGTTTCGCCCCATCTATGCCCTGAAGGGCAGGGCGACCCCGCTGTAGCCGCGGCTGTGTCAGCCGCGAGGGGCGTTCCTGCCACGCCGAGCAGGGGCAGGGACGGGGACCTGGCCGGCCGTCAGGCAAACGCCGAACCGTTCCACCAGACTGACAACGCGCTTGGGATCAGGGAGGTGTGTTTCCACTCGTTTTTAGTGGTCAAGTTTCATTATTTGTGAAACAGCAAGTTGCTTACGTACGTCCCCAGTTTAATCAATGGTTTCTCTGTAGGTGCAAGTCGTTTCTATCCGCAGGGTGAGATCACATGGAGAACAGTCAGTGATTGGGATGATCCAGGTTTTTATTGTGCATCGCACTCCCGGATGAATGGGCCGCCTACCCGCGTCATTTCAATGCTGCCGTTTTTACACCCAAGATAGTCGTTCAGATTAGATGCATTTGTACAAACAGTTGTATCCCATTCGTAAAAAATAGTTCCGGTGCAATTGTCAAAACCGTTATGATACGTCCCGTGTAATTTGTACCACCATGAAGGCTCATCGGCCGGAGTGTACCAACTACACCCCCACGCATAATCCCACCCTTCAACCTTTTCAGCAGCGCAGGCTGCTTCGGCAGTCTGTGAGCAGGAATCAGCGTATGGCCCTCCCACTTTTTCTATTATGATAAAATCAATGGAATCAACAAACAAAGAGAGGAAATAGGGACGGGTGAATTGTGCTGTTTGACCACAACATATTCATTTGAAGGATAAAAAACAACGTTTTTATCGCGCTTTGGTGGGACGGTGTGCGGACAGCGGGAGGGCGGACGGAAAAGTGGTATTCACCTGACGCTTGATTTCATCGGCCAAGGGGGCAAAGCCGGCACGCCGTGGTCCGAATTCCCAGGGATCCCACCGGAAAAACTGCCAAGGTACGGGCCGTCACGTCGAAACCGTTCAATCAGCCGCCAGTCGGAGGCGGCGCCAGGCGCAGACGGGCGGCGATGTCATTGCTAGACTTCGCTCCAACCGGACGGCAGGCGGGTATTGGTGACGGGCCAGCCGTTCTGGGGAAAGGACAGTGCCCAGGTTGGTGCGGATGAATAGTTTGGTGCCGATAATCAGGCCGTCGGACCAGTGGCGGACGCGCCGGTGAAGGGTTAGCAGGGGGGCGGGTTTTGCCGCCGCCGCGGTTCGGGCGGCTTCAATCTGCTCCGTGGTGCCGTGCGCCTCTCCCACGCTTACACGTGCCAGCTCCATGCGGAGTTCGCGCTGGAAATCGCCGAGGCTCCAGGCGGCCGTGTGTTCGCCGAGGTTGAGACGGAGGTGCCGGAGCAGTGCCGCAGCATAGGGATGTG
>JBAZJM010000253.1:0-6892 GCA_041651315.1 Lentisphaeria bacterium | reverse complement strand
CCGGAAGAGGTGATCGCCATCGTCCACCGGGCCGGCGGTGTGGCCGTGTGGGCCCATCCCCTGGGCAAGCTGCGGCACAGCCCCGCGCACCTGCGGCAGACCGCCCGGGTGCTCAAGGAGCGCGGTTTGGACGCCATCGAGGCCCGCTATGCCGAGTTCAACGACGAGGACACGGCCATCGCCGAACGCGTGGCCGCCCAGGTGAAGCTGCTGCCCTCCGGCGGCAGCGACTTTCACGGGGAACCCGGCGCCGGCATCGCCCTGGGCACCGGGCGGGGCGGGCTGGCCGTGCCCGACGCCTGGCTGGAGCCGTTGCGGGCCCGCGCCGCCGAACATGCCCGGGCGCAGGGCGGGAAATAAGCAACGGGGCGCCCTGCACGGACTGGCACGGACACCCACGGACCAGCACGGACAGAAGCCAAGGCGCCGCGGTCCGTGCCCGTCCGTGCCCGCACGCCGCGGCCTTACTCGATCTTGAGCGCGCCGCTGTCCTTCTCGTCGCTCAAGTCGAGCGCGGAGGTGGTGGGGGTGACCGCCTTGGGCATCTTGTAGGTGGGCAGATAGCGGTAATAGACTTGCAGCATCAGGCAGGCGAAGGTGGTGTTGTAGTAGGGGCCGCACTCGCCCACGTTGGCGCTGCCCTTTTGTCCAGGCGGGGTCGGCACGGATTCCCAGTGGCCGTCCACTTTCTGGTTGCGGGTGAGCTCGGACGAGAAGACGTCGTTCCACTTCTTCCACGGCCCGCTGCCGGCATGGATCATGGCCTGGGTCATGTAGTACCAGCCGTAGATGTTGAAGTCGTTCCAAGTGTCGGCCCATTTGACCTGCTGGGTTTTGCGGATGAAGTCGACGCCGGCCTGGGCTTCGGCCGCCGCGCCGTCGCCGATCAACTGCAGGCACAAGGTGCCGACGCCGGTCACGCCGGCGCTGCCCTCGCCGGGCGCTGAATAACCGAACTTGCCGCCTTTGTAGGCGGTTTTCTTGAGGAAGGTGGCCGCTTTTTCAATCGCTTCCAACACGCCCGGGGTTTCCGAGCCGGCGATGAAGGCGGCCTTGAGCGCCTGGATCTGCCAGCCGGTGACCGAGGTGTCCCAGCGGGGGGTCTTGGCGTAGTTATAATCGAAACCGCCGCCCGCCTGCTGTCCCGCCACGATCTTGGCGATGCCGATCTCCATCGCCGGCTTGAGGTAGGGCAGCTTGGTCATGCCGTAGGCCTCGGCAACGGCGTAGGTGACGATGCCATGCACGTAGGAATTCGGGGCGGGGTCGGCCTTGGTGGCTTCCAGCCAGTTGCAGAGATATTGCATGGCCCGTTTGACGGTCAGGCCGAACTCCTGCGAATCCGGTTTCTCGCCGTGGGCCAGGAAGGTCAGCAGGCCGAGGCCGCCCATGGCCGCCGGCTGGCTGCTGGACCAGGAGCCGTCGGGGTTCTGGTGTTCCTTGAGCCAGCGCAGGGCCCGCAGCACCGCCATCTCGGTCACCGTGTTGGCGCCGTAGCGCCGGCCCAGGTCGCCGCGCCCCTTGCCGGTGCGGCCGGAGTAGAGGCCGGCGATGCGCAGCGGGGTAGGGTTGGCCTTGAGATCCATCACCGCGGTCAGGTCGACGTTCTCCACCTTGGCCATGTCGTTGCTAAAATTCTCGGTGGTGGCCTCGGCCTCCACCGGCACGTCGGGGCGCTCGACCGGCGGGACTTCGTTCTGGTCCGGCAGGTTCTGCAGATCCTTGATCACCTTGGGATCAATTTCCTTGATTTTCAACTCCTCCATGGTCACTTCGACCTCGTCGCCTTTTTTGGCGGCGGGGCTGACCAGGAAGAACATCATCAGCACCACCAGCACCAGGTGCAGGACGGCGGAAATGATCGGCCCCATCAGGTGCTCGATCATCTGCCGTTTGCGGTAGTCTTCCAAGACGGCGTCGATGTCGGCCTGCGTCAGCTCATGGAGCTGGCGCACCGGATCGGGAAGGCTGGCTTGTTCTTCGGCGCTCATGCGGGACATCTCCACGGCCGGCGGTTCAGCGCAAGGTCACGAGGTTGAGCTTGGACAAGCCGGCGGCACTGCACAGGTCAAGGACGCGCACGACCTCTTCCGTCCGGGCCAGGGTGCTGGTCTTGATGATGACCGTCTGCTGATTGTCGATCTTGCCCAGGTAAATCAGGGTTTCACGGACCGATTCCCAGTTGTGGGAGCGGCCCTGGATCAGCACCTCACCGGGGAAAATGGTCAGTTCCAGCAGTTGCGGCGGTTTCTGGTTGGTCGCCGGCGGCCGGGTGTCCGGCGACGGCAGGTTGACGGCCAGATGGGCTTCCGGTATCTCTTCGCGGAAGGTCAGCACGAAATAGATGAGGAGCTGGAACACCACATCAATCATCGGTGCCATCGGCACTTGCAGCGTTTCACTGGCGCGGGATTTGGCCATGATCAGAAATCCTTGGAACCCCAATCAGTCTTTGCCGCCGGCGACGGCGGCGATACGCACCCGGTAGAGGCCGGCCTCGCCGATCACGGCCATCACCTTGTCCACCTCGCGGTAAAGGGTGCGCTTGTCGCACCGCAGGACGATGGGCACCCGGTTGCCATATTGGGCGACGGTGGACTTGAGGACGTGCCGGAGTTGGGGCAGGGTCAGTTCCTGGAGGGCGATGTTGAGCTTGCCGTCCTCGTGGACGTTGATGGTGACGGTGAGCGGATCGTGCTTTTTGACGGCGGCGACATCCCGGGCTTGGGCCAGGTTGAGGCTGAGGTCAATCAAGTCGTTCTGCTGCGCCGCCGAAACCACGAAGAAGATGATCAATTGGAAAACCACGTCGATCATCGGGGTGATCGGCGTCTCCAACGTTTCTTCGGAGCGTTTTTTCATGACCGCTGGTCTCCGCGGTGCGGCTTACTGCTCGACTTCGGCATTGCGCAACACCTTGATCAGGTCCAGCACGGTGGACTCCATTTCAAGGATGAGGCGGGTCGCATAGCTTTTGAGCAGGGCGGGGATGGCGACGAGCAGGCCGACCACGGTGGTCCACAGGGCGGTGGAGATGGCAATGGCCAGCATGGCGGCCTTGGAGGCGCCGGCGGCGGTGGCCAACGAGGCGAACGCCAGCACCATGCCGATCACCGTGCCGAGCAGGCCGAGCATCGGGCCGAGCTGGCCGCAGACGTTGAGGTAGCTGACCCGCTGGATCAGCTTCTCATTTTCCATTTCCGCGCAGGACGTCACCGCTTCCCGCGTCACATCGTAGCCTTCCTGGACGTTGCCGAAGCCCGCCTGGAGGATGCGGGAGAGCGGGCTGGGGTTGACCTGGCAGGCAGCGGTGGCGGCGGCCAAGTCGCCGTTGGCCAGCGATTCCTTGACGCCGTTGATGAGCTCCGGGGGGATCAGTTTCTGCCGCTTGATGGTCAGGCAGCCGTCAATGATGAACGCCACCGTGGCCAGGGAGACGGCAAACAGCGCCACCCAGCAGAGCAGGTTGATGGCACCGCAACCAAACACCACGTTGTAAAATGAGGTGGCTTCCTGTACGCTGACCGCACCGGCTTCACCGCCGGCGGCCGCGGCTTCCTCGGCCAGGGCGGCGAAGGGAGTCGCCGTGATCAGCAGGGCGGCCAACAAGGCGGACTTGCGCCACATTTCCAGCAGGCGTTTCATTTTCGGGGTCTCCTTACGGTTTCATGGACGGGAAATTGACGGAAAATAAACCAGGGCAATCGGCTATGGAACGACGCCGTTCCGGCGCCCCGGTCACGGCATCTTCTCGAAATCACTGGCCCGGGAGTCGCCCATGGAGCGGAGCAACGCCGTCACGGCCTGCCGTGCCTCGTCGCGTTCTTTGACCATGGTGCCGGGCTTGAACAATAGCAAGGTTTTCAAATACTGCAAAACCGCTTCTTTTTTCTTGCCTTCGGCGGCCAGCAGCTTGCCGCGGGCGTTGAAGGCGAAGGCGGCGGTGGCGGGGTCGGCGGCGGCGGTCAGCTTGTTCACCAGCGCCTGGGCCTCCGCCGTTTTCTTGAGGGCCAGCAGGGCCTGGATCTTGCCCTTGGTCAACATTTCGGTGCCGGAATCCTTGAGCCCCAGGCCGCGGTCGAACAGCAGTAGCGCGGCGTCCGGGCTGCCCTTGTCCAGCATGGCCATGCCCTCGTAATAGGAAATCATGCCGCCCCAGCCGAGGTATTGATATTGGGGGTAGAGCTTGGCGGCGGCGGCGGTCACGGCGTCCAGCTTGCTCCCGGCATAGGCCTGCTCCAAAGCCTGGACGTCGCGGGGCTTGGGGATCATGGCGCTCTGATAGGCGCCGGCGCGGAAATTGGTCACCGCGCCGCCGGCCTCAATCTGCAGCGACAGGTTGCCGTCCTTGTCGGCGGTCAGGCGGCTGCCGGCGATCTTGTTGCCGCGGGCGTCAATGACATAGCACTGCTGGGCGGTGGCCACCCACGAGCAGAAACCGGCCGCCAATGCGAGACCAATAATCCGGAGGTTAATCATGGGGACATCCCCTGTTTAGGTTGGTTAGGCTGTAGGCTGCAAGGTGAAGGGTGCGGAACGGTCTCATTTGGCGGCGGGCGGCGGCGGCGGCGGGAAATCGGCGGCCGGCAGTTTGGTGATCAGGGCGGCGAAGCGGCCGGTGGGCCAGTCGTCCTGGTATTTTTTGACCATCCGGTCCCGGTTGGCGGTGTCGCCCAGGCGGCTGAACAGGCGGGCGCTCTCGTACACGGCCTGTTCAAGCAGCGGCCGGTTGGCGGCCACGGCGGGGTCGGCCAGCAGCACCACCTGCTGGTAGCGGGCTGCCGCCTGCTGGAGGTTTTCACGGGACGGCGCGGCGGCCAGCGCTTCGCCCATCAGCACCAGGCCACGGTTGGTCAGCACCGGATCGGTGGCGTACTGGACCACGTCGGCCACGTCCCGCTGGGCGCCTTCGGGGTTGGGGGGGGTGGCGGCCAGGCGGGCGTTGGCCAGCAGCAGTTTGGCTTCGAAAAAATAGGAGGAGGAGGGTTTTTCCCGGAGCAGCGTCTCCAGGTCCGTGATGGTGTCGGCCGGCCGCTGGCATTGCAGGGCGGCGGCCGCGGTGCGGAACAGGATGGTCTCGCGCAGGGAAGCCAGCCGTGCCCGGTCGGGGTTCTTGGGGTCGTCGCTGCGCCGTTTCAGCTCTTGGGCGGCGGCCAGGGCCAGCTGGGGGTGGCCGGCGGCCAGCATCTTGTCGGCAATGTAGTCGAGGTTGCCGGCCGGCTGGGTCTGGGCTTGGGCGAGCACACGTTGGAAGGCCTTGGCGGCCTCCGCCGGCTGGTTGGTCTCCAGGCGGGCGCGGCCCAGGCTGTAATTGGCCCGGCTGACCGCCTTCGAGTCGGGGTATTTGGCGGCCAGTTCGTTGAGGATGGTGGCGGCGGCGTCAAACTGGCGCTCGTCCAGCAGGATGGTGCCGATGCGGGCCATGGCGTCGGGGGCGTGTTTGCCCTGGGGGTATTGGGTTAAATAGGCCTGGAACTGGTCGCGGGCCTGTTTTTTGAAGACGTTGATCTTGGCGAGAACCGGTTGGATGGCGGTGTCGGTTTCCTTGACGACCGCCTGGTCACGCCGGATCCGCTCCTCGGCGCCGGCCATGTCTTCCTTGGCCTGGGCAATGCGCAGGTCGGCCAAGGCCAGCCGCTGGTCGGTGGCGGCCCGGAGCGCCTTGAGGTCGGCCGTGGTGGCGGCGGCCAGTTCGGATGAGCTGTCCCAGGCGGCCAGCCCGCCTTTTTCCAGCAGGCCGGCGCTCATGGCGTTGCGCTTGAGCGCGGTCGTGATCCAGGCCAGCCGGCTGTCCTGCCAGCTGCGTTCTGCCTGCTCCAGCCGGCTGTTGCGCTCGACTTCGCGGAGGGCGGCCTGGCGCTGGCCATGCTCCTGTTTGACGGTGGCGAGGTTTTTCTTCCAGGTGGCGAGGCGCTGAAGCGGCTCGGGGCCGGCCACGCGGGCGGCGGCTGTGCTGGCGTCGCGGACGGCGCGTTCCGCGGTCAGCAAGGCGCGCGCGGCCAGGCTGCGCTGCTGGTCGGCCTGGCGGCGGGCGGCCGGGGTGCGGGCCGCCTTTTGGGCCGCCTTGGCCTCGGAAAGGGTGGTCTGGCTGCGTTCCTGGCCGGCCTGGGCGGTGGCCAGGGCCCGCTGGGCGGTCGTGGCCTCGGCTTCCGCCAGCCGCAGGTCGGTTTCCAGCCGGCGCTGCTGGGCGGCCAGCACCTGCAATTTTTCACGCAGGGCCTTGTCCCGCGCCTGCAAGTCGCCCAGCCGCTGCTCGACGGCGCTGCGGGCGGCGCGGGTTGCCGAGCGCAGGTTTTCCAAATCCAGTTTCTCGCCGGCCAGGCCGTCACGGAGGTTTTTCAGCCGGCTTCCGGAAAGCTGTTTTTGGCGTTCCTGCGCCTTTTCCCGGACCAGTTTCTGTTCCAGTTCGTTGGCGCCGGCCGGGGCGGCCGTCAGGCCGGCGTCGGCGGTGGCGGCGGCACGCAGGGTTTTTTCGGTTTCAGCGTAGTCGCTCCGGGCTTTCTCTTGGTCGAGTTGCGCCGCCTTGATGGCGCTGTCGGCTTTTTGGCGAAGTTCGGCGGCGGCCTGGCTGTCAGCCCGGGCGGCGGCCTGCCGGGCGTTGAGTTCGTCGATTTCCGGGCGCATGGCCTCGCCCGCCAGGTCGTAGGCCCAGCCCAGGAAGGCCGTTGCGTTTTCCTGGACGCGTTTGGCGGTGGCGGTCGTCAGGTTGAGGCCGCGGGCGCCGCCGGCGGCGAAACGGTTCAGTAGCGCCTGGAAACGGACGATGGCCTCGGAGGCGGAGACGCTCATCAGCTGTTCGGCGGCCAAGAACCGGGCGTCGAGCAGGTCGTCATTGTACTTGGGGTTGGCCTCCAGGTCGGCATACCGCTGGAAGGCGTCGGCGGCTTTGGCG
>JBAZJM010000252.1:0-6894 GCA_041651315.1 Lentisphaeria bacterium | reverse complement strand
TTTCTCGCGGATCTGTTCGAAGAACAGGCGGTCCTCTTCGGTGAAGTTCGTCCCAAAGCGCGCATTGAGCACCTGGATGATTTCGGACAGACGCACCGGCTCATCGACCGTTTTGCCGGTGCCGACTTCGGTGGGGCTCTTCACGCCTTCCGGGGCGCCCTCCCGCAGCTCGATGGCGCCGGCATGAAGGCGCTGCATGCGGTAATACAACAGACCGACCTCATCGCGGATTTTGACGCGGCCGACCTCGCGGTCGAACGGCAGATGCGGCAGCAGCAACCGCCCAAAACTGTAGAGCATTTCCAAGGCCGGATCGGTATAGGGCATGATCTGGCTCAGAAAGGCGTAGATGCGCACGTAGCCGCTCAGCTTCTCGCGAAATTCACTCTGGTGCGGGTCCGAGCCTTCCTGGAGGCTGGTCGCGTCGTAATAGGGTTTGAACGCCCGGTAGATGTCCTCGGCCTCGTTCACGAAATCGAGGACAAAGGGTTCCTCCTTGCCGGGAATGCACCGGTTCAGGCGCGACAAGGTCTGCACCGCCTGCACGCCGTCCAACCGCTTGTCCACGTACATGGCGCAGAGCAGCGGCTGGTCGAACCCCGTTTGGTATTTGTTCGCCACCAGCAAACGGTTGTAGTCCGGCGAGGCGAAACGCTCCGGCAGTTGCTTTTCGCCGATCGGCTTCCCGCTCACGCCATCCACGTTCATGGCCGGCTCGGTGTATTCGGCGCCCGTGTCCGGGTCTTTGACCGTGCCGCTGAACGCCACCAGCGTATCCAGCCGCCCCGTCTCCCGATCCAAAAACACCGTGATGACCTGCTGCTCGGGGAGAGGAGGACTTGGGACCCGGACAGACCTAATTTTCTCTTGGCTTATGTTTGGCTGTCCCCCGCCAGTAGCAAGGAGAATAACCTGCTCTTGAGAGGCCTGAAACCAATAAAACATGAACCGGATGCAGCATCTCTCCCTGACGGCAACGATGAACATCACACAACAGGCAGGACTATATCACATATCGCATGGCAACACGCCGGAGTTTGAGCTTAACGGAGGGTGTATTTTTCTCAAACATTTGACAAGGTGCGGGGGGGGCGGCTATGGTAACTCCCAACGGAAGGGTGCTGTGAAGTTTGCCGTGAGCGAACGAGGGGTACAGCAGGGATGAGCGCGCCAGCAAAAAAGATCTTGGTGGTCGACGACGATGAACTCCTGCGGGAGTTTTACAAGCGCGTCCTGGCGAGCAGCGGCTATGAGGTTCGGCTGGCGTCCAATGGGCTGGAGGCCAAGGAATGCCTCAACACCGATCCCTCGTTTGCGCTGGTGATCATCGACCTGCTGATGCCGGTCTGCAACGGCTATCAGCTGATCCAGTACATCCGGGGCAAACCCGAACTGGCCAAGATTCCATTGCTGGCGGTGACCGGGTTTGCCCGGTCCTGTGCCGAAATCGACCAGATCCGCAAGTTGTGTGACGGCGTGATGCTCAAGACCGACTTTGAGCTCGCCCATTTCACCGCCACCATCGACCGGCTGACCGGCGGCGCCGCCGTGGCCGCGGCGTCCTGACCGGGGCATCCGGTTCAGCCGGCGTCGTTCAGCGCCATGTCCAGCCCGATGTCGATGCTGCGCACGGAATGGGTGAGGGCGCCGACGGAGATGGAATCCACCCCGGTGGCGGCCACCGCGGCCAGGCGTTCGAGGGTAATGCCGCCGCTGGCCTCGGTGTAGGCGCGGCCACCAATGATCCGGACGGCGGCGGCGAGTTCGTCGTCGGTCATGTTGTCGAGGAGGATGATGTTGGCCCCCGCCTCGACCGCCTCCCGGACATCGTCAAGCGTGTCGGCCTCCACCTCGATTTCAAGCTTGGGAAACTGTTCCCGGCAGGCTTTGACTGACCGCCGGATGCCGCCGGGACCGGCCAGGCTGGCCAGGGCGCGGTGGTTGTCCTTGATCATCACCCGGTCGTAGAGGCCGAAACGGTGGTTGGTGCCGCCGCCGGCGGCCACGGCGTATTTTTCCAGCAGGCGCAGGCCGGGCGTGGTCTTGCGGGTGTCCAGAATCTTGGTGGGATGGCGGCCGATGGCATCGACGTAGCGGCGGGTCATGGTGGCGATGCCGCACAGGCGTTGCAGGAAGTTCAGCGCGGTGCGTTCGCCGGTAAGCAGGGCGCGGGCTTTGCCGGTCACCCGGGCCAGGGGTTGTCCGGCGGCGCAGCGTCCGCCTTCCTCGACCAGGGCCTCGAAACAGACGTCGGGATCCAGCAGGGAGAACAGCAGCCGGGCCACCGGCAGGCCGGCGCAGATGCAGTCCTCGCGGGTGCGCAACAGGGCGGTGCACTCCAGGGGTTCGGGCACCACCGCCAGGGTGGTGGCATCGCCGGAGCCCATGTCTTCGGCGAGGGCGGCCTGGCAGATCGGTTCAATCAGGGCGCGGTTCAACTGGTGCATGGCATGGACCTTCGGACACGGGAGCCGGTTAGCGTTGGGGGCGCTCCAGGGCGCGGGCTTGGAGCAGTGAAACCAGGGTCAGGATGGCGGCGGTTTGCAACAGGACCAAAAGCACCCCGCCTAGCGGCAGCCACAGCAGGGTGACGGCGGCGGTGCCGCTGGCCACGGCCAGCAGCAGCACGGCGAGCACGGAGAGCGGGCGGCCCAGCCCCAGGTTCTCAAAACGGTGTGAAATGTGCCGGTTGTCGCCCACATAGATGGGCAGGCCGCGCCGCCAGCGGATCACCACCACCGCCAGCAAATCGAACACCGGCACCGCCAGCACCAGCAACGGGATCAGCACCGGCGCGGGGGTCGGGGTCTCCCCGGGCAGGTAATAGGTGGTGAGGGCTCCGGTAATGCCCAGGCAATAGCCCAAAAACTGGCTGCCGGCATCGCCCATGAACAGCCGTGCCGGCGGCCGGTTGAACATCAGAAAACCGCCCGCCACACCGCTGGTGACCGCCGCCAGGGCGGTGACAAAATGCTGGCCGCGCAGCCCCGCCACCAAGGCGAAGAAAAAGGCCGCAATCACGGTCAGTCCGCCCGCCAGGCCGTCCATGTTGTCGAGAAAATTGATGGCGTTGATGATGAACAGCAGCCAAAAGGTGGTCAGCGCCCAGGTGATCAGCGGCGGTTGCTGGAACAGGCTGATCCGCACCGCCCAGCCGGCGGTGACGGCGGCGACCACTGCCTGGACCAGAAACTTGGCCCCGGCGCGCAGCGGATGGCGGTCATCCCACGCCCCGGCCATCACCAGGGCCAGGGCTCCGGCCCCGATGATTCCCAGTTCCGGCAGCACCTGCCGGAGGCCGGGCAGCAGTCCCGCCACCAGGCCGCGCCATGGCTCCGGGCCGGCAAAGGCCAGCCCCAGGCCGCCGGCGATGGAGACGAACCAGGCCGCCGCCATGGCGACTCCGCCCAGCACCGGCACGCTGTGGGCATGGCGCTTGTGCGCCTCGCTGCCCGGAGTGTCCAGCACGCCCCAGTGTGCGGCGGCGCGACGGCACAGGCCGTTGAACAGCAGGCTCAGCAGGAAGGCGACGCCGCCTGCCAGCACATAATATGGCCATGCCAACGTGCTCAAGGGGGGTCACCCTCCGGTGGCGGGGCAACGGGCCACCAGTTCCGGCGGAACCCGGACCGGCCGGCGTGTCGGAATGTCGAGACAGGCATGCACGGTGTGGCCGCTGGCCAGCCGTACGCCGTCGCGGCGGACTTCGCAGTTCACCTGCAGCCGCGCGCCCTTGATCCAGGCCACCCAGGCCGAAATCTCCAGGGTGTCGTCGTAACCGGCCGGCGCCTGGTAGTCCACGTGCGCCTCGATCACCGGCAGCGCGAAACCGCGCTTCTCCATTTCTTTGTAGGGAAACCCCAGGTCATGCAGCAGCTGGGTGCGGCCGCGCTCGAAATAGACCAGATAATTGGCGTAGTACACCACGCCCATCTGATCGGTGTCAGCGTAGGGAACGGAATAGGTGGTCTTCGCAAGGGTCGGAGTTTGCATGGGGCCTGCCTGGGGTGGGTGGACGCCGACCCCGCAGGATCGGCCTGCCGCCTAATGTATCCCCATATTCCGGGTTGTGCTCCAACACGCATTATAGAGGTGCATGACATTCGTGTCGGTTGGGTTGGGAACCCCCTTTTGAGGAAGGGGCTTGGGGAGCACCCTTTTCCAAAAGGGTGGCCCCAATATCATCCGACAAAACTGTCATCTCCCCCCCCTTATGGATACTTCGCCGGCAGGGCCCGGCCTTCCCGGGCGCTGCGCACGGCCAGATCCAAGATATGGATCGGCCGGCGCGACCATTCGCCGGTGATGATCAGCCGGGTGCCCTTGACCAGGTGGTCGGCGATGTTCTGGTACAGTTTCCACCCTTCGGTGGGCAGGTTGGGGTAACGGGTGGTCACCGTCCGTTCGCCGTCATGGGTGACCACTTCGACACTGTCCCAGTTGAGCACCATGGAGCCCAGGGTGCCGGTGGCCTCGACCAGGCCGCGGCGCGGATTGGACTCCAGTTGCGAGATCAGCAGCGACAGCCATTTGCCGTCGCGGAAACGGACCACGGCAAAGCCTTCATCCTCGATGCCGTCCTTTTTCCACTTGGTCTGCGGCGCCCAAAAGCCGCTCTTGGCATAGCCGCTGACCTCGGCAATCTCGCTCTTGCCCAGCAGTTGCAGGCCATATTCCAGCAGGTGCACCCCCCAGTCGTAAAGGATGCCGCCGGACACGCTCCGGCTGCTGCGCCACCAGTCGCCGGGCTTGCTCCAGTTGCCCATGTGTGCCTCGACGCGGTGCACCTCGCCGATGACGCCCGTCTTGAGCAGTTCCATGGCCCGGAGAATCCAGCCGTCCCAGTGCCGGTTGTGGTAGGTGGAGATGAGCACGCCGCTCTTTTTCGCGGCGGCTATCATGGCGTCACATTCATCCGTCGTGATGGCCAGCGGCTTTTCGCACACCACATGGCGCCCGGCCTTGAGGCACTGGATCGCCAGCGCCGCGTGGGTGTTGTGCGGGGTGATGATGGCGACCAGGTTGACCTTGGACTGCTTCAGCATGGCGTCCACGGTGGCGTACGTCTCGATGCCGGGAAAGTCCGCCTGTGCCACCTGGAGCCGGGCCGGATCAATCTCGGCCACCGCCACCGGCGTCATTCCGGCCTGTTTCATCTCGTTGAGATGGGCGCGGCCCATGTTGAAGGCGCCGCCGTAACCGATGACGCCAACCTTGATCTCCGAGGGTTTCTTGAATTTTTTCATGATCCTGACGGGGCCTTTCATGGGTTTGAATTGGTTATGAATTTGAACCTGTAGCAGCGCCTGTGCCAGGCGCCCCTGGCGAAAAGCTTCAGCCCAATGAAGCCTCATTTCCTGCCGCCCACAGCAGGCCGCGCTCCATGAGGGTCCGGGCTTCCGGCACGTCGAAGTCTTTGGCCACATGGCCGAGCGAGGAGTAGAAAACCCGGCCCCGGCCCCAGCGGCGCTTCCAGACCACCGGCATGATGCAGCCGCGGATCCAGTCCATGCCCTCCGCCTCGCCATTGAACAGGGTGACGGCCAGCACCTCGTTGGACGGGTCGGTGTGCAGGTAGTACTGCTCGGAGGTCATGCGGAAATCCTTCAGCCCGGCGGTGATCGGATCATCGGGGCGGGTGATGGTGACCGCATACTCCACAAGGTTGCCGGGATGAGCGACCCATTGGCCGCCGGTCGCGAACTGATAGGTGGTGCTGCCGCGGAAGGCGTCGCACATGCCGCCGTGCCAGCCGGCCAGGCCGGCGCCGGCGCGCACCGCGTCCAGCAGTCCTTTTTCCTGTTCGGGGGTGATCGTGCCGCAGGTCCAGCAGGGGACGATCAGGGCCAGCCCCGCCATCTTGGCCGCGTCGGCATACACGTCCAGGGTGTCGGCGATCTCCACCGCGAAGCCGTGCTGCCGCAGAAACGGCGCGAACCGTTCCACACATTGCCGCGGCTCGTGACCATCCCAGCCGCCCCACACCATCAATGCCTTTTTCATGAGCTGCTCCATCCTTAGACTTGAATGTCACCATGCCGGTGCAACCAACCGTCAGAAGTCAGGAACTCACTATAGGCGTCACCGACCTCCCCGCAATGGACAAGACAGCCAATGATATGGACAAAATATTCAAAATTACCCGCTTGATGAAAAGACCACCGGCGGGGGGAACAGGATCCCCCTTGCCGGCCATGTCCTCTTGAATTAGAGTGGCATTGGACATTCCGGCGCCCGCCGCCGGCCATCCGGGGCCAAACCGCATCATGGATTTTACACCCAGGCATTTGCTGCCCATCCCCCGGCCGTTCGGCCTGCATCCGCCGGTGGCCAGCATCGGCTATGTCCCCGTCAAACGGGACTGGGTGCGCACCACCTTTCAATCCGTGAATTTCTCCTTCATCCTGCGGGGCGGCGGCGAGTACTGGCACCATGGCAGGGCCTGGCCGGTCACCGCGCCGTGTGTCATCACCCAGTATCCCGGGGTGCCCGTGGAATACGGTTTCACGGCGCCATGGACCGACTGGGAGGAGTTGTACATCATCTACGAGGGCCGGCATGCCGCCTGGTTCGCAGCGGCGGGCCTCGACTTTCAAGCCCGGCCGCTGTGGCACATCCACGAATTCGCGCCGGTGCTGGCGCGGCTGGGGGAATTGCAGCTCCTGCTGGGGGAAATGACGCTGACCTCGGCCGCCGCCGCCCGCATTGACCAGGCCGGCGTTGCCCTGGTGCTGGAAAGCCTGCTCGGCGAGGCCGCCCCGCCGCGGGACGCCCGCGAACAACGGCTCCGGGACATTCAGGCTCATGTCAACCGGCATTTCCTGGATCCCGTGGATTTCCCGGCCCTGGCACGCCGTCACGGATTTTCGGTTTCCACGTTCCGCCGCCTGTGGC
>JBAZJM010000251.1:0-6973 GCA_041651315.1 Lentisphaeria bacterium | reverse complement strand
GGAAATGCTGCCGCCGACGGACCTGCCCGAACGGCTGGCGGCGTGGACGCGGCAGGCGCCGGAACTGCGGTTCCAGTTCGGCACCCAGCGCCGGCTGGCTGGAATCTTCGCCGCCGCCGAGGCGCAGGTCGACGCCCCGCCCCCCGCCCTGGTGGCCGGCCGGGTGGAAAACAACCCCACCCAGACCGGCTGCTACGTCAGCCGCCTCCGCATCAAGCAGGAGGCCCGCCGCTGCGAGGCCGCGTTCTACGGCTGGGAGACCGCCCTCGCCGTCACCCTGGCCGGCGGCCTGCGCGACGCCGCCGCCTGGGAACAGCAGTTCCTGGAACTGCCGCTGTTCTTCTTCCACGACGCCGTCACCGGCACCCACCAGGACGAGGCGTATCGGGAACTGAAGGCGCGCATGGCGGCCATGCGCCACACCACGGCACGGCTGGCCCACAGCGAACTCCGCACGGCCGGCCGGCCCGGGGTGCGGGCGCCCACCCCCGCCGCCGGCCGGCGCCTGGCCGTGTTCGACCCCGGCGCCGCCCCCGGGCCCCGCCGCATCCCCCTGCCCCCGGCGTTCGCCACCAGTGAAACCGGCTGGGTGGCGGAGGATGCCGCCGGCCGCGCCTGGCCGGTCGTGCCCTCCTGGCGCGCGGATTCCCCGCCGGCCCCGCTGCCGGAAAACCGCCTGCTCGCAGCCGTCGGCCCGGCCGCCGCCACCCGCCCGGCCGCCACCGGGCTGTTTGTGGAAACCGACGCCCTGGCGCCGCTGGCCTGGACCACCTTCACCCTGCGCCCCGCCCCCCCGCCCGTGCCGCTCGCCGAACCCGTGCTGCGGAATCCGCACCTCGAGGTGCGCCTGGGCGACCCGGGCATCGCCGGGGTGACCGACCTGGCCACCGGCGCGGTGCTCGACGCGCCCGCCGGCGGCGCCATCGGCGAACTGCTGCTCCAGGAAGACGAGGGCGACCCGTGGGGCGTCCGCAAGATCCCCGGCTGGCGCCGGGGCCTGGCCGAATTCACCCGCTTTTTGGGCGCCAAACAGTTTGCCGGCTACCAGGAGGCCTGGTTCGCCGGCGCCTACGCGCCGTGCCTGCGTTTCGGCCGCGAGGCGGATCCGCGCATCTTCGCCCTGGAATGGTACGTCACCGTCCGCCTGGCCGCACATGCCCGGCAGGTGGACATCAGCCATGAAATCTACTGGAAGAGCGCCGACCGCCGGCTGCGCATCCGCTTCCCCGCCGGCGCCCCGGCGGACACCGCCTGGTACGGCATTCCCGGCGGCTGGCTGGCGCGGCCGCGCTACGAACAGACCGCCACCCACCTGTTCAGCCCCGACGGCGACTGGCCGGCCACCACCTTTGTCGCGGCAGCCCCCGGCCCCGCCGGAACCGGCTGGGCGGTGGTCAATTACGGCACCCCCGCCGGCCGCGTGGCGGACGGCGCCATTGAGGTGTCGGTGCTGCGCTCACCCGCCTTCGGCCACTGCCTGGAGCGCTATGCCCAAAACTATCCCATGCCGGTCAGCGGCATCCGCGACGGCGGCTGGCGCCACGTCACCCTCAGCCTGCTCCCGCATCGGGGCGCCGACGACCTGCCCCGGCTGGCGGTGACCGCCGCCGGGCTCAACCTGGCGCCCCCCGCCGTGGCCGTCGGGAAACGCGGCACGGCCGGGCCGCTGCCGGCCTGGCCGCTGCGGATCACGGGGGCGCCGGTGGAACTGGCCGCGGTCAAGTTCCCCTTTGACGGCGCCCCGGGCGGCCGGATCGTGCGCCTGGTCAATCCCGCGCCCCACGCCGCCGCCGTCACCCTGCGACTGCCGCCGGAGTGCGCCGGCGCCTTCCACTCCTGCGACCTGCTGGAACAGCCGGCCGCCCCCTTGGCGCCCGCCGCCCCGGGCCGTTGGCCGCTCACCCTCCGCCCCTTCCAAATCCTGACCCTGCGCTGGCAGCCCGCCGGCCAACCTGACACCGTGTGACACGCAACACGGGTACGGTATTCCCGTCCCAGCGGGACGGGGCGGGAATAGGCAGGGGCTTCAGCCCCTGTGTTTTGTCCCCCCCCATTTCGCGTGCCGTCAGGTACGCGGCGAATCGCGGCGTACCTACGGCACGCCATCGTTTCATTTCCCGGAACAGGGGCTGAAGCCCCTGCCTATTGTCATTCAGTCCCTCCGGGACGACAACGCCCCCCCAAAAAACCGGACTTGTGCCAAACTCCAGCCGCGGGGTGCAACCCCGCGCCTACAGGACGGACAAGGTTTCCTGTAGGCACGGGCGTGTCGCCCGTGGAGAGGCGTGCCGTGGCAGACGAGGACGAAGAATGCCCTGCCTTTCGTGAGTTGAACGGTTCCCTGAATGGTGCAATTCGTACCGCCGGACGATATGGTGAGACTGTCGCGGGGGCGCTGGAAAGGCGCGCCCGGCCGGAACGCCACCCGCCGGCAGCGGGTTGCCCCCACACGGAACGCATCACTCCGGGAGGTGCAGAATGGCGGAAATCGCGAACCTTGTCGAGGAGACCCTGAACAATGCCTGTGAGGCGGCGGCGGTCTTCACCCAGTTCAACCAGGAACAGGTCGACCGCATCGTCCGGGCGGTCCTGGAGGCCGGGCTCGCCAACCGGGTGCGGCTGGCCAAAATGGCCGCCGAGGAGACCGCGCTCGGCCGCCGGGAGGACAAGGGTGGCAAAGAACCTGGTCGCCACCCTTTACCTTTACGAGGACATCAAACGCCTGAAAACGGTGGGCGTGATCTCCAATGATCCCAGCTCGGGTATCACCGAGATCGCCCAGCCGCTCGGGCCGATCCTGGCCGTCATCCCCGTCGGCACCACCTGCCTGATGGCCGAACTCGCCGGGGTCGGGGAGCGCTATCCCCTGTCGTCCGAAATCTTGGCCCCCATCCTGGCCTACTATGAGGCGGAAACCTTCGACCAGGCCGTCAGCCTCTGCATCGACATCAACTACCATGGCGGCATGTTCAACACGCTGCCCGTCTCCTTCACCCTGGGCTGCGGCAGCGGCGGCCGCAACATCACCACCGACAACGTCACCGCCCGCCATCTGCTCAACATCCAGTGCATCTGCCGGCGCCGCGTCAGCGAACGCTTCGGCCGGCTCAATGATGTCGCCCTGGACGAGACGGTCGGCGCGGCGGAGCTGGAAAAGCTTTACAACCGCAATTTCTAAGGAGGGTACGCCCATGGAAACCACCGACACCTCGGGAACGCCGTTCTTCGACGTCGCCGCCACCGCCGGCGAATGGCGCTGCGTCTTTTTCAAGCGCATGGACACCGTCGCCTGCGCGCAGATCGAAAAAGCCTTTCTCGACCAGCTGGCCGGCATCGGCGAACGGAAGGTGATTCTCGACGTCGAAAAAGTCGACTACGTCGCCTCGGCCTTCCTGCGCCTGTGCGCGATGGCGTCAAAGGCCGCCGGCGGCCGGCTGGCCATCCTGCACCCCCAGCCGACCGTGCGGAAGGTCCTGAAGATCGCCGGCCTCGAACACTTGGCGGAAATCGACTGAGCCGGATGGGTTCATGACGCCGGTCTCCGGAACGCTCACGCGGAGCCGCGGAGTGCACGAAGATAAATCGAAGAGGTGTTTTTGCGCCCATTTTGCCACTGAAACGCTTCGATCGGGCTTCGTGTCCTTCGTGCCTTCGTGGTGAAGATTTATGACACCATTCACCTGCCCCTTCGCGCCATCGGGGTCGGTATCGGAATCGGTATCGCGGCGGCCCGCCCGTAGTCCACGCGCGCCGGGCAATCGAGTTTTCGGACCGGCAGGGGCGGGTAAGTTGTGTTCCTGTCTCCTGCCGAATGCAATCGACAGCGGTCGACTGCATTCGACCGCCATCGGCACGGCGGAGCCCCCGCCGCCCGCATCTCTTATCATCTCTTTTCGCCGGACACTTGCCTTTCATCCCGCCGCCCGATAAAGTTACGTCCTAACGAGGACGGGAACGGCGGATCAATCTCCAAATACCGCACCACTTGCCGCGCAAGGCTTGTTCAACGAGGGTTATGCGCTGGCAATACAGCGCATAATCCTATTATGTTCTGCCAGAGAAGATGAAGATCATCTACAAGATCACGTATCCGAATGGAAAGATATACGTCGGGAAAGATTTGACCGACAGCATCAACTACTTTGGCAGCGCGAACAGCGACTTGATTGCGCAGGATTTCACCCGCGAGCAACGGCGTGACTTTACTATCCGAAAAGAGATCTTGTGGGAATCCGAATCGGCCTCCGACTCCGAGGTGAATCAGAAGGAAGTGGAGTTCATCCGACAACTGCAATCGAACGACCCGGCCATCGGGTACAATCAGTGGCCGAAGTCGGAAGACGGGAGAGGCAGAACCAGTTCCTGCACGGTACGCGCGGGAGCCGCGCGCCCGTGAAGAGTGCCGTTAGGCAGAAACATAGACAATGGGGGTGAATTGCGAAGTGTTGGCGCACCATTCACCTGTCCCAAAATCCGTCCCCAAATCCGCACTCACGCGGAGCCGCGGAGTTCGCGGAGACAAGCCCGCCCGATCTTTTTGCCACGCCGGCCCGGTTGCCCCTCAAGAGGAAAAATCCGATGAAAATCATCAGCACCCTGTTTTTTCTGGTTTTTGCCGCGGTGGCAATGGGGGATGATCTCGTGGATGATGGGGGTCGCGTATATCCCAACTTTAAGGTGACGGAAAAGACCGTCCTGGGGGTGCACTTCACCTATAACCATGGGGTGGGTTACATGGACTTCCGCATGATGAAGGAAGCGGACCGGAAAAAGTATGGATACGACCCCGTCAAAGAAAGGGAGTATATCGAAAAAAAGCAGCGCGAAAGAGAGGTGCAGGAACAACAGCGCAGGGTCGAGGTGCGGAAAATAATCAAAGAGAAACGGGCGGCGGAGTTGAAGAGAAGACAGGCGGCGCAACTGGCCGCACAAGCCGCCAAAAAGGAACGACGCCAGCTGATTTTATTGGTCTCGGTGTTTTTAGGAACCTTTGGCCTGGCCATGATCTTCTGGCGCAGGTCAGCATCACCGGTGCCGGGGCAAACCGCCGCACGCTGAAGCGTGACGCCATTCACCGCGCACGTCCCCTACCGCGCATGCAGAACGGGGCCAGGTGCCCTTCGCGAACAGCCGGGCCGGGCATTTCCCTCATGGCACGGTATGTTACGGGCAGACGCAGGCAAGGGGACGGCCGCTCTCCGCCGCAAGGCGGGGGGAGGAAAGTCCGGACTCCACAGGACAGGAAGTCCAGTTGTCAAAGCTGGATACCGTGGACCAGACGCCACGGGAAGGAAAGTGCCACAGAAAACAAACCGCCCCGGGAGCAATTCCGGGGTAAGGGTGAAAGGGTGGGGTAAGAGCCCACCGCCCCGAGAGAAATCGGAGGGGCAGGGCAAACCCCTTCCGGAGCAAGGCCAAATAGGAGGCGTGTGATGCGGTCCGCATCGGTCCGGCCCGCAAGGGCCGGCGAAGCCTCGGGTATCGGCCGCTGAGAGGAATGGTCGTCACCGGTCCCGCAAGGGGCCGGCACAGAATCCGGCTTACACCTTGTCCGCGTCTTTTTTCCAGGGCCGGCGGCCATGCCGCCGGCCCTGGAAAAACGAATTTGAATTCCGGAATTTTTCCATGGATTCATCCGCCATTTCCGACCTCTCCAGCCCGCCGGTCAACCCACTGCTCTACGCCTTCGACGGCAGTGACTGGGTCGGCCAGGGGGTCATCCTGCTGCTGCTCGTGGTCTTCATCTGGGCCTGGAGCATCATCCTCGAAAAGGTGTTGACCCTGCGCGAGGCCCGCCAGGGCACGGCCCGGATGCTGGAACGCTGCCGCCAAAGCCGCTGGCCGCTGGAGCTGACGCCGCGGCTGGGGGATTGCAGCGGCCCCCTGGTCCCCATCTACAAGGCCGGCATGGACACGCTGGTGAACCTGCTGCGGCTCGACGACCGCGACTTTGAACTGTGCGTCCGCCAGCGCACCCTGCCCCGGCCGCTCACCGACCTGGAACTGGCCGCAATCCGCACCGCCATGGAACAGGTCGCCGGCACCCAGAACGCCGCCCTGGAGCGGCGCCTGACCCTGCTTGGCACCTTCGTCTCCAGCAGCCCCCTGCTGGGATTGTTCGGGGCGGCTTGGGGCGTTCTGGCCGCCTTCTGCGCCCTGGCCGGCCAGGAATCCGCCGGCCTCGCCGTCCTGGCCCCCGGCATCGCCGGCGCCCTGCTCGCCACCCTGGCCAGCCTGGCCGTGGCCATCCCCGCCGGCGCCGCCTTCAACCTGCTGGCCCGCTCCCTCCAGCTGCTGGGCAACGACGTTGAGGCCTTCATGGACGAACTGCTCGACGGCCTGCGCCGCCCGGAACCATGACCCCGCGCTATTTCCAACCGCGGCTCCGGCCGTTCACCACCCTCCCCGCAGCGCCGCTGCTGGGGCTGGCGCTGCTGGCGGCCATCGTCCTGTTGCTGGCCGCTCCCGGGCTGACGGAACGTCGAAAAAAACCGGCGGAGCTCCCCCTGGCCCTGACCCCGCCGGAGAGCGCCGGCACCGTGGACGTCATCCTTGACGCCCAGGGCCGCATCCTGTTCCAGGACGCCGCCGTCACCCCCGGCATGCTGGCCAGCCGGTTGCGGCTCCTGGTCGAACTCAAGCCTGAAACGGCCGTCCAGCTCCGCGCCGATGCCGGGCGGGGATGCGGCGACCTGCTGGGCGTGCTCGACACTGTCCGTGCCGCCGGCGTGAAAACCGTTCATCTGACGGGCACCGCCGCTCCTCCCGCCAAAGCCGTTGCCCCCTGACCGGGAATTCCCGGCGGCATGAAGGCCCCGCGCGACTGACACAGCCGCGGCGGCAGCATCCCCCTGTCACGCGTCACGTTTCACGCGCCCCGACCGGGCTTACTGGCGGGCCGCCTCAAACAGGCGCGCCAGCCAGGGGATCTTCTGCTCCCATGCCTGGTCCCGTTCCCGGGGGGCGGGTTCCA
>JBAZJM010000250.1:0-6987 GCA_041651315.1 Lentisphaeria bacterium | reverse complement strand
CCTTACTCGCAAACCTGGGGCGTTGCCCCAGGCTATTATAAAATCGGGCCTTTGGCCCTGCCTAAACACCGGTCAATGCACGCTTGAAAAACCTTAACCTGATGGCTACGGGCGACACGCCCGTGCCTACAGGAACCCATTTCCACTTCTGTAGCGGCGCCTGTGCCAGGCGCCTCACAATGACCACTTCCCCGCGCGGCTGGCACAGCCGCGGCTACAGCGCCCCCCCCTTCTGCAGGCGCGGGGTTGCACCCCGCGAAGACGTTCAGCCGGTCAGTGAATATCAATCGGTTCAGCGAGCGGCAGCGACCTGCCCGTCCCCACCGGCCCAGCAGCTCCGGAACAGCTCCGGCACGCGCCCCTGCAGCGCGGCCAGCCGCGCCCTGGCCTGGGCGTCGCCGGCCAGATGGGCCAGCAGCAGCGCCCCCTCCTCGGCGCACCGCGCGTCATGCAGCGGGTAGAATTCGCGCAGCAGGAAATAGACGTACCGGACCAGCCGAAACGGGCCGACCACGCGCGGGAACTCCCCCGGCACCGCCTCCACGGCCACCGAGTTCATCCCCCGGATGCCCGCCGCCAGGTCGGCAAAGGCAACGGACGGCGCCAGGACGATGGTGTAATACCAGCCGAACAGGTCACGGTCACACCCGTGGGCGTCACTGACCCCGATGACCGGGATCCGCCGCCCGGCGGCGCGCAACTCCTGGTAGCGCGCCACCGCCAGGGCATTGGCTTCCTGCTCGTGACGGTAAAAGCCGCCGATCACTTCCAGCGCGTCGAACCTCTGCCGGTCCAGCACCGCGTCATTGGTGGTTTCGGAGACATAATACCGCTGTTCCGGCCGCCAGTAGGGATGGCAGTAAATCGACACCCCGCCGCCGGCCCGGATCTGCTCGAAACACCACTCACTGGCGGCGACTTCAAACCGCGCCGGATCGGACAGGCCGTCCAGCTTTTCCGCGTCCGCCGCCACCTCACGCCGGAACGCCGCCTCATCTTGGAACCGCTCGTTGACGCTGAAACTCCCGCCGAAATTCACCACATGCACGGGGTTCCCCGGCGCATGCACCTCCTCACCGGGATAGCAGCGCAAATCCGTGGGCAGCGCGGCCATGGCGGCCATCGCCTCCAGCGACGGCTGGTAGCGATGATGGTCGGTCAGCGCCATGAAGTCCAGGCCGATGCGGCGGCAGGACGCGGCGACATAGGCCGGCGCCTCCAGGCCGTCGGAACAGTGGCTGTGAATATGAAAATCACCCTTGAACGGCCGCAGCGCCAGCCAGTCCGCCGCCAGGGAATAGACATGAAAATCCGCCAGCACTTTGGCTTGGCCGTTCTCCGTGCAACTCACCCGGAAGGTATGCTCCCCCTCGCCCCGGAACCGGCAGCTCAGCACCAGCACCCCGTCCTCCAGAACGAAAGGCACCGGCGCGAACTGCGCCCACCCGGCCACCCGGCCGTCCGGCAGCCCGCCATCGTCGCGGACATAGGCCACCGCCAGCCCCGGCCGCCCGGCGAAGGCACTGTGCTGGAACAACGGCCGAATCCGGATGACGCTCTCCCGGTCGGCCGGCACCACCTTGGGCAAAAGCTCGAAATAACGGGTATCCATAAAGGCGTTCACACTCCCGCTTAAAGTTGTCGTTAAATAACGACCAATGCCCATAAAATAGCCAAAACAACCTTGAAATCAAATTAAAAACACCATAGATTACTGTCGAAAATTTTCGACAAATGCGAAATGAAAGGCCCCGCACATGACTCCGGAACAACTGGCGGAACTCGGGCTCGGCGGCAGGCCGGGCGCCCTCTACCTGGCCCTGCTGGCCCACGGCCGGGGCACGGCGGCGGAACTGGCCCGCGCCGCCGGCCTCAAACGCACCACCGCCTACGACCTGCTGGCCGAGCTGGCCGCCCAGAAACTGGCCTCCGTGACCTTTGCCGGCAAGCGCCGCGTCTTCGCCGCCGAACCCCCGGAAAACCTCCAGCGCCGCATCGAGCGCCAGTCGCACGCCCTGGACCGCCTGCTGCCGGACCTGAACGACCTCTTTTACCGTCACGGCATCCGTCCCCGGGTGCGCTATTACGAGGGCGCCGAGGGGATCCGCTACGTCCACGAGGAACTGCTCAAGGTCAAGGCCAGGGAGTATTTCTATTTCGGCTCCATGCTGGGCTTTCAAAAGGCCCTGGGACAGGAGTACCTGCTGGATTTCATCCGCCGCCGCATCCGCCGCAAGATCTGGTCCAACGCCCTGCGCATCCGGACGGAGGAGATTGACGACCCGCTGGCCGCCGCCGGCGACACCAATTACCGCCGCGTCCGCTACCTGGCCAAGCCCCCCGCCGACACCGTCGCCAATCTGACGCTTTACGACGACAAGATCGCCGTCTGCTCCTCCGCCCAGGAAAACTACGGCCTGATCATCGAAAGCCGCGAGATGCACACCATCCTGAAGCTGATCTGGGACTGCCTGTGGGCCGTCGCCGAAGAGTGACGCACAATCCCCCATGGTCCAGCCCGGCGTGTTGTGTTGCCCCCGGCTGGCGGCAAAACAATCCGAAAACAGCCTGAAGGCTGGACTCAAACACGGGACGCATGTCGTTTGAGTTCACGCTTTAGCGTGTGGCTGTTTGCCAATGTCCCGAGGGGGGTGTTTTCGTCCCGGAGGGACTAAATGAAAATAGGCAGGGGCTTCAGCCCCTGTTCCGAAAAATGAAACGATGGCGTGCCGTAGGTACGCCGCGATTCGCCGCGTACCTGACGGCACGCGCAATGGGGGGGGCGGGCAAAACAGGGGCTGAAGCCCCTGCCTATTCCCGCCCCGTCCCGCCGGGACGGGAAAACCGCACCCGTTGAGTTATGCCAAACTCCAGGCATCGGCGTCCCGCCGATGACCGAAACCTGACATGGCCGAGACGGCCATGCCACTTTTAAGTGAAAATTTTGATTAGGGCAGCCTGACATGGCGGCGCCATAGCCGGAACCGTTCGGTCTCGCAGTCGATCTGAACATCCTGCACCCGCCAGGCCTCATCATAATGCACGAGCAGAAAATGCCGGACCTGTCCAAAAATCAAGGACCGTGACCGCGCCACGTTCTGATCCAAAGCCTTCACCTCAATGAAGTAACCGGGATCGACCATGCCCTGCGTCCGCAACTCGCTTTGAGACTGTCCCCGGCGGATGCCCAACCACGCCTCCGGTGGTGCGGGAAACGACCGGCATAGGCCAAGATACAGCGCCGCCAGGCACACCCCCACGCCGCACAGGGCAAGCAGACGGTTTCGGCAAATTGTCATTTCGCCTTTGGAGGCCGGCAGGTCACACCGGATCCAGGCCGCGGATGCGGACGCCGGCGCCGGCAGTCACCTCGCCGATGACGGCGGCGGAGAAACCGGTTTCAGCACAGACCGCCAGGGCGTCCTGGGCCGCTGACGGCGGCACCATCCACACCATGCCGACCCCCATGTTGAAGACGCGGTGCATCTCAATGCCGCCGATGCCGCCCGTTTTCTGGATAAGCTGGAAGATGGGGAGAATGGGCAACACGCCCAGATTGCAGACCACGCCGGTGCCCTCGGGCAGCACGCGGGGAATGTTGTCGTAGAAGCCGCCGCCGGTGAGGTGGGCCAGGCCGTGCAGCGGCAGGCCGCGCTCCATGGCCTGGCGGATGGCCGGCCAGTAGCAGGTGTGCGGTTTGAGCAGCGCCTGCCCGACCTCGGTGCCGCCCAGTTCGTCCGGCCGGCTGTGCACGGTCAGCTTGCCCTGCTCGAAGAGCACCCGGCGCGCCAAGCTGTAGCCGTTGGTGTGCAGGCCGTTGGAGGCCAGGCCGATGACCGCGTGCCCCGGCCGGATGGCCTGGCCGGTGATCATGCGCTCCTTCTCCACCACGCCGTTGATGCAGCCCACCAGGTCGTAGTCGTCGCCGTACATGCCCGGCATCTCGGCGGTCTCGCCGCCCAGCAGGGTCACGTTCTGCGCCTTGCAGGCGTCCGCGATTCCCTCCAGCACCTGCTCATAGAGCGGACTCCGCAGTTTGCCCATGCCGATGTAATCCATGAAATAGAGCGGCTCGGCCCCCTGCACGGCGATGTCGTTGATGCAGTGGTTGACAATGTCATGCCCGACAAAACGGTGCTCATCCATCAGCCGCGCCACCATCAACTTGGTGCCGACGCCGTCAACGCTGCCCACCAGCACCGGCTGCCGGTAGCGGCTCAGGTCCAGCTGGAACAGGCCGCCAAAACCGCCGATCGGCGCCAGCGCCTCCGGCCGGCGGGTGGCGGAAATCTTGGCCTTGACCCGGTTGAGAAGGTTGGTGGCCAGATCGATGTCCACTCCGGCCTGCGAGTACAGCGTGCTTTTGCCCATGGAAAAATGCCCTGAACCAGGTTGCTTGGGGTTGCAAGCCCGGTAATATACCCCACTTCACGCCCCAACATCATCCGACAAAACTGTCATACACCCCCACCCGCCCCAGTGGCCGCCCCGCCGCCGGCCGGCTAAGTTACGCGCCGTTGTCTTTCCGCCCTGATCCCAACCGTTGAGAGATGCCTGACATGTCACACTTTCCGTTGCCCGTGCCAGCCGCCGGCCGCGTGCGGGTGGCGCCGTCGCTTTTGGCGGCGGATTTCGCCCGCCTCGCCGAAGAGGTCCGCCGCGTCGCCGAAGCCGGCGCCGAGGTGCTGCACCTGGACATCATGGACGGCCATTTTGTGCCCAACCTGACCATCGGCCCAGCCTTGGTGGAAGCGCTCCGCAAAACCACCACGCTGCCCTTCGACGTCCACTTGATGGTGTCACATCCCAGCCGGTTCGTCACCCCCTTTGCCGAAGCCGGCGCGGACGGCATCACCTTCCATGTGGAATGCGCCGATCCCGTGACGGAAACGCTGGCGCAGATTCGCGCCGCCGGCTGCGCCACCGGCCTGTCGGTCCGGCCCAAGACGCCGGCCACGGCGCTGCTGCCCTGGCTGAACCAGCTCGACCTGGTGCTGGTGATGACCGTGGAACCCGGCTACGGCGGCCAGGCGTTCATGCCGGACATGCTGCCCAAGATCCGCGACCTGCGCCAGGCCATTGACCGCACCGGCCGGCCGGTGCACCTGGAAGTCGATGGGGGCGTCGGCCCCAAAAACGTGGCCGAAGTGGTGGCCGCCGGCGCCAACCTGCTGGTGGCCGGCACCAGCGTCTTCCGGGCCGCCGATCCCGCCGCCGCCATCCGCACCCTCCGCGGCACCCCCTGACACCAACCCGCCGCAAACCCGGCATCACCATGCGGCGATAAGGTTGGGAACCCCCTTTTGAGGAAAGGCGGTTCCCAAACCCTCCGTCAAACCTTTTTGTGCCTTTTGCGGATTCCGCAGGCAGCCTCCGCTGTCCCAATCGTGGCCTGTCGCACGGGAGCTGCCTGCGAAATCCGCAAACACACAAAAGTTTTGGGAAGGGGTTTGGGGAGCACCCTTTTCCAAAAGGGTGGCCCCAACATCATCCTCCAGGCCTGCCAGGGGCGCAGGCGTCACCGATCCCGTGGCGGCGGATGCGGATACCATTCGCGGGCAAGCGCGCGTTCCTGGCGGGCCGCGGCGTCCTCGCCGAGCCTTTCCAGGGCCTGGGCGCGCCGGTCATGGAAGGCCGCCCGATGCGGCGTCCGCGCAGCGGCGCGGCCGAAGGCGTCGGCCGCCACCAGCCAGGCCTGCCGTTCCGCGGCCAGCCGCCCCAGCATGGCCCATGGATAGGGTGACCAGGGCAGCGCCGCCGCCGTCCCCGCCGTGAGCCGCGCCGCCGCCTCCGGCGGCAGGGCGGGATCGGACATCGCGTTGGACATCACCTGGTAGGCGCGTTCCCCCGGCAGCCGCCAGGCCGCCGCCGCCAGCACGGCCAGCACCGGCACCAGCACCATGACGGCTGGTCGCCAGCCCCGCCGCCCCCGCGGCGCCGCCGTGCTGCCGCTGGCGGCAGCCGGCACCGGCGGCCGGATCAGCAGGGGCAGAGCGGCCGCCAACAGGGTCATGCCGGGAATCTCGCTGTTGAAATCGGCCAGGCTGTGAAGCCCCCAGGCCAGAGTGCCCACGGCCAAAGCAACCGCCAAAATCCAGTCCGGTTTGCGGAGTTCGCAGGCAGGCACTTTTGCCTCTGGGTCCGCCATCTGCCCGAGACCTGCCTGCGGACTCCGCAAAAAGCAACAAAAGTTTTGGGAAGGGGTTTGGGGAGCACCCTTTTCCAAAAGGGTGGCCCCAACATCGTCCGCCCCGTTTTTCCGGGCCAGTTGCCGCAGCGGCAGCAGTGGCAGCAGCAGGCAGGCCAGCACCGCCAGGCCCGCCGCCAGGCCCGCTTGGGCGGCAAAGCCCAGTGCCATGCTGTGCGGCAGGCGCGTCTCCTCCGCCCCCGCCGGTTTCAGCCGCATGTACCAGGGGAAGAATTCGCCCAGCCCAACCCCGGTCAGCGGATGGGCAGCCGTCATCCGCACCGCCGCCCGGTAATAATCCAGCCGGGAGCCGACGGTTTCCAGGCCGCGCCCCTGGTTCACGGCCAACAGGCCGGCGCCGGCCAGCACGCCCACCGCCGCCAGCCCGAGCCAGGCCCGACGCCGGCGCAACCACCCCGCCGCGACCACCGCCAGCACCGCGCCGCCGGCCAAGGCCACCAGCGCCGCCCGGCTGCCGCTCAACCACAGCGCCCCCCCGATGAGCACGGCGCCCGCCCCCGCCAGCAGGCACTGGCTGAGCCGCGGCGGCTGCACCGCAGCCCCCCAGCGCCACAACAGCGCCAGCACCGCCGGCCCGGTGAGGATCAGGTGCGCGGCAAAACTGTTGGGATACACGAACGGCCCAAAGGCGCGCCGCTGCACCAACCGGTTTAGCAGTTCCGGCGGCAGTTCGCGGCCGGAGCGGCGCGCCGCGGCCTCGGCAAAGGCGCGGGTCTCATCCAGGCCGCCGCCGAACACCTGCCACCAGCCAGACAGCGCCGCCAGCAGCGTGCCGGCGA